>CAZQQR010000115.1:5759-15140 GCA_964595515.1 uncultured Pirellulaceae bacterium
CCGCCGTCCATTTCCATGCCCATCCCACCTCCTAGGCTCCCGTCGTTGACGTATTCGTATTCATACTCATCCAACCCCCAGGTCGGATCGCGAAGGACCAATTCAAGTTGATTAATAAAGGTGTTCTTTTTATCGCTTGTGGCAAGCGAGTAGTTGGCAAGATATCTCGGGGAGATGTTTTGATTTGCTACCAAGCTAACAATTTTTTTAGCAAGGAATTTATTGTTTAGCTTCTGTGGAATGACCCTATCCAGCCATTCCAACATGAATCGATCCACAGGTTCGTTCGCCTTTGGCTCAGTTTCCAAAATGCGGCGTTCCAATTCCGCGATAACACTTCGGTTGTCACGAGGCACAAATTTGGTGAGTAGACGACTGGCGTATTCGCGAATTTGTTCGACATCATCGTCCAATAGTTTGATCGCGAGCTGTTGCCATTTTTCGTCTGCTTTAGGATCGACAACTGGCGAGATTTTTTCTCTGAGACTGCGAAAGTAACCAGATATCCCAACCATCCGTTCAACAGGATTTTGAGACGAAGCCAATTTGTAGACTTCCGGTTCATACCGATCCCATTGGTCACTCAAGTATTGAAGTAAGCTGAGACCACCTGACGAAAGGTGACTGGAGCCCTCACCGTCAATCATTGAAACATCTTCCATTTGCTTTTTAATCGCGTAACGTAGCAAACGTTGATAACTGTCGTTGTCGATACAAATTGGAGCAAGCGACCGAACAAGACGTTCCTGAAGATCGATCGAGATTTCTTTTTCGTATTGGTTCAAGAATTGATCAACGACATATCGCCGGTCTGATTCAGGAAACTTATCGGCAACCGATTTGAGATCCCAAATGTACTTTGAGTGAATTTTGCCGCTTGAGTTGACGGCCAATTGCACCCATTTGTGAAGCGAATTTCCCTGATAGGTGATTCCACTATCTTCATGATATCTGGATTCGGTATTCGAACTAACGGCTCGTTGCGAGGTTGCGACCAAAGGCGGCTGAGTGAACTGAGCGGTCTTGCTGGTTTCGTTCGCCCTCACAAAAGCGCGAAAGTCACCGAGCGAAGCTTGGAAAGAGGAACTAGGAGGAGCACCATCATTTGTCTCATTGGCTTCGAGTTCATTCATAAAAGCCAGATGTGCATCGATCGAAGCTTGGAGAGAGGAACTAGGAGCACCATCATTGAGCCAACGCTCCGCTTGGTCGCGCCGGAGCTGGTAGTACTGGTCGTCGTAAAAATTGACACGGTTTCTTTTCCTAGCGACCGAGTTTCGTGACTCTAAAATGAGTTCATCGATTAAACCGGTGTATCCCTTGAATACCTTTTCCGACATTTTCTTTTCTCGAATCCAGGCGAGGCCTTGCGCTCGGGCCTGTAACAAGTCGTAGACTCGGCGTTCAAAAAAACCAACTCCAACAACCCTGTCTTTGTTGTCGACAGGCGAAGAAGGAGACATGTTTTTCGTGTCATCGAGGTTGGCAACCGTTGACGTTATTGCGATTGCATTCGCTTTTTTACCGATTCTTGCGACCACCACCGTCCCGCGCCGCAGCACGAACTGGTCATTTTCAACCACCAGTGCATCAGTCTGCCCGTTGATGACAATCTTGTATTCACCAGCAAACAACCGCGTTGAATTTTGCACCTGCTGGACTTCGATGTTTTTGACCGGCTGATCGTTTTTCAAAATCGTAATGTCAAGATCTTCGACCTCTGACTCGATCACCAACTGGCCCATCATCGTGTTTAAGTAAATCACGATGCCGCCGTACCCCAAAATCCCCGCAGCCAACATCAACGCGATGGCTTTGCCGACTCTACCGAACCAACCTGTACCAGACGGCTTCGTTTTCGAAATTGCTTGAGCCGACGGTACCTCACCATTGGCTGTTGCCGTTCGCGAATGCTGTTTACCGCCAAGCGAACGACCGTTCGATTCCACAACCCCATTGGTTGCGTTTCCGTTTACATGATTGAGATCCAAAGCAAACGAATGTTGACCAGCCACATTGCCGCCGATGGATTCCGCTCGTTCCAATAATTCTGACAGCTGATGTCCCTCGGCTAATGGCTGAAGTGCATCCGCCAGGGCTTGAGCGGACTCGAAACGATCAGCAGGATCTTTTTGCAAACACCGATCAACGATTTGCGTTAGCTCGGCCGGCAAACCAGATTTTCGTTCCTGAATCGGAGTTGGGGCAGTCGTTGCCATCGCCTTTAACTTTTTCAAAGGCGTATCGTGCTCTGGACTTGAGTAGGGTGCGACACCAGCCAACAATTTGTAAAGCGTTGCCCCCAATCCATACACATCACTGGCGGGCCCAACCTCGTGCGTGCTTCCGCATTGTTCTGGCGACATATAGTCCAGAGTCCCCATCAGTTGGCCAACCGTTGTCAGTTCGTCTACCGTTCCGGTCATCCCGCCAAGCGTAGCCAGCCCTAGATCCAGAACTTTGACATTCGTATTGTCAGTCAGCATCAAATTTGACGGCTTGATATCGCGATGCACGACGGACTGATCGTGAGCATATTGGATCCCAATCGCGGCTTGTCGGACAAGCTCGCATGCTTCCCCGATACTCAGCGGTCCACATCGACGAATAATTTTTCCAAGATCAATTCCCGGCACCAACTCCATCACAAGATAGTGGACACCCGCCGCAGCACCGGCATCGGTTGCCGCGACCATCGCCGGATGCGACATTCCACCAATGATTTTCATTTCACGTGAAAACCGCGCAATCGCTTCCGCATTTTGCATTTTTCGTTCGGGCAAAATCTTGATGGCGACTTCTCTACCAAGCCGCGCGTGGCGTGCTTTGTAGACACTTCCCATTCCACCCCGAGCAATCGTTTCGATAATCTCATAGTCACCGATTCTTGCCGGACCTGGCGAACGATCGTCTTGTCGCTCGTTTTCCCAAGAATTGAAAATTTGCTGGGAAGCAACCATCGCCCGCTTGAAATCCGAGTTGCCGGAATAGACTGCTTCCCTTGAGTCTCCATCAGAGTTTTCTGGTTTTGGCTTGGCTCCCAAGACATCCACGAGGCTATCGGACGTGCTCTCCAGATTGACGACCGTATCCTCGCATTCATTGCAAACGTCGAGGTGTTGGCTGATGGCTTCGACTCGATCTCCGTCAGTTTTACCCAACAGGTAGTCTCGGAGTTCGTCACGCGTGTAGCAGCGAATGGATTCCATGTCTCAACCTCTAATTGGTTCGCAAGGCTTTCTCACGGGAAGAATTCCCGCCTACCAAGACAACGAACGAGTGTGACAGGAAAATTTTCGAACAGGGTTTGGTTGTGTTTTGCTTGCTGAAACGCATGTTTTTTACACGATGAACCAATTAAATGGATCAACGTCCAGGCTCGCGTCAGGCACAGCCTGACCTACGACTTTGTGGACTTCCTCCGCGCTCTCTGCGACTCTGCGTTTCAAAAAAAGCGAGAGCGAAGTCGTCGCTTAAACTCCATAAAATTTGCAAGTCCTCAGCATGGCAATGTCCGTGAAGCGACGCGGTCAGATCACACAATCTCGATCACACATCGCCAAGTTGTTCCCGCAGCCTTCTCAGCACACGGCTCTTGGCTTGGCGAACGCTGTTGGGACTCAAGTCTAACTCTGCTGCAATCGAGTTCGTATCTTGGCCATCGATTGCTGATCTCCAAAACGCAGTCCAAGTGTGTGTTTGAAAATCGCCTTTGATTTGCTGAAGGGCTCGATGAACCAACCGGCTTGTTTCCAATTCACCAGTCAACTCATCGACGTCGAGGCTTGTTGAATCAAACTGATTGTCAACGACTTGGTTGAATCGAATATTGGCCTCTGTTCCTCCGATCCCGTTGACTTGGCGAGTCTGCTTTCGAACAAAATCACGAATCTTGTTGCGAGTGATTGTCCAAAGCCAACCCCGCAAACTCGAACCCGCACGTTTCTCGAATCGATGAATCGACTTGGCAGCGGAAGCAAATACTTCCTGCATCACATCTGCTGAGTCGGATGACTGAAGCCTGCTTTCGGCGCACCAGTGGAAAACGAGTGGGCCATAAAGCTCAACCAACTCATTCCAGGCGATCGAATCATTGTCGCGAAGCCTGACAATCAGACTGGTGCCATGGGATGATGAGGTTTCCGGCATTCGAAGCTTTCGACATGTTTTGAACTATTTCGATTCTAGGCTCCGACGATCGCTGGCACACGGTTTTATGCTCGAGATAGGTAGCTGACGATTACCTCTTGGATCCCAAACTGTTAGGAGTTCCCTTAAAAAAAGGTCCACCACAAACGTTCAACCTCGCGGTTTTCGCGTTTTGGTCATGGCGGGACGGTTCATACTCGCCCGATTCGGTCGGTTTTTTCAATTGCTGATCCGGATTGCGTAGGCTGCGAGAAATCCCTTAGATTAACCATAGGCTCTCGCTTAACACCCCCTCGAAAGTACTGCGACACTTTTACACGTTTATCTCGCTCAAGCTTTTACTTAGATTTCACCAATGAATAGCTAGGGTCCATGCGCTATGAATTGCTTCCCGCGACTCTTTTGCACCCTGTTATGACCATCCGAATTCTTGTGACGGCGTCACTTTTGGTGCCGGTATATAGATAGGCGAAAGCTACTCGGATGGAAGCGTTAATGTTCACGCACGTCCGCTGGAATTGCTCCAATGGAAGTGCCAAAGATACAACACCGTTTCGTTAAACAACGTCACGATCATTGGTGATTTGATGCAAGAGTTTCATTTCCCGACTTGGGTAAACAAGTTCACTTTATTGGCAGCCATCACGGCGATTGCAGTAGGTGGTTATCTCGCAACCTGTTTGTTTGCGGCGATCCATCCTGAGATTGTTAACGTGGGCCATCAACCGAAACAACCGGTTCCATTCAGTCACAAGCTGCATGCCGGTCAGTTAAAACTTGATTGTCGTTACTGCCACAACACCGTTGAGCGTGCAGGTCACGCCGCGATTCCAGCGACCGCAACTTGTGGTAACTGCCATGGCGGAAACCGAACGACTCAAGGTGCTCGCGATCTTGGCATCGTTCATCCAGAAAGCACATTGCTTGAGCCAATCCGAGTGAGTCTTGAAAAAGATGAACCCGTGATGTGGGAACGCGTCCACGATCTTCCTGACTTCGTTTACTTCAACCACAGCGTTCACATTGCTCGTGGTGTCAGTTGCGTTTCTTGTCACGGCCGGATCGACACGATGGAAGTCGTCACACAAATGGAACCACTTTCGATGAAGTGGTGCCTCGACTGTCACCGTAACCCGACAAAAAATATTCGAGATCCAGAGCTGGTTACTCAACTCGATTTTCAGCCACCCAAAGATGAAAACGGTAACCCTGATTGGGAGACCTACGGTGCTGAGTGGGCAAAGAAGTTGAAAATTAAACCCAACGACAGCTGTTCGACTTGTCACCGCTAAGTCCAACTTTTGCAGCCGCTTTTGCAGCCCGAGTCAAAACGAATCAAAACGTCAAACATCGTTAGCCAAATGAACAAACCACGCACGAATCAAAATATTGCTAACCAGGAAGCCACCAAGTTCGATGTAACGAACCCTGAGTTTTTGGATTCCGCCGAGCTCAACGAGTCGGTCGAGCGCGACTTTGGTGCTGCGATCGATGGGCACTTGGACGGATACTCGCGGCGACGATGGCTTCAGTTAATGGGTGCTTCGCTGGCGCTAGGCGGAAGTGTTGGCTGTCGCTACGAAGAAGAAAAAATCGCGCCGTTCGCGTTCCGGCCACAAACTCGTATCCCGGGCGTTCCTCAAAAATTCGCCACCATGATTGAGATGGGCGGCGTTGCCGATCCGTTGCTTGCCACCAATTACGACGGTCGGCCGATCAAGCTTGATGGAAATCCTAAACACCCTGATTCGATGGGTGGTTCGACAACATTTACTCAGGCCCGAATGCTTGAGTTTTACTGTCCTGATCGACTTCGCCATTCGTTCGCGGCCGATGGTGACAACTGGGCTGAGGTTGAGCTTCAGAAAATCATCGACGCGTGCAAGTTCACCGACTTGAGCAAGGTCGCCGTGATCGCGGAACCAAGTGCATCACCAAGTCTTCTAAAACTTAAACGTGATTTGATCGCCAAGGGTGGTTCGTGGCATAGTTTTGCTTCGATCAATGACGACAACTCTCGGGCGGGAAGCAAACTCGCATTTGGCCAGGCTCATCGAGCTCACTACAAATTCGACGAAGCAGAAGTAATCGTCACACTCGATGCCGATCCGCTTGGTCCGACGACTCCTGGCAATATTTCGAACAGCATTAAGTTCGCCAAAGGCCGCGACTCTGACCACAAGAAAATGAGTCGTCTGTACGCGGTTGAAAGCCAGTTCACGACAACCGGTTCGTCAGCCGATCATCGCATCTCTGTCCCAAGTTCAAAAATCGCAGGCTTTGTAGCGGCCCTGACTGCTGCGGTTTCCGCCAACAAGCAGCCAACCAAAGACATGCCTTATCGCGAGCGTGTCCTGGCAGCGATGGCATCTGACTTGAACAAATACAAAGGCAAAGGAATCGTCCTTGCCGGTGAAAAACAACCTGCCGAAGTGCACGCAGCCGTTCACGCACTTAATCAATCGCTGGACAACAACGGAGCGACCGTCACGTTCACTCAGTTGCCCGAACCGGACCGACCTTCTTCCAACGAGTCGATCAAAGAGTTCATCTCACGAGCCGGTAACATTGAGACGCTTGTGATTCTTGGTGGCAATCCTGTCTTTGATGGGCCGCAAGATTTAAAACTTGCTGACGCGATTCGTGGCGTCGCCAACTCCGTTCATGTAACTTGTTTCCAAAACGAGACCAGCAACGCCTGTAAGTTCATCGCTGGCGCGGCTCACCCGCTTGAGTCTTGGAGTGATGGATTTTCAAACGATGGTTCGATTTTGATCGGCCAACCATTGATCAATCCGCTGTTTGGTGGCAAGTCGATTCTTGAGACGCTTTCGACGATGATGGGTGGTTCGTCGGACGGCAAAGAGATCATTCAAAAATCGCTTGAGCTTTCGGGCGCTCCATGGAAAAAAGCTGTTCACGACGGTTTCGTCGAAGGTTCTGCTCTTGAGCCAGTCAGCGTAACTGCCAAGGCCGCACCAGAAATCGCAGCCGACGACAGTTGGTCAAAGGCTTGGGACGGGGAGACGATGGAGGTTGTTTTCAACCCGAGTCTTTCGGTTTACGACGGACGGTTTGCCAACAACGCTTGGCTTCAGGAGCTGCCAGACTTTTTCACCAAAGTCACTTGGGACAACGTCGCTTCGGTTAGTCCAAAAACAGCTGTTGCTCTCGGCGTCACACAGAATGGCAAATCGAGCAAGTCAAAAACAACCATGATGTCCGTCACTGTCGGCGGCGAGTCGATCACGATTCCGGTTGCGATACAGCCTGGTCAAGCCGACGGTTCGATCGGAATTGAAATCGGCTACGGACGAACGACTTGCGGTCGTGTGGGTGGTAACGAAAAACAAAATGTTGATTCAGTCGGTCAAAACGTTGGTCCGATTCGAAAGTCAGACGGTTGGCACGTCGCGAGCGTTGGCAAATCGGATGTCAGTGCGACCGGCACTCGGCACATTCTGGCGATCGTTCAAGAGCCTTGGGCAATCGACAATACTGGCCGTGGAGAAATCCAGGGCCGAATGTTCCGCGACTACAACATGCAAGAAAGTGATCGAAGCTCGCTGATTCGTGAAGGCACCTTCGAGAGTTACAAAACATTCCTTACCAGCCATGGCGATCACGCGGAGACAAAACCAAAATCAAAGTCCAAGACGACTCGCGCGGTTGCTGATGCCACGGCTTTGCCAGTCATCCAGCCGGTTGCTTACACCGTTCCTCAGGAAAAACACGACGAAGAGCACGACGATCATGGCGGACACGGTGGCCATCACCACTCATGGCCCGAAGCGTTCCACATGCACCATGAGTTGTTCGACATTACTCCCGGTGCTCGCGAAGATTACAAAAGCGAAGAGAACGACGGCACCAAGACGACCTACACCAATGTTTGGGGCATGTCGATTGACCTCAACAAATGCATTGGCTGTAACTCTTGCGTGGTGGCTTGCCAATCTGAAAACAACATTCCAATTGTTGGTAAAGAAGAAGTCTGGCGTGGCCGTGAAATGCACTGGCTTCGAATCGATCGTTACTACGGTGACAATCTTTATGCGGGCAGCCCAGAAGAAGCCGCCGAGATGGACCTTCAGATGGTTCACCAACCGGTGACCTGTCATCACTGCGAAAACGCGCCATGCGAAACGGTTTGTCCAGTCGCGGCCACGGTTCACAGTCACGAAGGCTTGAACTCGATGGTTTACAACCGCTGTATTGGAACACGTTACTGCGGTAACAACTGTCCATACAAGGTTCGCCGGTTCAACTTCTTTAACTACAGCGACGCTGTCACGTTGTTGAAGTACCCGGGTGCTGACAAGCTTCCAAAGGGTGATTTGAAATTGCAAAACTTGATGATGAATCCTGAAGTCACCGTTCGCAGCCGCGGCGTGATGGAAAAATGTACTTACTGCGTGCAGCGGATTCAGGACGTCAAGATTAAAGCCAAGGTTGAAAAGCGGGACATCGGACCTAACGAAGTCACCGTCGCTTGTCAGGACGCTTGCCCAACTCAAGCGATCAAGTTTGGCGATCTTCACAACGAAGAAAGCGACGTGGCCAAGGCTCACGCCAACCCACGTGCTTACACGATGCTGGAAGAATTAAACAACCGTCCGCGAACTAAATATCTGGCTCGCGTTCGCAACCCGCACAAAATGCTGGTCACGGTCGACGATATTAGTTCGATGGGCAGTCACGGTCACAGCGAAGATTCGCACGACGGTGACGTTCACGCAAAAGACACACACGCTGAGGGCGAGGATCATGTTGAAGATCACGCTCACGAAAAAGAAGAAAAGAAAGATCACTAAACCTGTTTTGCAGTCGCGACGAAACCGCTGGTTGATTTCATCCGCTCACGTTTCATCACGGCAAAAAATGCACGCAGGATTAAAACTTAATAACGAGAATTGATAAATGGCTACGGTCAATCCTTCAGTAGACTTGAACAATACCTACGATGATGCGGCGGAACGAACTCCGCTGGTCCTCGGCCTCGATTACGCCGGTGTGACCGACGAAGTTTGTGGCGTTTGGGAATTAGAAAAGCAACCGAAGATCTGGTACTTGGTTCTGGCTTGCGCGGTTTCGCTGTTGGCTGTGCTTGGTGGCTGTGTCGGTCACTTGATCATGAAAGGCACTGGAGTCTGGGGTAACAACAACCCAGCCTATTGGGGTTGGCCGATTGTGAACTTTGTTTTTTGGGTCGGGATTGGACACGCTGGAACT
>CAZQQR010000116.1:0-15065 GCA_964595515.1 uncultured Pirellulaceae bacterium
CTGTTGTATTGCGATGACAATGTGTTGGTTCTGGCTCGCTGAACCTCCGTTCACCGTCCCGGGATTGCCGAATTGGCGTCGCTAAAGCTCCTGATCCGGCCTACGACACTTTCGCGTGAATGACTTCAAAAACCAATTTTCGCGACTACTGATCCAGCACCATATCGTTGCGGTGAATCATCTCAACTCGAATATTGGGACCGAGAAATCGTTGAATCTGAGCACTCTTGAGGCCGACGACTTTACCCGCGTCTTGAGCATCGTACTGAATCAAACCTCTTCCAACACTTTGACCAGATGGACTCAAAATATCCACCGTGTCACCTCGCTTGAATTCGCCATCTACCTTCGTCACGCCGGCAGGTAACAGACTTTTCCCAGCCTCCAACGCAATCAACGCACCTTCGTCAATCTTGATCGATCCGGCGACGCCAATACCGGCTGCAATCCACTTCTTACGTTGATTGACAGGTGAATTGCTGGGACGAAACCAAGTCGACCGGGCGGTTTCGTTCTCGTCGATTCGTTTGATCGGATGTTCGAATTTCCCTGACGCGATCACCATCGTCACGCCCGAAGCGGTCGCCATTTTGGCCGCATCAATTTTTGTCTTCATACCACCGCGAGACAATCCGGAAACCGCATCGCCGGCCATCGCTTCAATCTCCGGCGTGATGGAATCTACGACACTGACGAACTCAGCATCGGCATTAACAGCGGGGGATTCACGGTGCAGACCATCCACGTCTGAAAATAGGATCAGAAGGTCGGCACCCACCATTGATGCAACGCGAGCGGCCAGTCGATCGTTGTCACCGAAACGAATCTCAGTCGTCGCAACCGAATCGTTTTCATTGATGATGGGAACGGCATTCCAATCCAACAGCGTTTCGATCGTGGCACGAGCGTTCAAATACCTTCTGCGAGTTTCCGTATCATTGACCGTAAGCAAAATTTGACCGGTGATTAGCCCGTGTGCATCCAGCAATTCTGAATAAGTCCGGCTAAGTGAAATTTGCCCAATCGCAGCAGCCGCTTGGCTTTCTTCGAGCCTCAACTGGTTCTGACTGTGTGAGTCCTTAAGCTGACGACGCCCAAGTGCGATTGCTCCTGATGAAACGATCAGGACTTCCGTGCCAGTCTGCTTTAAATCAGCGATGTCAGCTGCCAATGAATCAAGCCACTTTCGCCGCAGACCGGACTCTTGATCAACAAGCAATGCCGAACCAATCTTAATGACGATTCGAGAATAAGATTTGATCTGACGGTTCAAGCGAATTTCCTAAAAGCGTTCAAAATAACGTCCAAAGTATGAGCATCAATCGACCTAAATCACAAAATGGAAACGAAACGCGATTCGATGACGGATTAACGATGCGGCGAAGTTCACATTTTTATATCCTGTATCATGGTGATTACGAAGGCCACCAACAATCATTTGGGACACGCTTGAAACGATGCAACGACCGACTGCAAAACGCGAACAGATAATCGAGCTTCTCGAACACAAGGGAGGAGTAACCGAAGAATCGGTTCGCGAGGTTTCAAAAGAAACTGGGGTTCCCGAAGCAGATATTTGGGGCACTGGGCTGTTCTACAATTTGATCAACAAACCGGGAAAACGATTCCGGGTTTGTGATGGTCTGACCTGTCAGATGAAAGGGGCGGATCAACTGGCAGCCGATCTTGCTGCTGAGGGGAAAGAAGTCGAACGAGCCAGCTGCCTTGGCTTGTGTGACCTTGCTCCGGCACTTTTAGATAAAGAAATGGAACAGGTGACTTTTGCAAAAATTGAAACAGGCGTCACCCCTGACAATCCTGAATTAGCAATCAACCTCGGCGGTCCCGTCGACAAAACCTATTCCGCTTTAGCCAAAGTTCGCTCCTTGCCCCCAGAACAAGTGATCGAACAGTTAAAAGTCTCAGGCTTGCAAGGCCGTGGCGGAGCAGGATTTCCGGCTCATTTTAAATGGTCCGCAGTTCGCCAACAGGCTGAGACCGAACGTTATGTCATTTGCAATGCAGACGAAGCCGAACCAGGAACCTTTAAAGACCGCGAGAACATTTTGCGGCAACCTCACAAAATGCTGGAGGGATTGGCGATCGCCGCCGTCGTGATCGGTGCGACTGAAATTTACATCTACATTCGAGGCGAATACACCAAAGAGTACCGAGCCATCGAGGCCGCTTTGGCGGAAGCCAAAAACGAGCTCTGCGATTTCAATTTCACCATCGTCAAAGGGCATGGCGCGTACATCTGTGGCGAAGAGACCGCGCTTTTGGAATCGCTCGAAGGCAAACGCGGCATGCCAAGATTGAAACCTCCTTATCCGACCGAGTCTGGTTTTCGAGGCAAGCCTTCTTTGATTCACAATGTCGAAACCATCTCGTGTGTACCAGCGATCATTCATCGCGGCGGAGAATGGTTCTGTGGGCTTGGAAAAACAGAAGCCGGCTCAAAACTCTACTGCATCTCCGGACACGTGAATCGACCAGGTGTCTACGAGTTACCGCTCGGTGTAACGCTAAAAGAGCTAGTTGATTCCGCTGGCGGATACGACGGCAACCCGATCGCATTTTCCCCCGGAGGAGCGTCATCAGGATTCTTGCCTATCTCGATGCAAGACATTCCACTCGACTACAAACATCTTTCCGACGCTGGCTCGATGATGGGAAGTGCCGGAGTGGTTGTGATCAACGATACAATCAACATGGCTGACGCAGCGAAATGGCAGCTTGAGTTTTTTGAACGAGAAAGCTGCGGTCAGTGCGCCCCGTGTAGAATTGGAACAAGATACATTCATCGTCAAGTCAACCAGTACATTCAACTTGGCGATGCGAAAGCACTTGAGATGACCGAAGACGTTGGTTGGGAAATGGAAGAAGGATCCATTTGTGGGCTGGGGATGGTCGCTGCCAAGCCGCTTGAGTCAGCCAGAAAACATTTCCCAGACGCGTTCAAGTGATCAACTTCATCGAAAATAGTCGTCAGACCTGAATGCTCAACAATCGCCGAAAACTGAATTTTTAACACTGAAAATCTCAATGAATTACCCGAACACCAAAAAAATCGAAACGTTTACGATCGAAATCAATGGGCGTTCTTGTCAAGCGATGACAGGTGAGACGGTGGTCGATGTTGCAAGGCGCGAAGGAATAGATATTCCAACGCTTTGCCATGACACACGCTTGGAACCTGCCGGGGCCTGTCGGGTTTGCTTGGTCGAAGTCGAAGGACAGCGAAGGCTTCAACCGGGATGCGCTTGGGTGGTGCATCCGGACATGAAAGTCACCACGGAGTCGGGGCGAATTCAAAAGCATCGCACGATTCTTTACAGCATGTACATGGCTGATCACGAGCTTGATGCTGAAGGCTTGCCAGTGGAAACCGCCAATGGAAATCAGCTGAGAGAGCTTTGCAAAACGATTGAGCCGATGAATCTTGAGCCAGTCGTTGCTCCGCGGGTCGGCCGTCCGATGGACGAAAATCCCTATATCGAATTCAATCCCGATTTGTGCATTCTGTGCGCGCGTTGCACTCGATACTGCGACGAAGTCGAAGCCGTCAACGCGATCACGCTTGCGTTTCGAGGAAGTGAAACCACCATTTCGACCGCTGGCGAACGCGGACTGTTGGATACGACGTGCGAACTTTGCGGCGGCTGCATTGACACTTGTCCGACTGGCGCTTTGATTGAGAAAAAAGCACCCAAGAACTTAGTTCAACTGGAAACTCAGACAACGCGATCGACTTGTAATTTCTGCGGGGTTGGCTGCCAACTGGATTTGCATGAGCACAACGGGCGGGTTGTAAAAATCACCAGTCCAGAGCCGGGCGAAACTCTCAATGATGGCAATCTTTGTATCAAAGGGCGATTTGCTTACGACTTCATTCATCACGATGAGCGGATCACCGAGCCACTGATTCGTGGAGCGGACGGCGAGTTGCATCCGGCGACTTGGGAAGAAGCCCTCGCCAAAACAGCAGAAGGGCTATTGGCCGTTAAAGAGAAATACGGGGCCGACGCACTAGGATTTATTTCTTCCTCCCGCTGTACCGGCGAAGAAAATTACTTAATGCAAAAACTATCTAGGGCGGCGTTTGGCACGAACAACATTCACCAATGTGCTGCTACCTGACACGCTCCTACCGTCGCCGGTCTGGTGACAATGTTTGGTGCGGGTGCGATGACGAATTCGATCCCGGAAATTCGTGACACGGAAATGATGTTTGTTATCGGCTCTAACACAACCGAAGCCCATCCGATTATCGCGATGGAAATGAAGCGTGCTCGGCAGAATGGCGCGAAACTTATCGTGGCTGACCCGCGAAAGATTTGGCTTGCAGAGATGGCCGACCTGCACCTGCAGCTTAAACCGGGAACAGATGTTTGGCTGCTTTCAGCGATGGCCAATGTGATCGTGACGGAGAAGCTTCACGATCAGGACTTCATCGATTCCCACACTGAGGGCTTTGAGGCTGTTCAAGCAAAGGTCGCAAGCTACTCACCCGAAGAAGCCGAAGCGGTCACCGGAGTTCCAGCTGAAGACATTCGAACCGCAGCCCGAATGTATGCCACCACCCGGCATGCCGGGATTTACTACACCCTAGGAATCACCGAGCACACGCACGGCACGGACAATGTTTACTGTCTGGCGAATCTCGTTTTGATGACGGGGCATCTCGGAGTACGTTCGGCCGGGATGAATCCTTTGCGAGGTCAAAACAATGTCCAAGGTGCCAACGACGCGGGCGCGACTCCGATTTTCTATCCCGGTTACCAACCGGTCACGGACAATGCCATTCGCGAAAAATTCGAATCGGCCTGGGGCGTTCCGCTTTCACATGACGAAGGACTCAACCTCAATGTGATGATGAAAGAAATGGCCGAAGGACGCATCAAAGGCGTGTATGTGATGGGCGAAGACATCGTGATTTCTGAGCCGAATGTCACCAAGGTCGAGAAAGGTCTCAACAGTTGCGACTTTGTAGTCTGTCAAGAAATTTTCCACAACGAAACTACACGATTCGCCGACGTCATTTTTCCGGGTGCTTGTTTTGCAGAAAAAGACGGAGTGTTCACCAATTCTGATCGAAGAGTTCAGCGTGTCCGAAAAGTCGTCGATCCCCCCGGCAACGCAAGAGCCGACTGGGAGATCCTTTGCGATGTCGCGAGAGCCGTTGGGTATGACATGCCGCACTACAAGGACGCAGGCGAAGTGTTCGCGGAATTCGCTTCGTTAACGCCAAAGATCGCGGGCATTTCCCATGAGCGGCTTGAAGAAAACGTGGCCGGACTGCAGTGGCCTTGCCCTGATGAAAACCATCCGGGAACGCCAACCTTGCATGTGGACGGTCCGATGATTGGAAAAGCTCAATTTCAGGCGGTCGACTATCGCCCAAGTGACGAACTTCCTGACAACGAATTTCCTTTGGTGCTTTCAACTGGGCGAACGCTCTATCATTACAACAGCGCGACTCAAACTCGCCGCGACGCGGGCCCTGTGGCCAAACAGCGAGGGAACTTTATTGAGATGCATCGCAGTGACGCTCGAAAACTGAAGATCGAGCATGGAGAATCGGTGAAGGTACTTTCACGACGCGGTGAAGTCGTCGCCGAGGCCTGGGTTTCGCCCCGCGTTCGACCTGGATGCATCTGGATGCCAATGCACTTTGCCGAATCACGAGCAAACCTGCTAACCAACGACGCGGGCGATTGCGTGACCGGTACAGGAGAGTACAAAGTATGTGCCGTGCGAGTGGAAAAGTTAACTGCTCGAGCGCATTCTTGAGCGCAATCTTGCTCACACATTCCCCCTGCGTTTTTATTCGCGAGTAAGCCACGTGAAAGCGATCGTATTACTTCTGGTGATGATCGCCGTCGTCGTAACACCCTTCGCATTTGCGATTGGAATCCTGAGGCGATTAGACAATGCCGCCAAAATCCGAAAAGCAAACGTCAAATATCATGTGGCCGATTTGTTCGGATTGTTCTTTCTAGTGCAGTTGCCGCTGGCCATGATTGTCGGCCGATTCGAAAACAACGAAGCAAAAATTGCTGGCGTCGTATTGGCCGCTGCGATGCTACTGGTTGGCTGGACCACCATCAAAACCGTATCTCGCGCAGGCATAAATCATCCAGTTTGGAGAATCCTTGTTTCGTTAATCGTTATCCCCTCCACGTACATTGGCAGTTTCGCTTTTGTGGTTGTAATGTCTTTGCTTATCTTCGAGTCGGACTCTTCTTTTCTGAATGTTGGAATCGCATTTCTAACTATTAGCGGCCTCATACTTTCCAGTTGGATCACCAATCGCGCGATATCAAACACAATGATTGACGAAAGTTGATACAATAGAGCATGTAAACAAAACCCTCTAATATATATTCATTTCGTTTTCTGTTTTGACGTGTTGGATGTCTTCGGACCGAACCCAAAATCAATCCTCTGAAGATCAAGCCAAGGCGCGCGAGCTCAGCATTGAGTCGACTCGTCCACCGGCGCAGGTTCCTGGTTACAAACTTCAACGATTTGTCGGACGTGGGACTTACGGCGAAGTCTGGTCAGCAACCGATCTGAAAACGGGTCGTCGAGTCGCGATTAAATTTTACCTACGCGGCAATCGGGCCGATGTGCAGCTATTGGCTCAAGAAGTAGAAAAGCTCGTGGTGCTCTCTGCCGATCGGTACGTCGTTCAATTGCTCGACGTTGGCTGGGACGCCGATCCGCCTTTTTATGTCATGGAATATATCGAGCATGGCTCGCTCGAAGAACGATTGCGAAACGGAAACACGTTGCCAGCGGTCGAAGCCATCGATCTTTTCCAGGAAATTGCCAACGGTATGATGCATCTCCATGGAAAGGGGATTCTGCACTGTGACTTAAAACCTGGCAACGTTTTGCTTGACCAAGACGGCAAACCGCGCGTCGCTGATTTTGGCCAATCTCGACTTAAGACAGACCAAAGTGCCGCCTTGGGAACACTGTTTTACATGGCTCCTGAGCAGGCTGACATGACCGCGATCCCGGATGCCCGCTGGGACGTTTATGCTCTGGGGGCTTTGTTGTTCAGCATGCTCACGGGCAAGCCACCGTATTATTCGAAAGAGCTTTCTCAAGAAATCGAGTCGTCGGAGAAAATCGATTCGCGGCTAGAGACCTATCGAGCAGCTCTTTTGAGTGCCGACACGCCAACAGAACATCGCCAGATTGATGGAGTTGACCGTAGCATTGCCGACATCGTCGATCGCTGCATTGCGGTCGATCCCAAGAAACGATTCACCAACATTCAGAGTGTTATTTTGGCACTCCGCCAGCGCGAGCTAGTCAAAGCGCGACGTCCTTTAATGCTGCTGGGCGGACTAGGCCCTTTCTTACTAATACTGCTAGGTTCACTATTTGGCTGGTGGGCGTTTAACCAAGCGATCACCAAAAGTAATGAAGCGGTAATCCTAAAAGCCGAGGACAGTAACGACTTTGCCGCCAAACTGGCCGCCAAAAGCGCTGCCAGCCGAATCGATGAGTATTTTCGCGTGGTAACACGGTTGGCAAAAAAACAATCGTTCCTCGATGCTTTCGATGAAGTGATCGCAAACGAAGAACTTTCTGCAATGCGTAAATCGATTGCTAACCCAAAATTGAATTCGAGGGAATTGCTCGAACCAGACAAACAAACGGGCAGCATCAGAGCGAAGTTCCAAAAGAACGAGACTCGTGACTACTTGCAGGGTTTTCTACAAGAGAGCATGGATGATCCTGACAACCCAAACGCGGCGAGTTGGTTTGTTTCAGATCGTTACGGAAATCAGATTGCTTCGGTTTTTCAAGACGACGTCAACAAAACGCTGGGTAACAATTACAGCTACCGTACCTATTTTACGGGCTTAGATCGTGATCTCGACCACGACAATCCTTTGATCAATTTTAAAGAAGCCGACCTTGGAAAGCGTCCAATCATCACCAGCCCGCATCTTTCGGCGGTCTTTAAGAGTCAGCAATCTGGACATTGGAAAGTCGCTTTTTCGACTCCCATTGTTCGCTACGGCAATGTCGAGGGAATCGTTGCTGTAACGGTCGATCTAGGTAGCTTCATTGAGTTTGAGGGCTCTTCGTCCAATCATTACGCCATGCTTGTCGATGGACGAAAAGGCGAATTTTCGGGGGCAATCCTTGAGCACCCGTTGTTCAAAAGCGTATTGCAAAACCAGGAGGTACTCCCAGAAGACTTGACCAATACGCGGGTGGATGTGGAACAAACAAGTCTTGAACCAAGATCCTTCATTGATCCGATTGGTGAGACAGAACTAGGTGCAAGATCTCGCTATGGACGCCGAGCGATTGCCAATCTAGTCGACATTACTGACTTGCGCGCGAAACCCGTGGTGATAGACAAGCAAAATCAGATGTCCGTTGACGATAACACATCGAGTCTGTTTGTTGTCATGGTTAACGACTATGAAGAAGTCATGGGCGATATTGGAAAACTCGGGACACAACTCGGACGCCTTCTGCTTTTCTCTACCGTCCTGCTACTGGCGGTTGCCATTGGGATGTGGATGTTCGTCAACCGAATGATGCGCGAGTCTCGCGAGCGATTAGCGAGAGCGTTTTCGCCAAGTGACACATCCTGGGTTCAAGAGCGAGAAACAATGTCATCCTACGCTCCCTCAAGAACAACGAATCAGCAAACGGAACAGTTGAAACCCAAGATCTAGATCTCTGTTGCATGAGAACTGGGTAAGGAACTCTGAGCTATTCGTTTTCCCTCGCTCACGCGTCGGGTTTTCTCATACATTGGGTTTTCTCAGGCATTGGATTTTCAAAACGGCGCAATCTCGAAATCTCCAATCGGTTTTGCCAAATCGCTCCAGCGACCCGATGATCAGACGATGGGAAAAAGTTCGATCCGTGTTAAGATAGAGGCTTAACGTTTCCCTTCTTTTGTTGAAGCCCCAACCGGGTTTCATTGATTCATGAGCATCGGCAATTCAAACTTCCGCACGCAGTCACCAACCGTCGATCAGGTTGGCGTCGTTGAACGTGCGAGTCGATTTACCAAACGCAGCATAAAAAAGTCCGCCAAAATGGAAGGGCTTAAAATGGTGCTCAACATGATTGACCTCACGACTTTGGAAGGCATGGACACGCAAGGCAAAGTCAAACAGCTTTGTTACAAAGCGCAACATCTGCACGATTCGGTTGAAGGGCTTCCGACAGTCGCAGCCGTTTGTGTCTATCCAAATTTTGTTGGTCTGGCCAAACAAGAAGTGTCGGGCAGCGGAATCAAAGTCGCTTCCGTTGCGACGGCTTTTCCCAGCGGCAACTCGTCTCTGGAAATAAAACTAGACGACGTCAAAATGGCGGTTGACCAGGGAGCCGACGAAATTGACATGGTCATCTCTCGGGGACGTTTCCATCGAGGAGATTTCCAGTATGTGTATGATGAAATCGCGGCAGTCAAAGAAGCTTGTGGAACGGCGAGACTGAAAACGATTCTTGAAACCGGCGAACTTGGTACGCTCGACAAAGTTCGACTTGCGAGCGACATCGCGATTCAGGCGGGAGCTGATTTCATTAAGACTTCCACTGGAAAAATCAAGCCGGCCGCTACCATGCCAGTCACTTTGGTGATGCTAGAAGCCATTCGCGATCACTTTTTCAAGACAGGAAAAATGGTCGGCATGAAACCGGCGGGCGGAATTTCAAAAGCCAAATTGGCGCTGCACTATTTAATCATGGTGAAAGAAACCCTTGGCACTGAATGGCTTACGAATCAGTGGTTTCGATTCGGTGCAAGTTCATTGGCCAACGACGTGCTGATGCAAATTTGCAAACAACAGAGCGGCGCGTATCAGTCAGCCGACTATTTCTCGATTGATTAACTTCAGACAAAACACCCAAAAAACCATTGCGGATTTTACCGCGTTTCGATGGATCAATTATGAACGACACAGCAACAACCTGGGATTTGGCTCCAGCCCCCGAAGGCACCGGTCATATTTCTTTGGAAAAATCTTACGGGAACTTTATTAACGGAAAGTTCCAAGAGTCGGCTGGCGGCGAGATGTTCAAAACCACCAATCCGGCCAATGAAAAAGTGATCGCCGAGATCACGGAGTCAACGGACGCGGATGTCAACAAAGCCGTCAAATCGGCTCGGGCCGCCTATGACAAAACCTGGTCAAAAATGGCCCCCAAAGAGCGCGGGAAGTATATTTACCGAATCGCACGACTGGTTCAAGAACGTGCCCGCGAGTTGGCGGTGATTGAGTCGATGGATGGAGGAAAGTCGATTCGTGAGTCACGCGACGTTGATATCCCTTTGGCCGCCGCACACTTTTTCTACTACGCGGGCTGGGCAGACAAACTAAAGTTCGCGTTTCCCAATCGGAACCCAAAATCACTTGGAGTCGCCGGACAGGTCATCCCGTGGAATTTTCCGTTGCTGATGGCTGCTTGGAAAATTGCCCCGGCTTTGGCAACCGGAAACACTGTCGTTCTAAAACCTGCTGAGACGACGTCATTGACTGCGCTTAAACTGGCGGAAATTATCCAACAGGCAGATCTGCCGCCAGGCGTTGTAAACATCATCACAGGCCATGGTGATGTCGGCGCTGCCATCGTCAATCACAAAAACGTTGACAAGATTGCTTTTACAGGTTCAACCAATGTTGGCAAGATTATTCAGAAAGCCATTGCCGGGACCAAGAAACGGTGCACGCTCGAGCTAGGCGGAAAAGCGGCCAACATCATTTTCGAGGACGCCACCATCGATCAAGCCGTCGAGGGAATTGTCAACGGGATCTATTTCAACCAAGGTCACGTTTGTTGTGCGGGCAGTCGATTGTTCGTGCAAGAATCGATTCATGACGAAGTGATTCAAAAACTGAAACACCGTATGAAGTCCCTGATCGTTGGAGATCCGCTAGACAAAAACACAGACATTGGAGCGATCAATTCCAAGGAACAGCTTGGCACGATCAATAAGTACATTGAAATTGGCAAACAAGAAGGCGCTGATTTCTACCAACCCGAATGCTCGGTACCCGACAAAGGTTACTGGTGCCGACCAACGTTGTTTACCGACGTGGCTCAGTCGAATCGAATCGCCCAAGAAGAAATCTTTGGCCCGGTCCTCGCGGTTCAGACTTTTAGGACTGTCGCTGAGGTAATCAAGAAAGCGAACAATACGCCGTATGGTTTGTCAGCCGGCGTCTGGACTGACAAGGGATCAAAAATCTTTAACATGACATCGCAAATGCGAGCGGGCGTCGTTTGGGCGAACACCTACAACAAATTTGATCCGACATCTCCTTTTGGCGGTTACAAAGAAAGCGGATTTGGTCGCGAAGGCGGACTGCACGGACTGGCGGCTTACTTGGATGTCGAAAGCTAAACCGATCCCAGGCACCAAGAACAGATCGCTTGAACACCAACATTATTAGCAGGCAACCCAATGGCAAAATCAGACACAAACGGACGGCTCGAAGTTCAAAAGACTTACAAGATTTATATCGGTGGTAAGTTTCCACGAACCGAGTCCGGTCGATTTTATTCACCAGAAGTAAACGGAAAACCGATCGGAAACATTTGTCTTTCTTCTCGAAAAGACGTGCGGAATGCAGTCGTCGCCGCGCGGGCAGCCCAACCCGGCTGGAATGCCAGAACAGCTTATAACCGCAGCCAAATCCTCTATCGAATTGGCGAAATGCTGGAGGGCAGGGCGGATCAATTTGTTGAAGAATTGGTGGTACAGGGCCTGACACCTGCGGCTGCAAAAAAGGAAGTCAGTCTGTCCATTGATCGGCTGATCCATTACGCCGGCTGGTGCGACAAATACCAACAGATTTTCAGCGCAGTCAATCCAGTGGCTTCATCCCATTTCAATTTCTCAGTCTTGGAACCGACCGGCGTCGTGTTTCACGTTTCCAACGAGGATAGCCCGTTGCTCGGATTGGTTTCATTGATTGCGCCGATCATCGCCGGAGGCAACACCGTCATCACGCTGGCCTCGGAATCAAAACCACTGTCGGCAATTACATTCAGCGAAGTCCTTGCAACCTCGGACGTTCCAGGTGGAGTGGTCAATGTTTTAACGGGCTCAAAAACGGAACTGGTTGAACATTTCAGTCGGCACCTCGACATCAACTCCGTTGCCTTTGATTCCGCTGACGAAAAAATGCTTACCCAAATCAAAGAGTTCGCAGTTGAGAACGTAAAACGTGTCAAACACTACGATCGCGATTGGTCAGCCGAAGAATCTCAAAGCCCGTACTTGATCAATGACTTTTGCGAAATCAAAACGACGTGGCACCCGATCGAACAAATTTCTGCTTCGGGTTCAGGTTACTAGATGGCCTGGTCTTCGCGTCCACTTGGTTGATAAGCAAAGCAACTAATTGATTGGCCGCCATTTGCATTTCGCGTCGGATCACCAAACCGCTCACCACATCCAACTTGGCAGCAACTTTATCGAGTTCGACTCAAGACAAACTGCGCCAACGCAATAAGGGCGGCTGAATGATCGCTTGGCTCTAAACCTTCCGCAAATTCAGCGGCTCGTTGAGCGTGCGACTGAGCAACATCGCGAGCATACTCGATGGATGAATTTTGGTTCAACATTTCGATGACGTCTGCGTTGGTTGCTGTTTCACTGGTTAGCAACGCAATCAATTCGTCCCGCTTTGTCGTCTCTAATTTTTCCAAACTGTGGATGACTGGCAGAGTCGGTTTTTGATTCAAGATATCGGTACCAAGCGTTTTACCAACGTCTGATGGCGAACCGACCAGATCAAGCACGTCGTCGATGATTTGAAACGCGACTCCCAGATTTCGCCCGTAGCCCTCGAATTGATCGACAACTTCGGGACTCGCATTGGACATGAAAGCACCCATTTTGCAGCCGACACCGCACAGCTCTGCAGTTTTTTCCGTGATCATCTCGAGGTAGTCTTTTTCGGAAAGCTCAAAATCGCCCTGCCAAGCGTTCTGACGCATCTCGCCTTCGCACACTCGGTTGCTCGCCTGAGCCAACATGCGAAGTGCTTCCGCCGATCCTGCGAGACTGGCCACATGGAAAGAATGTGTGAACAGATAATCTCCTAGCAGCACGCTGACCTTCGTCCCCCATTTCTGATTCGCCGTTTCTCGGTGCCGTCTCGTTTTTGCGTCATCGAGGATGTCATCATGAACCAATGTCGCCGTGTGGATCATTTCTAAAGCGGCGGCTAACTGGAGATGCGGTTGAGTGACCTCACCTGTGGCGGCAGCTGACAGCAACAGGAAGACTGGCCGAATTCGTTTTCCGCCCAAGAGCCAACTGTGCTCCAGCAATTGGTCAACAAAAGGCGTTTTGCTTTTGAGTTCGGTCCGGAGAATCTGTTCGACGGATCGAAGTTCGCTGGCGACGGGCGCGTAGATTTGGCTCAGATCCAGTGAAGCAGTCGGAGCTTGATTGATCGTCGAAGCGGTTGACGTATCGTTGGTGTTGGTGGGCAATCCCTGGCTGGCAGCTTGACTCACAAATCGTTCCTTTATCTACCGTCAATCCTGTTGAGTTCGATGATTGACCGCAACCAGTCTTTCACCTTGATACGTCTAACCGCTTGTTCCGTTTTCACGTCGAAAATCGCCGCTCTTCCCACCGCTCTTTTTTTCCAGCTGAACGTCCGTAATTTTGATCGCCCGGTCAGCCGCCTTGCACATGTCATAAATTGTCATTGCCGTAACGCAGACGCCGTTGATGGCTTCCATTTCGACACCCGTTCTCTCATTCGCTACGACCGTGACTTGAATTTCAATCGTTGTCTCATTGAGTGTCTCAAACTCGACATTGACGGAATCGAGACTGAGTGGATGACAAAGCGGAATCAAATCCGCCGTCCGCTTGGTACCCATGATCCCTGCAAGCCGAGCAACCTCGAGTACATTCCCTTTTTGAATCTTGCGATCCAAAATCAAACTCATCGTCCCGGGTTTCATCTGCACTTTGCCACTAGCAACCGCAACTCGACGCGTTGTGGCTTTGCCGCCCACATCAACCATTTGCGGCTGGCCATCGGAATCAAAATGCGTCAAATCTGACATACAAAAAACTTCTCACTGCAGGGTACTTAACCGGATTTGAGCTTCAGACGAAACTGACAACTTAAGAACAACCTCGGCCACGAATTCAAAAATCGTTCAACTCGTTGCGGAAAAATACAATTTTCCCAATAAATTAACCGCTTAAACCGCACAAGAATAACGGAAACGGTCACTAAAAAACAGCGTCGATTCCCACCAATTTTGGTGTTCGATTGTAAAAACTGAGGAGCCCAAGCCCGCCCATATAAAGATGAAATTCGTAACCCAAGCACAATTTATTGGTTGAAGACGCGTTTTATCGGAAACCTCATCTGCCACGAACGTGGATTGCTGGATCTGCCGGGCAATCAGTTTTATAGTTCAAATGTGTTCTGAGTAACGCGCTGTTTCGCGTCAAACGATCCAAATGAGATACGGCCATGCACACGAAGAAATTCCATATTCCATTATCGGTTGTATTCGCCATTTTTTTTCTATCATCTGCATTGAATGCAGATGTGGCCTTCACGACTTTTGGCCCCGGAGATTCGTTTAACGCGGGCACCGCATACGCACTGGGATTCATCGATGCCCCTCGACCCAACGTTCACGACGGGTTCCGGTTTACTGCCACCGCAACCGGCCAAGTCTCCAATGTAGAGTTGGCTTTGGGATTGGCGAGAGATAACGGCGTCGATGCAATCGAGGCTTTTATTTGGTCTGAAGGTTCGGTGCCGGGGGCAGTGATTTGGTCCGCGACGACGCAAGAAGTTACCTCTGGTGTTTCGACCAAAGCTTGAGTGGAACTGGCTCGCCGATTTTGATGATGGGCACCGACTACTGGATTTCTGTCAGATCAGAGTCTGGAATCAACGGCTACTCGTGGGCCCTCAACGACCAAGGAATTAACGGGAGCGGAGTTGTCGACAACAACGGCGGCACAACCTGGACAACTTTTTCAGGTGCAATGCCCGGATTTAGAATCAATGTAAGTGCGGTCC
>CAZQQR010000117.1:0-9843 GCA_964595515.1 uncultured Pirellulaceae bacterium
ACGATGCCGCTGCCGTTAAGCGATGCCGTTCAATGAAGCCCATTTTGGCTGAGGTATCCTTCGAAATGTCGCTCGAACAAACGCTTCAATACGGAACACTAATCTGCACTAATTGCACACTAATTTTTTGATCTGGAGCAGATTGGTGAAGGTGCTTAGTTCTGACTGCTTTGTTCTTACGGAGTCCGTGCAAATAAGGCATGCGGTAGGCACCGCTTTCCCAAGTCATCCTTGTTTAATCGCACGAAAAAAGCCCGCTCAATGGCGGGCTTTTATCTGTATTTAATTAGGTTTCGGATCGAAACCTGTCGGTGTCTCACTCGCGTGGGCGAACGGCACCGGTTAGACCGCTGTAGTCTTCGCGATCTTCTTCGTGCCAAAGAGGCTGACCAGAAAGAACACGCTTACGAAGTGCTTCGATCTTGTCCTCAGAGCCGGCAGGAGCATCGGTAGCGATGAATTGTGGATCTTCGTTTGGAACGAAATCCTCATCGTGTCCATACTCAAGGATCGCTTCGAAAACGTTTTTGATCTGCTTATTATTGTTCACAGGTGTGTACCTTTATCACAATTGGGGTGTCTTTGAGAGCCTGAGAGTTACGGATGGTCGAAATAACGACGCTCGCGAGAATCCGTTCGTTTCAAATAATAACTGGCTCGAAGTGCTTAAATAAAAAGGGCCAAATCTTGTGGCCCGATGTCGTGTGACGCCCTTATTATTGACTTGCGACCTCCGATGTCAAGAAAATTATTTTTACTTCAAACGATTTCAATTGTGAGTCTACTTTTCGAGTCAAGCTCAGTTCGGCTGACCACAATTGGCTTCGGTAAGTGAACGTAATTCCTCCCACGCTAACCTGTTGCTAAGGTGTGCAAAAACTCTTTACCGCCAGATAGTGGGTGGGGTTCGATAAGATTGGTAAACACCAATGATTGTTCGATTCAAATTGCCTATGGCTGAATCGACATGCTCATCGATAGAAACTTTTTTCTGTACATTTTGGCTGCGTGTCATATTGTCGCAACTCCATGTCTACCTGTTCAGTACAAAGAGATCGTGACGAAGCTGTGGGACACAAAACGTTGGTATGATTTCGGAGAAGTATTTCACGTTTTGAAAGATGAAAAGGCAGGTTTCGATTGAGTGACTGGATCCAAAAACAAGTTTCATTGCGAGCAAGGCAGCGCGGGTTCCACTTAATCACATCGGAGGTCCTGGATGCCATCCCTGAGCTAAGCCAATTCGAAATGGGACTGCTGCACGTGTTCATTCAACACACTTCCGCTGGTCTCACCATCAATGAGAATGCGGATCCGGACGTTCGAGTGGACATGGAGACGGCAGCGAACCAGATTTGTCCTGAGTCTTCGCCGTTTATCCATACTTGCGAGGGACCTGACGATATGCCGGCTCATGTGAAGGCTTCTTTGTTTGGGTCAAGTGTATCCATGCCGGTTCGCGACGGACGGTTGGTGCTGGGAACATGGCAGGGGATCTATTTATGCGAACACCGGGATCGAGGCGGGCAAAGACGTTTGGTTTTGACGCTTCAGGGGAAAAGGTCCGAAGCGACGTTGTAAACGGCATTTTTAAAAGTGGCATTTCTCAGCCCGAATTTGTTAACACAACCTGTTAACGCAACCTAATACCTAGTTTTTGAGGATGACATGAGCAGCGAAACGTCCGTGCAAAAAAACGGATTTCCAGTGACCAATCTGGTGACAGGATTGATTGGCGGTATCGTAGGCGGCGTTATCGGGTTCTTTGCATTCAAGTTCCTTGTCAGCCAAGGGCTTTATTCGCTCATCGTCCCCGGAGCCTTGGTCGGGCTTGGGTTTGGCTATGCATCTCGAGTACGACATGTTGCATTTGGAGTGATCAGTGCCGTCATGGGACTAGCCGCCTGTTTGGTTTGTGAGTGGAAAGTGCTCAATCCCGACTCGTCGTTTTCGGAATTCCTGGGAGGATTCAAAAACGAAGGCGTGATGACTTGGGTGTTTTTAGTTCTCGGAGTCGCAGCTGCGTACTATTTCGGTGTCGGGCGAACTCCTCACGCGCGGCCAGAGGTTACATCTGGCGGAATCCGGTGACTTCGCGTCCAGTTCAAGCTCGTTTTGTTGTGCTTGTTCTTTCGTGTTGTGTAATGTCTAAACTTCAGCATCCACGTCGGTTACTTTTCTGGCTGACTTTCCACCGCGTTAAATTTGATTCTTGATGACAGCTTCTACTTCGACCCCAAAGCAACCAACCCAAAAAAAATCGGGGTCTATCGTCGTTCATGGCGCGCGAACACATAACTTGAAAAATGTTTCCGTTGAGATTCCTCGCAATCAAATGGTCGTGATTACGGGACGAAGTGGAAGCGGTAAAAGCTCGCTTGCCTTCGACACGATTTATGCGGAAGGCCAGCGGCAATATATCGAGTGCCTTTCGATCTACGCTCGTCAATTTTTGAACCAGTTGCCTCGGGCGGACGTCGATTTAATCGAAGGTCTTCAGCCGACCCTTTGTTTGGATCAAGACAATCGCACTTCTAGTCGTCGCAGCACGGTTGGTACCGTAACGGAGGTCTATGATTTTTTGCGTCTGTTGATGGCTCGGGTTGGTGATATTCGTTGCTACCAATGTGGTGAGACGATTCGGCAACAAACGGCGACTGAGATACGTGATGAAATGTTGGAGTTGCCTGAGCGAACCAAAGTCATGATCCTTTCGCCGCAGGTGACAGGGGAAACGGGGCTTCACACGGATGTGTTCGCAAAAATTCGCAAAGAGCGCCTGGTTCGTGTTCGAGTCGATGGCGAGATTCTCGATATCGACCAATTGTCGCCGCTTGCCCCTCACCAAGAGCACTTTGTCGAAGCCGTCACCGATCGAATTATTGTCCGAGAAGGAATCGAAAGCCGGTTGTTAGAAGCGATTGATGGCGCGATCCGGATCAGTGACTCCGACCAAGTAATTTGTTGTTGGCAAATTCCAGCCGGCGAGGGAGAGCCTCGTTCGCCATGGCAGGAAAAACGAGTCAGCACGAGGTACGCCTGTGCTGACTGTGGAATTCACTATTCAGAAGTTGAGCCGCGGTCGTTCAGTTTTAACAGCCCCTTTGGCGCGTGTGAGACTTGTACCGGGCTGGGTGAGTTCGTTCAATTCGACACAACTCAAACAGTGGATCGTACACGTTCAGTCAATTCGGGCGCAGTGAAGGCTTGGTTAACACTCTCGCCAACAGCTATCAAAAAACACGTTGGGAACCTTCAGCCAGTGTTAAAGGAAATCGGTGCCAGTCTCGATACACGTCTTGATTCTTTGGACGACAAGGATTGGCGTCAGTTTTTGACCAATCGCGAAAAGAAAAAGATTGGTTTGAATGTGCTGCTTGAAAAAGAACTGGCAACGACGGCTTCGGAAGAACGCCAAGAAGACCTTGAAAACATGCTGGCCCATGTGACGTGTCACGACTGCCAGGGTTCTCGTGTCTCAAAACAGGCTAGGGCAGTGTACTTGGCTGGAAAGTCGATCGACGAAATTGTAAACCTCTCGATCGACGAAGCGTTGCTGTTTATGGAAAGCCTTGATCTGGAGCGCTCCAATTTTGATGAAACGCAGCAAAGTGTCGCTGAGCCGATCGTCAAAGAAATCCGTCATCGTTTAAAGTATCTACAAAAAGTCGGCGTCGGTTACCTGACGCTGGGACGAAGCGCCAATACGCTTAGCGGTGGAGAGCACCAACGAGTCCGATTGGCGACTTCGATCGGTTCCGGGCTCAATAGTGTTTGCTTTGTACTCGATGAACCATCCATTGGTCTGCATCAGCGCGACAACGATCGTTTGATCGGTGCGATTCGAGACTTGCAACGATCAGGGAACACGGTGATCGTGGTTGAGCACGATGACACGATGATGAGGCAGGCAGATTGCTTGATTGACATGGGACCGGGCGCTGGCGAAAACGGTGGAACGATTGTGGCGATGGGAACGCCAGAAGAGCTCATCGCCAATCCAAACAGCGTCACGGGGCCGTATCTATCGGGGCAATCGAAGATCGTTTCGCGGGCTCATCTTAGGCCTCCCACAGACAGACAGATCAAAATCGTTGGTGCTCAGGGGCACAATTTAAAATCCATCGATGTGGAAATCCCGTTAGGGTTGTTCGTTTGTGTAACAGGCGTAAGCGGTAGTGGCAAAAGCACTTTGATCAACCAAACGCTTGCACCCGCCATCAAACGTCAACTGGATTTGCTTTCTCCACCTCCAGAACCACACGAATCGATTTCGGGCTACGAATCGATTGATAAACTGATCATGGTCGATCAAAAACCGATCGGACGAACACCGCGTGCATGCCCTGCCACGTTTACGGGTGTGTTTGATGAGTTTCGAAAACTGTTTGCAGCGACCAAGCAAGCCAAACAGCTGGGGTTTGGCATTGGACGGTTCAGCTACAACTCGAAATCAGGTTGGTGCCCTGATTGCCAAGGGCATGGCGTTCGCAAATTGAAAATGAACTTCATGCCGGATCAATATGTAAACTGCGAAACGTGCCAAGGTCGCCGGTTCAACCTTCAAACTTTGCAGATACGTTTTGCGGGCTTAACGATTGCCGACGTATTGAAACTGACGATCGACGATGCGATCGAGTTCTTTGATGGCTTCAGTAAAATCCGCCGCATTCTACAAAGCCTCTCAGATGTAGGACTGGGATACTTGTTGCTCGGGCAGTCATCCAATACGCTTTCGGGGGGTGAAGCTCAACGGATTAAGCTGGCAAAAGAGCTGGCCAAAACCGACACCGGGAACACGTTGTTTGTGTTGGATGAACCTACGACAGGTTTACATTTTGAAGACATTCGTGCTCTCATCGATGTGTTGGAGAGGTTGGTTGAAAAAGGCAACTCACTGATCGTCATCGAACACAATTTGGATGTGATTCGATCATCGGATTGGATCATTGATCTTGGCCCAGGCGGTGGAGTAGAGGGCGGTCAACTCGTGGCGACAGGAACGCCTGAAGACGTTCGAAAGAATCCTGATTCGGTAACCGGTCAATACCTGTGATCGTTGGAACTTTGTTTTTTATTTAGTCACTCATTAGTCAATTCGCTTTTTTGAAAACTGGATCATGATTCGAAACGCCATTGCTGAAGATGCTTCCACGATTGCTGAGTTTCAAATCGCAATGGCGATGGAGACGGAATCAAAGACGCTGGATCGCGACACGGTCATGGCAGCTTGTGCGGCTGTTTTTGAGGATGAGAAAAAGGGCTTCTATTTGGTTGGCGAAGCCGATGGCAAGGTCGTAGCCAGTCTGTTGATCACTTATGAATGGTCTGATTGGCGGAACCACATGGTCTGGTATATCCAATCGGTTTTTGTGATCAAAGAGTATCGAGGGCAGGGCTTTTTTAAGCGGATGTATCAGCACGTGGCCGAGATGGCCAAAGCAGAGGGAGCCAAGATGATTCGTTTGTATGTGGAGACGAACAACGAAAAAGCCCAGAAAGTCTATGAGTCGCTTGGGATGAAGCAGCTTCCCTATTTTATGTATCAGGCCAAGCTGTAAAACGTGATTTTGCTGCTCTCAGCTGCCTTAACCATCGCGTGTCTCTGATTGAGCATTTTGATCGAGCTTTTGATTTCTTCTTGCCGTGTACACGCCTTCATCCGCCTAAGTTCATCTTTACCCCGTTTCCCCCATTTAGTCTAATTTGCTTTTACGCCGGCAGGATGCTGACAGGAAAGCGATGAACGGACTCAAAACTTATCAAACGAATTTCAGAAATGCGTCGTTCAACAGACCATTTCTAGCCGGGTTATTCCTGTTGGCTGGACTCGTATCAATCACGGGCTGCAAAGACCAACCAGCAACGCAAAACAACGGGACGACCGCTGGTCAAACGCCGGTAGAAATTTCTCAACTGCCGTTGGATCAACAGCCTGTTCCTGCATCCGGTCCAAGTTCGCAGGAAATTCTGGCTAGTCTCCAGCAACGATACGCCAGCGCGAAAACGTATCAGGACAAAGCCGTTTTGTATTTGAGCTATCGGCTTCAGGGGCAATTTATGCAGGAGCCGCAGCCTTGGTCGATTCAGTGGGACTCGGCGGGGCGATTGGCTTCTCGGATGTTCAATGCCCGGGTTCGTGGAGATGGCCAGCGACTCAGTTGTTACGTTTACGATATCGAAAGCGGAAACCTCGACAACCAACATTTGTTGATTCCGTATCAGCAACAATTGCCGATCAACGATCTGTTTCGAGATTCGATCGCTAAACATTTCCTCGCGGGTTATTCGGAATTGCCGTTGGATGAATCGAATTTGGCCGCGGTGCCAGCTTTGATTCCGCCGCAGCTTTCGTTGCTTACCGGTCAGGCTCCCAATCCTTGGCTTCAGCAACCAGAAAAATCCCAGCGAATGGCCGATCAAGACGTCGAAGGCGTTCGCTGTTTCGTCGTGCGTTCACTCGCTCGTGGAATGACGTCGGATATTTGGATTGATCAAGCGACGATGAGTCTCGTTCAGATGTCTTTGCCGTTAAAACTACTGGCGGGCGAGGTAATCGTTTCGCCCGAAGTCACTCACGTTGAGTTGATCGCGAAATTTCATGAAGCGTTGTTGGATCAGCCTGTTACGGAAGACGAATTCGTGATCAATGCGATTCAAGAAAGTACACCCGTTCGCAAGTTTGTATCATTGCCTGATCCGTTTCCTTCTGAGTTAATCGGAAAAACGGCACCTGACTTTCAGGTCACTGATCCAAAGGGCTCTTCCAAAACACGACTGTACTTTGATGGCAAGATTACGGCGTTCCTATGGTTGTCTGGACCGACTTCGTTTCCTGAGCTTGAAAAGCTGAACAAGGTCGCCGCCAAATACAACGATTCGAAAAAGTTTCATGTGGCGGCTGTGTTTTCGGACAGCGAAGCCAAACAGCCGAATTTGCCGGTGCCCTCCGACGCACTGGCAGCGGCTTTGAAAAAAACGAACTTGCGGTCGTATTACGATCGTCAACTGATGGCGAGTTCCCGGCTGAAGATAACATCTGTGCCGTCGGTGCTCGTGATGGATGGTGATTCTCGAATTCACTTTGCGCGACAACTATCCAAAAAGTCGTGGCCGCAGGAATTGGATGCCGTGCTAAGCCGAATCGCCCAAGGCGAAAATGTTGCTGGCGAGATGGAGCAGGAGTATCAGCGATTCCTGGATTCGTACCACCAGCAACTCTTGACAGTTAGTGCTGTCGATCTGATGCCAACTTCCGGGATTGCGGCAACTCAGGTGGGAACACAGCCGTCAAATAAACGCGGTCCCATTCGATTGCAGCCTGAGCGAGCTTGGACCAACAGTGAGTTCAAAAAGCCTGGAAATGTTGTTGCCGTTCTTAAGGATCAGACGACTCACTTTTTTGCGTTTGATGGATGGCGAACCATCGTCGAGCTGGATTCCCGCGGCAGAATCGTAGATCGAAAAAGCCTTGCATTGCCGGAAAAAGTTGCTGTTAGTTCGATTCGGGTCGGAAAGGTCGGTGGTCAGTCGCAGTTTGTGCTTTTTCATAAGCTTGGAAAACAAGCGTTTCTATTCAACGAGCAGTGGCAGCCAATCGGTAAATATCCAGCGTCTCCCAGCGACAATGGAAATGATGGGATTCGCGATTGTCAGTTTACCGATCTGGATTCTGACGGAACGTCGGAGTTGATTGTGGCATTCAAAGGAAAACAGGGAGTGCATCTCGTGGATTCGCGAACTTTCGAGGGCCAGTCAATCAGCTCATTGGAATCACGTTCGGTGGCTACGATGGGAGACGATGTCGTGGTCGCTGCCGAAGGTAAAATCGGGCGGCTAAAAGCTGGATTGACGGCTGCCGAGGAGTCGGAGTTGGATTTCAAGCGAATCCATTCGACGCCGCAGCAACAGTTGTGTGGTTTAGGAGTAACGAGCCAGGGTAAGTGGACTTCGGTTGGGCTTGATGATTCACTCAAACGAGTCTGGGCCTTGTCGATAGGTTCGCAGTTCTTTGAATGTGAGATTGAGCCGGTCGCGGTTACCACAACAAACGACGGCCAAATCATTTGGGCGATCGCGGATACCGAAAATGTGATCCATCTGGTATCAGGTGCCGGCAAATGGTTGGGTGATTTTCAATCAGATCATCGGCTGTATGGGCTGAGCTTGACCACTGTCGGTACGCAAACGCATCTGGTCGTCGCCAATGAAGCCGGTGTTGAATGCTGGAATCTAAAAATAGATTAATAGCTTGAAAGCCAAGTGCAGCGTGACATCTAAATTTTCGGGTAGCGGAACTCGTCAAGAGTTTCGATCCGCACATGAATCATCGAAATTCTTGCCGACGTCCTGACGACTTCCTCTACGACCATAGTCATAATTCTTAGTTGTCTCGATGCACCGTTGTAAGGCCCGAACCAACGCTCGACAGTGAAGGGTTCTTACCAACATCCTTGGTCGACTGAAGGCAAGTGGTCGGTCGGTCAAAGGTAGAGTTTGGGTAGTGGACGAGGCTACGAGTCCCTTCGAGCCAACCAACGCAAGGGATTCGCTACAGTTAACCCTGATTTTTCCTCGGCACTAACGAATGCTGTTTTTAGCGTCGACCAACTGGCTGTTTGAGCAGCTGTTTCCGAATCGTTCGAATTGGTCGAACGTCCAAACGACTTTTTTGGTTTTCGGTTCGACTTCAACCAAGAGAGGTTGGCCAGGCCCAGCGTGGCAGTTGCCAATCACGATGTTTCCATTGGTTAGAACTTCCAGTGTTGTGACCCAGGCCAAAGTGATGTTGGGAAGGTCGTTTTGTTTTAAGTGCCATACGATCTTCTTTTCGGGAGTGACTTCGATCACGCTATGCCCGTTTCCGGTCGCAATCAGTGTGTTCCCATTTTTCAAACGAACGGCGCCAAATAGTTTGTTGCCCCAAGCTTCTGGTCCGTGCCCGCCAGCAGTTGGTTTGTCAAAAAGCGGCACCTCATAATCCCAAACGACTTTTCCATTACCGTCGTACTCTCGTAATACTCCGTCCCCTTCGTGACAGACGAGATAATTTCCACTCTCGAGTTTTCTGACCAATCGAGTGTCGGTATGAGGGTGGGGGTTGTTGACCTTGAGTTTGATCTGCTTTTTAAGATTCCCTTTTGCGTCGACTTCAATAATTCTCGCGGTGCCTGATTCGGCGATCATGGTGGTTCCATCAGCTAGGCGTTGGAAGCCATGAATTTCCACCTTTTTTTCTTGGTTGCCATTCATGACCGCGCTGTCATATTCCCAAACGACTTTCTTGGATTTTGGATCAATCTCGACCACTTTGCTGCGGCCTTCACGCGTGAGAATATTTCCGCTGTCAAGCAAATGGATGTCGTGGATTCCACCCCATTTCATTTCCCATTGAACTTTTCCGTCGCCATCTACAATCGCAAGTTTCTTTTTGCCTTGGGTTAGCACGGAATGTTTGACCGGACGTTGCGCGGTGTCTTGGGCGTGGATGGCAGGTATAGCAACGAGCAAGCAAATCGCAAAAACAAGAAATCGTAGAGTTTGAGTTTTTGGGATTTGAGTTTTCATGACTGGCCTGATCAAAAATAGATTCGGATGGCGGGTTTTCAATCAATGAAGTTACACCAATGAGGAGCGGCTGGCTACTAAAATCCGAGTGATGCGGCTGTGCGAGTGATGCGGCTGTGTATCCGATACGGCTGTGTGAGGAAGGATCAGGGCCATCCGGAACGCTGCGGGACGTGTGCTTTAGTTTACCGGTTGGCGAAACGCAGTCGCCTACGGCTTGCCGTTAAACGAAAAACCGTTCAATGAAGAATCTCGTAGCGGAACTCGTCAAGAGTT
>CAZQQR010000117.1:9943-14986 GCA_964595515.1 uncultured Pirellulaceae bacterium
ACTAAGTCGAACGTATAGGTAGAACCGAATTTATTCTAACAGTTCTGGTTTCAAAACTGTCGGGCCATCGCTGACGTCATGCCGATCGACGACTTCGCCATCAACAGTATTTGGGTCATGGTGGGTTGGCATGGTAACGACGTGCATTTTGAAGTTCTTCTTGAACCAACCCATGATCAAGCTTTTGTACCACCGACGGCAAACGGGAATCAAAAGGCTGAGCCCAAAAAAGTCAGTCAAGAATCCGGGGGTAAGCAACAATCCGGCAGCGAACATGATCATTGCCCCGTCCGAAAGCAAGTCGGAAGACATTTTGCCTTGTTGTAAATGGTCACGGAATTTAACGCCCAAGGCTGCCGATGATCGACGAGCAAGATACGCCCCAACGATACCGGAAACGATGACCATCCCGATCGAAAATTGCCAACCTGTGTAACTGGATAGCCAAACCAGAAACGTCATGTCGACGAGTGGAACAATAATGAAGAGTAGTATCAGGCGACCGAGCAAAGTGTTCTTTCGTTATTTTAAGATTTGATTCCCATACAGCCTTACCAATGCTGACTGGACGTAGTTTGCAAAAAGTTCGTTGCCAGCGGAATTTGGATGAAGCCCGTCTTTACTGAGATGATTAGTTGAATCTGTCCACATTCCAGGGGGTACGATCGGGCTCCAAAAAATAAATCGCCGAATCATTGTGTCCGGAATGAGTTGAAGGTCAAACGCTCCTGCAATTTCACGTTCGAGTCCGTGATAAGGATCATTCACAAATCCGCGGGGAATTTCCACCAAAATGACTTCCGCGTCAAGGTTTTTGATTCGCTGAACGATTTCAATCAGCCGGTTGTACGTCGCTGTTCTCGAATCGCCGTTTTTGAAGTCATGGCCACCAAGCTCAACAATCACGCAGGCCGGATTTGCTTTTTCGATTTCTGGCAAAAGTTTTTCAATCGCATCCTTGGCGGAATATCCGTCTCTTCCAAAATCAAGAACGTCTACGGAGAGCTTTGCCCTGAGTACTTCTGGATAGCCAAAATCAGTCAAACTATCGCCCAGACAAACGATCGGTCTTGATCCGTTGAAATCGAACTGTGAACTTGCCGTTGATTCGGCACACCGATCGAAGGAATACCAGGTACACACCAGTGCCAAAATCGCCAGCGTGATCCCGCGGGATGCTAGGCCGTTTGATTGCTTCCAGAAAACACAGCAGGCCGCCGATGCAAGAAAGACGAACTGAATGAATGGGAGGCTCCAGCCCGGTTGCTTGATTAAAACCGAGACCAAACAACAGGCGATTCCCATCAAGCTCCATTTGGTTTTGATCGTGCAAACGCTGAAGAAAACCCAGGCCAGCATCATCCAATGAATATGTTCCGGGAATACGAGCAGCGACGAAACAATCGCCAATACTGCAGCGACAATAAATCCCAAGGATTTGAAAAACGAGCGTAAAAACGAGCGTTTGTCGGGATCTTTTGATGAAGGCAAGAGAGAATTCTTGGGCGAATTTTTGAGAGTAAGGCTGGAAGGTTGCGAAGTCGAGTCGAACAAAGTGTTCCAGTTATGAGTTTTCTGGTTTGTTGTTTTCTTCTTCGGCCGCAACCTTGTTCAGCAGTTTCTCTCGCTCGCGCAAGTAGTCCTCGATCATCTTCTTTTGGGTCTTTTCATCTGGATTCGCGATGTGGTGCAAGCTAACGGAAAACAAATCCAGGACAGCTAAGCAAAAAATGCCGACCAACAGACCAAGAATCATCAGAATGAACACTGCAAAGACTTTTTGGTCTGTCACCCAGTAGAGTCCAGCGAGCAAACATCCCAAGCACGCGATCATGGTGCTTGCCGATGCGCGTCGGCGATATTTTCGGCTTTCAAACGTCTTTACGCGATCGGGCTCGCGACTGGCCAGAACCGCATCCAATGTTTGCTTGTGATTCAGGAGCAGATAAACGCCGCCTAAAAGAGCTCCGATCCCCAGAATCAGCGCATACGCTTTTACGTTGTTCAGGCTGTCTGAAGACGCAATGAAAAAAAAGGTTGTGGAGCAAGCAACCAAGCTACTTTTCTTTGTTGTTTAACTTTTGCATTTGACGCAGCCATTCTAGTACGACCGAGCCAACCTTGCCCAGCGATTCCGCCGAGCAGTTTTCGATCGTATCCTTTTCCGTATGCCAATATGAATTCCCTTTGGCGGGATTGGGAAAGTCAAAATCAATGATATCGCACGTCTTAATGCGGGCAATTTGGTTTAAGGGAAGGTGGTCGTCGCGGATTTGGTGCCGCTGCTGAGGGATGAATTCTTTAATCCCAAGATCATTAGCGACTCCCCAGACACTTCGCGTCAACCGATCAGCGAACCCGAGACTGTTTCCCTCAAAGTAAATCTGAAGATCTTTGTCAGCCACCATATCAACAAGAATCCCAAATTCGTATTTCCAGCGGATCTTTCCCGCGGCATACATGTTTGAAAAATGTGTCGAGCCCAAGAACATTGGATCACGTTGTCGTTGGATCACAAATTCTTCGCCATCGAAAAAGATTAAATCGACTCCGTATGGCCCTTCCATTTTTTCAATGTGCTTTCCCAATTCCATCAGCAACGCGACGCCACTGGCCCCGTCGTTGGCTCCAATAAAAGTTCCGCGAGGATTGACTGGATCCATATCCGGAAACGGCCGCGTATCGTAGTGGCAGCAGATCAGAATTCGTCGTCTGCGTTCCAAGTGATAACGAACGATCAAATTGTGTAGACGAACATTTCGGGAATTGAAAGGGCTGCGAACCGAGAACGGTTGGTTGTAGATTTTCCCGCCGATTTTTTTGAAGTGATCTTGGATCAACGCCTGTTGCTTTTTCATGCCGGGAGTGGCACTGATTCGAGGTCCGATCGCGCAAACTGTTTTCATGTAACCAAAAGCCGCATTCTGATCGAACTGCGTCTGCTGATTGGCTTTGACTGGTTGATCTAGTTGCTGCCCAGAGTTGACTGTCAGGCCGCTGGTTGATTGAGGAGACTGCAGCGTTTCATTTTGAACAACATTTTGACTAGCCGTTGGGGTTTGAAGTGTGATTTGTCCCGTTGCTATTTCGTTGCTAGAGAGAAACAAAAAAGCCCATGCCAGAAGAAGGCTCACCACTTGGTTGTAATGCGACCGCGTTTGAAGTTTCTCAAGCATTCATGGCTTTCGTTATTGCTAGCGAACCCGAGAGCGTCGATCCCAACGCATTTCAATTCGCAATCCCCGCCACAATGATAGGGCAGTCTGTTTTTTAATCCAATGTCGCCTCTGCAAAACCGCCATGGGACAATCTGCTGGGAATCCGTAAAATTCAACGGTCATGACTTACGGAAAAGGAATTCAAAATGGCCGAGAACGCTGTCAACATGTTAGATATTGCCCAAGTGATTCAGCTTCAGACCGACACGGTTGCACATTGGCACGAAGAGCCGGTGGAGAATCAGTTAACAGGCATCTTGGGCACAGTCTGTGAGCAACATCGCTTTAATTTCTTGCTTTGGCATCAAGAAGACATTGCTCGGAGCCCGGATGTTACCGACACGGAAATTGCCAAAGTCAAACGTTCGATCGACAAACTGAACCAGCAGCGAAACGATTGGATTGAAAAAGTCGACGACGAGATCACAAGGCTGATCGAAGGTTCCGGCGTGCAAGTGGCCGATGATGCTCCCATGAACACCGAGACGCCCGGCTGCACGATTGATCGCCTATCAATTTTGGCACTCCGAATCTATCATTTGCGAGAGCAGTTAGAGAGAGAAGGCGTTTCTCAGGAACACCTTGATTCGGTAATTCAGAAAATTGCCATTTGTCAGCTTCAGCAGGACGATCTCAACCAGTCGCTCGGTGAATTGCTGAACGATATTTTTGCCGGACGAAAACGACATCGGACTTATCGTCAGTTTAAGATGTACAACGATCCGACTTTGAATCCGTATCTCTACGATCGACAAAAACTTCAATCAGCAGGTAACTCTGCCTCCTGATTTAAGCAGTCACCTGATTTAAGAACTTACCAATCCTTCATGAACGCAAAGGACGACGATCAACCTGCGAAACTGTACCCAAACCCGGGTTCGTTAATGTGGGGTTTTGTCGTCGCGATGGCGGTCATTCCAGTCGGGCTGTTCTATTTTTCGCTGTTGGGTCGCTACTCGGTACTCGCTGAGTTGGTTTGCAATTTTCGTTGTCAAATCATGTTTATGCTGATCCCATTTGCGATCTTACTGATGGGTGGGCGGCGGAATTGGTTTAGCTTTTTCGTCTTTGGAACTCTGGTTTGGAGCATGATCGGGATCGTCTGGGTTTATTTGCCCGCTGGCAATCCCCCTCCCGGCCCGCGTCCAATCCGGGTCATGTCTCACAATGTATTAGGGCACAATCAAAATTTCGTTGCAGTTGTCCAGCAAATTCAAGAAGTCGATCCTGACGTGTTTGTTGCTATCGAGTTTTCTCGAAACTGGACACAGGCGATGGACTTGCTCAATGAAGAGTACCCTTATCAAATTCGAGAAGCTCGCTGGCATGGATTTGGGATCGGGTTGTTCAGCAAGTACCCCATTGATGAACAGCGGGTGTATCAGCTTAGCCGAAAGATGACTGACAACCCCTTCATTTTGGCGACGATCAATTTCGGGGATCAGAAGATCAGAATCGCCGGCTTGCATACCATTTCACCCGTGAATCGTTTTCGCATGGATTTAAGGAACGATCAATTTCGCCAGGCTGCCAAGATTTTGGCAAAAGAAGATGTTCCGACGATGGTGATGGGGGATTTTAACTGTGCTCCATGGTCGCCATTTTTAACGGACTTTGCTCGAACAACGAATTACCGCGACAGTCGCCAGGGGTTTGGGTACCACGCGAGTTGGCCGAACGAGAAGTATTGGCCAGCCCAGATTCCGATCGATCATGCTTTTGTTTCAAACGAGATCCACGTTCATAGCCGCTTGATTGGCAGGCAATGCGGCTCCGATCATCGTCCCATTGTGCTTGAGATTTCAACAGCGAAGTAGTGAGATGA
>CAZQQR010000118.1:0-6506 GCA_964595515.1 uncultured Pirellulaceae bacterium
AAGCCGAGAACACGCAAGCCGAGGTCGCGCTAAACGAAAACGCGCTAACCGAAAACGCGCTAAACGAAAAATTGTAGGCCGGATCAGGAGCTTGCGACGCCAATCCGGCAACCTGCCTAACTAATTGGCTCGTTCTTCGGCTTCCATCGTCAGCACCTTCATGGGGTCGCTGGCCCAGGGGACGTGATTCCAGACCGCTCTGCCACACGGCGCTCGAACAAAACCTCCCCCGGTGAAACTCGTCTCATGCCGGTCGGTGTTTTCGGATCGCATCCAACGTCTCATTGAGATCATCGGGCAACTCCGCCACAAACTCGATGGGATCCCCCGTTTCGGGATGCTTCACCTTCAATCGCCGCGCATGAAGCGCTTGTCGATCAAGCAACAACCGAGCGTCCTGTTCTTTGCGAGTCAACTCTTTCAAATCCAACCTCGCCCGACCGCTATACAGTTTGTCACAGAGAACAGGAGTTCCGATGTGCGAAAGATGAACACGGATCTGATGGGTGCGACCTGTTTTTGGTTTTACATGAACGACCGCAAAACCCTGAAACCTCTCAACGACTTCGTACATGGATTGAGCTTGGCGACTGGTAGAGTGACCCACGCGAATGGCTTTCTTTTCACGTTGATAAGGGTGGGCCCCAATCGGTTTGTCGATTATGTCCCGATCTCGGTCTGGAGACGGACTGACAATCGCAAAGTACTCTTTTTCAACCGTCCGATGCTCGAACTGGGAAGAAAGGTTCTGATGGGCTTGGTCCGTTTTCGCTACGACAATCACACCGCTGGTGTCGCGGTCAAGCCGATGAACGATGCCCGGGCGAGTTGGTCCGCCAACGCTGCTTAAATTTTTAAACCGAAACGTAAGGGCTGCCGTCAACGTGCCTGACCAATGACCTTTGGCGGGGTGGACGACCATTTGGGGCGGTTTATTGATCGCGACGAGAAAGTCATCTTCGTAGAGAACATTGAGGGGAATGTCTTCGGGAAGCGAGCCCATCGGTTCAAGTTTCGGAGGACAGAACTTGACCACCTGATCAACTTTCAATCGCGTCGAGGATTTCGCTTTTTTGTCATCAACCAGAACATTTTGCGATGCAATTGCCCTTTGAAGTTTTACACGGCTGAATTTCGGAAACTTTCGCACAAGAAACGCATCGAGTCGTTCACCGTCTTCAGTTTCGGCGACGACAAACGACTGCCAATTTTCTTGACTCGGGACATCGGGAGAAGCAGTCACCTCAGAAGAAGCTGTTTCCTGGTGCGATGAATTTTCTGATTCAGTGTTCATTCTTGTTTTTGATTTTGGATGATCTCGCCAATGGCAGCCAGCTTGCTCGGTTTCGCCGGCGTGGTGGTTCGTTCAACTTCGTTTTCGAAACGGTCAGAACTCTTGACGTTCCGCTACTGAAGATTGAGGGGTGCAGCCTCACAAGCTACTTGTATCTTTCCAAGTTTAACGTGACGACGAATTAAAAACGGACTAACTTCCATCCTTTTCTAAGGTTTTGAAACTGAAAAGTGGCTTGAGCTTGTTCGATGCGATATGCTGTCGTTCCCGCCGTTGTTAATAGTACTATCTCAGTATTCTTTAAATTCAATTGAAGGTCTGACGATGCAATCCAAACGCAAAAGAGGATTTTGTTCCAACTGTGTCAGAAACGTACCATTCATTCGGCACATTAACACCCGCGTTCTTCGAATGTTTGATCGTATCACATTGGGATGCCTTTCGTTCACTGGGCTTGGTCCTTGGTACTGCATCCAATGCGACAAAAAGCTACTGTTTGTAAAACAACCTTCCAAACGAGCGGCCGAGTATGTCCCAATCGACACGGAAGATCAAAATCAACAAACAGAAAAGTGGAAACGGCGTAGTGAATCGGAGGAATTGGTAGAAGGCCCCGCGGTTGCAGTCGGAAATTATTTGAAAACGGAAGGGTCCCTGCTCGCCAACTCGACGCGGCTATCAAGGTTTTCGGAAAAATATCGAGACTCAATCGTGCGGAAGGTTCTGGCTGGCGCCCATTCACTTGCCCGTGTTCGAGAAGAAAACGGTTTAAGTGAGGCAGAAATACTTTGCTGGACTGCAGACCACGTCAATCGGTTGGAGCAAGAAATTCAGGCGTTGAAGTTTCAGTTAGAAACGTCCGATCGCCAGACACTGGAATCAGAAGCTCAATTCTCCTCACACCGACCTAGCTTTGATCCCAATACGCTTGAGGGCAAAGTCACTCCAAAGTAGCTGCTCCCACTAAGTCTCAAATCTTAAACGCTGGCCACTACTGACTCAGGATTGAGGAATTTACAACCAATTTTCAGAATGTGTTGTTAGAATAGAAGTCACAAATCTATTCCCTCTTTATGGCGACGAGTACCGATGAAATTTATTGAGATGACGGGCGTGACACTAGACGCCATCATCAATGATGATGAGCTGCTCACACAAAATCTTGATGACGCAGGTGTTCAGCCCGATTCTATTGTTCGAGTCAACCAACATGGTGATATCGAAGTTCGTCGCAGCAACAAATGGGCAGTGATTGGCGGCCTGTTGGGAAATTTCGAAGAGCGTATTAAAAAGACAACCGGGTTCGATTGGGTCTGACGACTGCGGATTGCCACCGCAGTTCTCATTTTCAAGATCTCAAACTGCGGTTCTGATTCCCAGTTCTCGATTCGAAATTATCGTTTCGAACTTCTCGATGCAGAATTCTCACGACCAATGTCAGCCGCAAATCAGGCGGCTGCAATTTCAAGGGTCCTGAGCAAGCCGTTTGGGCGATAGACCCGGTTGTTGAATGGGACCCGAGGCTATCGCCTAAACGGCTGATCCAGAATCGAATCGGAACAAAGTTCTAATTGTCTTTGTTGAGAAAACCGGGACTTGCAGAGTCAATTTCCAACAGTTCATCGATCCAGATACGAATATCGTTTTCGTATTCACTGGCTAGGTCGTTCTTTACCAATTGGCGATGAAAGGCAGCGGCGCCCACGTCAACCAGCTCTGCGGCTTCGGCGCTTGGGAAACGTTTGTCTGGATCAGGCTCGACCAATCCTCGACAAAACGCCATCAAGAGATCATTGCATGCCACGTCGTCTGGCAAGAAATCTTCAAGCCGATCAATAAGCGAATGTTTCGCTTCCATCAACTCATTAAGATCATTGACGCCGCCAAACACTGGTTTACCCGCTAACAACTCAAGCGTTACGTATCCGAGACTTGCTAGGTCACTTCGCGGCGTATTGTCTTTGCCTTCCAAAACTTCTGGAGCAGCATACGACGGAGTACAAGCTCGTCGCTGGGGAGGATCGGAGACTTCGAATGCCGATCCAATGTCAATCATCTTGGAGTGCCCACTGCGTTTAAGCATGATGTTGCCCGGCTTAACATCACCGTGGACGATATCCTGCCGATGCATGGCTGCCAACGCATCCAAACAGTCTCGAACGATCGCCACCGCCACTCCGGCTTTGAATCGAGGTTGTTCTGGGCCGGCAGTGATTAAAACTTCGTTGATGTGATTCCATCGTTTGGTACTAAACCGTTCTTTGACCACACCAAACATTCGGGGAGTCAATAACCGGCGAAGGTCAAACCCTTCGACCCACTCCATTACCATCATTCGAATTCGTTCGCGGTCCAAAAAGTTCTCAACAACCAGCAGATTTTCATGCTGAATTCTGGCAACTTTGGCAGCGACACGTCCCATTCGAGACATATCCGAATCGTAGTGGCTAGGCGTGGCGTACCTTTCGGGGGAGAAGACCTTCAAAGCAACCGGCAAAGTAAATCCATCGCTTCCTCGCCGTTCCGTTAAGTAAACAACCCCCTGACCACCCGACCCCAAACGTTGAAGCAAGCGTAAATGAGTCGTCCAGCTATGCCGTTTCTCGCTCAGAATCTCGTCGTAGCGTTTGCACAACTCGACACACTGGCCTTCGACCATCTCACCGTGCTGAGTCACCGTCGGAGACAGATCTTCAGCTTGAGTGTTGAAAAGAGTTTTGCCGTCAAAGTCCAATGTAAAATCCTCGAGCAACCAGCGGTTGCAATGCTACGAATGTTAATCAGTGGTGTTGGTTACCGCTCAATACAATGCGGTGAATACGGTTCAAAGGAATGCAGTTGAAGTTGCGTCAGACTTAAACACGGATTGAAAGGTTGATATTGCGACGCACGTCCGGTTATGACATCGCCAAGACATCAAACTTGTTTGAAAATGAGATCCAGTTGAAGTCAACCAGAAAGCCTACCTACCGCACGAGTCTCATTTTATTCCCGTTGCCCGAAAAACGTCTAGCTCATATTCGTCAATTCGAAGCTAGATCGCTAAAACTCAATGCGATTTTCTGGCCTTGGAAAGCCTAGGTTTTTGTCGACCTGGTTCAACAAGGACTTTCCCTCCCGATAACGATCGAGGTTTTGGCAGAATAAGTCCACCGTGACCGGAACACGAAGAGGAGATTGCGCCCCTACGTGCGGAGAAATAATGACATTGTCCATTTCCCACAAAGGTGATTCCGGGGGCAATGGTTCTGGATCCACCACATCAATTCCTGCCCCAGCAAGATGCCCGTTGGCGAGGTTATGAACAAGACTCTCTGTTTTGACGACACTACCACGCCCTACATTTACCAAATAGGCTCCTGGTTTGAACATTCGAAATTGTTCGTCAGCAAGCATTTGATCTGTCGCGGCCGAAAGAGGTAACGTCAGGACAACCACATCTGATTGCTTGAGTACCTCTTCTAAGTCTTCAGGTGGGAAAATCTTTTCGACGGTTCCAGTCTCAACGAGCGATTGACCCGCATCTGGAAAGCAATCAGTCGCCAAAATTCGATCGACCATCGGGCTAAGTACTTTTGCAATCCGCTGCCCGTTTCCGCCAAAACCAAGAATCCCAACCGTTTTCCCGTGCAAGTTATCCGTCGGCCGACGAACAAATTCTTTGGCCTGCTGGGCACGAAAAAAAACGTGAAGCCGGCGAATCAAACCCATTAACAAGCACATGGTTTGCTCAGCGACTTGATCGGCGAACAGTCCCGAACAGCCGCTCACGACGATGTCGTCGCTGGCGATGACTGGCGGCGTCAAACAATGATCCAGCCCGGCGGCAGAAGATTGAATCCACTTCAACCGGCCCTGCTTGACCACTTCTTCCCAATCGACGGGAACCTTCGCGTGTCCACAAAAAATGTCAGCCTCAAAAATGTCTGTTGCGATCGATTCCTGTTTAGAAACAATCACCTCAAAATCGTCTCTTGCACTGGCAACAATTTGCTCTGAGTCCGCGATCGAAAGCGGAAAACAAGTGACGATTTTTTTACGGACCATCGGAAGGCTAAAGGGGGTTTAAGCTAACACAATTTCAAAATATGGCCGTCTGAAAAGATCACAAACCGCAGCGAAAATCAAGTCCCGTTTTGGGTTACAATTGGGCTCAAAATCACTTGATTGTGACTGCAATCGTCAACCACCTATTAAGCCAATTATTGAGTCTTTGATGGCAGACACGGAACAGAACACGATCACACTTCAGTCGGCCCAACAACGCGTCGACGAGTGGATCAAAACGATTGGGGTTCGCTATTTTTCTGAGCTGACCAATCTGGCACAGCTAATGGAAGAGGTAGGCGAACTGTCCCGGATCATTTCGAGGACTTATGGTGAACAAAGTTTTAAAGAATCTGACAAGCAATCTTCGCTGGATGATGAGCTGGCAGATATATTGTTCGTCTTGATCTGTATTGCCAATCAAACAGGCGTCGACTTGACGGCTGCTTTTGACAAAAATCTAAAGAAGAAAACGGATCGAGACTCGGATCGTCACCGGAACAATCCGAAACTCAACTAAGCTCAATCACTCCTAACAACTCGCACCCTAATTGTCGGCAATTAAAAAATGAGCATCACGGTTATGCGTAAAGTCCAATTTTGCGCTGGACATCGATTACTGGGACACGAGGGTAAATGCGCCAATCTTCATGGGCACAACTACTTGATCGAGTTTTACGTGACTGGAAATGAGATTGATGAGCTTGGCCGCGTGGTTGATTTTGGTGAAATCAAAAAGCTGTTTAAAGGTTGGATCGACGACCATTGGGATCATGGTTTCGTCGTCTGGGACCAAGACGACAACGCGATCGAAGCACTCGAAGTTGCACGACCAAACAAAATTTACCGATTGCCCTATAATCCAACCGCGGAAAACTTGGCCCGGTACCTTTTGAATGAGATTGGACCGCAGCTGATTTCCACGATCAAAGGCTACGATCTGAGGCTTACAAAAGTCGTCGTTTGGGAAACGGAAAATTCTTCTGCAGAAGTCACGGTTGATTCCAGTCGCAATCAAGCTGATGCCATGCTGAAACAGGCTCAACGAGCTAACTTGAACTAAGATTTCTGGCTTTGCGTATTTTGGAAATTGCGGCCTCGAAACTGTGGGTGGATTGTCTGCAATCAAGTTTCATTCGCTTTTAAATTCGTGTTTCCAATGAAG
>CAZQQR010000118.1:6606-14976 GCA_964595515.1 uncultured Pirellulaceae bacterium
GTGGATTGTCTGCAATCAAGTTTCATTCGCTTTTAAATTCGTGTTTCCAATGAAGCTTTTCTATTCTGATACTTTTGAGCTTCCGCTGCCGGACACCCATCGTTTCCCGATGGCGAAATATACGCTGCTGCGAGAGCGCATCGCAGATGGTGAACTTGGCGAAATTTGCTCTTTAGAATTGCCACCTTCAGCAACCGACGAACAATTGCTTCTTGTTCACACGCAGGCCTACCTAGAGAATATAAAATCCGGACGTCTGACGGATGTTGAAATTCGTCGAATTGGTTTTCCCTGGTCGGAAAAAATGGTTGAGCGATCACGTCGGTCAACGGGCGCGACCATTGCCGCAGCATTGGCAGCCCGCGAATCGGGACTGGCCGCAAATCTTGCCGGCGGCACGCATCATGCGTTTAGCGACAACGGACAAGGGTACTGCGTTTTCAATGATGTTTGTGTTGGCGCAAAAGTACTTCAACAGATGGGGTTGGTAGATAAAGTCTTGGTGGTTGATTGCGACGTGCACCAAGGCAACGGGACGGCGGCCATCGCCAGGGATGACGAGAGCTTGTTTTCGTTTTCGATGCACTGCGAAAAGAACTATCCCTTTCAAAAAACAGATGGCGATTTCGATATCGCTTTGCCTCCAGCAACGGGAGACGATTACTACCTGTCTCAACTGCGAGATGGTCTCCGCACGATCCATCGTCAGTTCCAACCCGATTTTGTGTTTTACCTCGCTGGGGCGGATCCGTTTGTTGGCGACCGACTCGGTCTACTTAGCCTGACCAAGCCCGGACTCAAAAAACGAGACGAATACGTGATCAACTATTTCCGCGATCAAGAAATCCCTGTCGCTCTCTCGATGGCTGGTGGCTATGCACCCGAGATCAATGATATTGTCGACGTACATTACGCAACCATCACCGTTGCGGCAGAACGGTTTCAAACGGATCGTGTTTCAATCTAGCTGCTCGTCAGAGACTGGAAAATCTCTTATCATGTGACTCGCGTTGAGTCCGAATTGCAATTCTTTACAGCTGGAGCGTAATCAATGTCGTCCGTAAAAACCGAACAAGTCATGGTGGTAAAGACCGAACTCTTTCGCGAGTGCGGTTACTTTCAGGGCTTCTGCGGAGAGACAGAAAAATACCTGACGACTTTGCTGGATCCAAACAATACGCAATATCTTCCTCGCGGCGAAATGGAAGAAGATCCCGAATTCAAGCAGTTGATCCCGTATTGTATTTTCCAACACACCGACGCAGATGGCAATTTGCACGTGTTCCAATACACCCGGGGCAAGGGTGGTGGCGAAGCACGCCTGAGAGCCAAAAAGAGCATTGGTATTGGCGGGCATATCTCGACTTTGGATCTTGGCGACAACTCGCCTTATGACGACGGGATGCGGCGTGAACTTGAAGAAGAAGTCCAAATTGACACAGCGTATGAACAAACGCTGGTCGGACTGATCAACGACGATTCCAACGAAGTCGGAAAAGTCCATTTGGGAATCGTCCACGTCTTTAAAGTTTCCGAGCCGTCGGTCCAATCACGGGAAACTGAAATCGCGGATTCTGGTTTTGCCCCTGTCTCTGAGATGCTGGCTGACCTCGATGGCTTCGAAACTTGGTCCCAAATCTGTATCAAAAGCCTATACGGACAGACCGAAGTATAGAGACGAAATTGGGCGAACGCTCGAATGACTGCTTTGAACAGAGTGATTAACTGAACGTTCCAGTGGAAAATCTCATCAAAATAGCAACTGATTTTGTTAAAATCTGCGGTTTCCGGGCCAATTCTGGCTAGTTGGAAACAAAACCTCTAGACAATTAAACGCAGGTTACAAAAAATGTCGATTAGAGGTAAAACGCCTCAACAAGAAATCAATTCTGGAGATACAGATTCAATGAGTGTTACCGTTACGGAAAAAGCTGCCAAGGAAGTCAAGCGATTCATCGAAGAAGGTGAGTACGAAGAAGGTGCTTGCCTCCGAATCTCAGTGACGGGCGGCGGTTGCTCTGGGTTCAACTACGGTCTAAATATCGCGGCTGATTACGACGAAACCAAAGACAACAAGACTGAGCAGCACGGAGTGGCTGTTGTTGTAGACAAGAAAAGCGATTTGTTCCTTGATGGAACGACTGTCGATTACTACGAAGGCATCGAACAACGTGGCTTCCAGTTCCACAATCCAAACGCGAAACGGACTTGTGGTTGCGGCAATTCGTTCGGGACTTAAGTTCGAGCAAATTCGCAGCTTACTGCCTGAGCTGAAATTACGATCCAAAGCCTCGGTGAATTCTGTTCGCCGAGGCTTTTTTTGTGCGCTTCGACCATTACCGGACAACCGACTTCGCATGTCTCGTGCCTGTGCCGTTGGGTGAAACACAGACTCGAACACCTGTTAGAAAGAAAACGCCAAGGTCTAAACGCTGTTCAGCATCTTTTCGATCGTCTCTCGCAAAAGCCGAATCCCACCGAATTCCATGCCCAGCCGTTTGATCTTTGATGAGTCAATTTCGTGTTTCGGAGTTTTCTGATGTCCAACAATTTCAGAATCGCTTCCTGAAACCTGCTTGGCCATCAAAGCCACGTCGTATTCTGAGATGTACCGGTCGTAACATGAATAAGCTTGTCCGCTGACACCTTCCGCGTCCAACAGCAATCGAATCGCTTTGGCCACGTCTTCAACATGGACTTCCTTTCCACCTTTTTTTACCTCAACCGATTTTCCGTCGGCGACATCGCGAACCAATTGGAACCACTTTGATCGCTGGATAGGCCGATGAACACCGTAAACGCCGGTTGGCCGAATCGCGCAAATTGGGAAACCCTTGCCCAGGCCATAACTGTGAACAAACTTTTCAATCGCGGCTTTGTGGGCACCGTAATGCGAGTTGGCCCAGAGCGGATGTGACTCGTCCAAAGGTCGATCGTCGAGAATATGATCATGCACGGCACACGTGGAAACGAACACAAACCGATTCACATTTGCTTTGACCGCAGCTTCGATCAATTCCAACGAGCCAAGAATATTGACTCGTGCGTATTCGACCACATCGGTTTCGTCAGCCTGAAATGAAAGGCTTGATCGCCAAAGTCCGGAATGAATGACCGCATCGCAATCCTCGATCAGTTGCTGGGTTGAATCTCTGTCTCCCAGTTTGCCTTCGATCCACCGAATGTGGTCGCCGTATTCAGAAAGTGGGCTTACGTCGGATTCCGGTCGCCGCCAACAATTCAGCTCGTGACTATCAGCGACCAGCTGTGAAACGAGTTCTCGTCCGACAAAACCTGTTGCTCCGGTGACCGCGATTCTCATCTTCTACTTTCTTGAAATTGCATCGTCTCACTTCAGTCATTTGAAGGAATTTCAATTGAAGCACAAGTGTTCGTCAGCGACTTGGTCGTAGGCAAGCAAGGTAGCGGACGTCGTCACGACTTCCGTCGTCAAGACTTCCGAATACTCGACGCGGTGTGAACTAGACGCAGCAATAATTTGAAGCGGTAACGGACTCAGCTTAGTAGTAAATTCGGCGTCAGAACTCTTGACGAGTTCCGCTACATGGAAATTGAACTGAATCGACCTACTCATCGTTGCAAAGCCAATGTCGCAAAAACCAAATATTAGGAATAGGCATTTTGCCAGATCGTCTTTTTAGAAATCCGTGACTGACTGCGCTCACAGTACCAACAAAATTCGAAACGAAGAATGAAATCACGAGAAACAAGAGTAAATCAGCCGGGCCTCGAAATGGAAACTCGTTGAAAAACAGAAACACGCTCCCTGAAATCACCAGCAAATTTCCAACTGCATAAGGCCGAACCCAACCTCTCCCATAAATCGTCGCAACTACAATCAACGCCGCAAATCCCACAAAAAATACCGAGAACGCCAAAGCAGGAATGACGGGAGCGACCATGCTGGCCATCAGTATGCAAAATCCCGTGACAGCAATCAAAGCTGCTCTCAACCCGAATTGACGCCAGCTTAGTTTCATCCCAGCTGGTTTCGTTGGAACAAAAGTCGGAGCATCAGTTGGAAACGAATAGGGTTCGGCTTGTTGGCTCATCAAATCCTCGAGTTGAAAAGGAATACGACTGCATGACTAGCTAAAGTACATTGTTTGTATTCGACCGCTACAACCAAGTATTGGCTCTTTTTCGGATTTTTTTGAAACCAAAAAAAACGCCTCGGTCGAAGAACCGAGACGCTTAATTGAATCCAACTGTTGATTCTCTTGCTACTTTTTAGGAAGAATTTCAAGCAACTCAATCTCGAACATCAGCGCTTGATTGGGACCAATTTCGCCACGCCCTTGGACACCATAACCGAGCTTACCCGGGATGACGACTTTCCATTTACTACCAACATTCATTGCTTGGAGAGCCGCCGAGAACCCCGGAACGACTCCGCTAACGTTAAACTCGGCTGGTTCAGGCGGAAGCCCCGAAGGTGGTTGTGTCGTCGAATCGAAAACTTTGCCATTCAGAAAAGTACCGTGATAGTTGACTTTGATGCGGTCTTCAGCAGACGGCTTCGGACCAGTGCCTTCGGTGAGAACCTGGTACTGAACACCGTTTGGCAATTCTTTGACGCCCGGATTTTCAGCTTTGTTTTTTGCCATAAACGCCCGTGTCTCAGCGTCGTTTGACTCAGTCATCGCCTTCATTTTAGCGACTTGGCGTTCCTCAAGTACTTTTTGAAAAGACGACATGACTGCGCTAGTCTCTTCTTTGGACATCGGCAACTCTTGACCGCTAGATGCTGACTTCATGCCCGCCAGAATTTTTTCAATCTCAAGCCCTGCATCTTGCTTTTTCAAGTTCCCCATCAACTCGTAACCAGTGATGAAGCTTTTTTTGTCTTCGCCACTCTGAGCAGCTTTAACGCCTTCGATAAACTCGTCGGTGGTGACATTCTTTCCACGCATTCTTGCTTGGTACATCATGTTGTAACCAAGAATATAGCTAGAACGATCTTCGCCTGACTGGGCGACTTTGATCCCTTCAGTCAGTTCAGCCATATCAACATTGCCGCCTTGACTTTGAATTCCTTTGAACATGTTGTAGCCCAATAGAAAACTGGCTTTTTCTACTAAAGTCGCGTTGTCCATTTTTTCCTGAACGACGGCTGGTTTAAGCCCCGGAATAGTATCTTCTTGAGCTTGGGCAGTACTGAGAAAGCCAGCCACAACCGCCATCACGGCAAGAGTAAGCCTACGAAACATCTTATGATCCTGATTCATTTAGCTATCGCAAACAGACATACGACGTCGTAGGCATGACCGCGAATAATATTCATGCGGAAATTATATGGGCAACCAGCGACATCCGATACGCGAAATCATACCGGCAGACTCAACGGAATCGTTGAATGTTCGCTCGTTTACTCTTCGACGCCCAAACGCTGGTGCAAATAGATCGCGAACGTTGCCAACCAGTGATCGCCTTCGTAGTGGCCACTGAATACATATTTGTATCCCATATCAGCGTGTTCTCTGGCAGATTTGTTGAGCAGAATAGCTCGAGAGTCTTGAGGATCCAGCGCAGAAGCAATTCCTTGCATACACCACCCACGATTCAGATTCAGTCCAGCCAAGTGCACGATGTAGCCATCCGTGACATCGCTGACTTCGACGGGGACCAATAGATTACCACCATCGCCATCGGCGAGCGTTGGAAGGTATTTGTCAAACCAAGCAATGAACTCTTTTTCCGGCAGCACGCGTCGCATGAGATCGGCTTCGTTTAAACAAGACGAAAAGAAGTCCTGCCCTGACGGTTCGTATTTCGTCGGATAGTCAGTATCGTTTAGGTAGTAGTCCTTGGCACGTTTGACGATGAGCGTCTCAAGCTCTTTCTTGTTGTGTTTTCTGGCATAATCCAAAATCTGCCCAAGCGCAAACCCAGTGTCCGGATGAACGCCCGTTCGAATCGGAAAAGTCAATTTCGGCAGATAGTCAATGGTTCGCTCGACCAGTAAATCTTCGAGTCCACGAACATTCTCTCGCCAAAGTTTGCCGTCCGGATCGTCCCAGCCTTCCAACTCATCCGCCAGCCGAAGATACCAAGCCCAGCCATACGTCCGCTCAAATGTTTTGTGCTGTTTCTCTTTGAAGTAAGCAAGTTCGCCATCAAGATTCGCTTTGGTAAGATTCTCACGAAGCTTCTCACGGATTTTTTGATCCATCGAACTACCTGGATAGTCCTTCAACAACCGAACCAACATCCAGTGTCCATGAACGCTACTGTGCCAATCGAAGCAACCATAGAACGCAGGATGCATGACCTTCGGTGACCGCACAGAGTCTGCATCAACGACCACGTTGCCCGGCTTGTTGGGATATTCAGTCTGGATGTTCTTGAGAGCAAGTTTCGCGAACGACGCGACTTGTTCGTCCGTCAATTTGTCACCGAGTTTGGGCAGAACGATGTCATCATCGGCCGATTTCGTTTCCTGACCAATAAGCATGTTAGAAATTCCCACATTCGAAATTGCGATCAGACAAAGAGTCACCACTTTTAAGATCAAAGACACTAACATTCTCCAGGTTGATTTTGTTTTCCTCGCGCCGAGACTCCGGCGTCAAGAACTATCCAGACTATCTGTTTTTCTTCTTCTTTTTCTTTCCATCGACCGCAGGCAAGACGCCCTGATAAGGCCCGGTCCCATCGATCGCCCACTGGATATCCGACATTGCCTTTGCTGAGTTCTTCATCGGATCATCAAACGTTTCGACATAGTTTTTCATTGCCTTACCAAGCTGAGAGGCGGTTTCGCGATAGGCGGGATTGTCGAGCATATTGATCATCTCGTCCGGATCGCGCTGAAGGTCGAACATCCAGGGCTTGCTGCTGGCGGAGATGACAAGTTTGTACCTGTCGGTAACTGCCATGATCCAAGTCGAATCGCCTGTTCCTCGCGAGAAAGCAATGTCGTCCCAGTCAAAATCTGTTTCATCCGTGTTTTTGAGCAAGCAGCTAAAATCTCGTCCATGGAAGTTCTGATCGGTTTCCACGCCAAACATTTTCATTAACGTCGGAGCAAAATCGACACTGGTTAACGCTTCGTCAATTACTGTTCCACCAACAATTTTTCCGGGATGGTAAACAAGAAATGGGACACGCGCCGAGCCTTCCCAAGGTACGCCTTTGTTTTGCCGGTGATGCTCTCCGCGCAAGTCACCGTGATCCGAAGTAAACACGATCGTCGTGTTTTCAAGAAGCTTTTCCTGTTTGAGTTTTTCAATCAAGCGTCCAACGTTGTCATCGATACATTTAACCATCCCATAGTATTTACTTTGACCAAACTTCGAGTTCTTTGCCGGTGCTCCCCAAACAGGAATCGCTCGATCATCCACGTCGTAGGTTGTTGGTTTCTCAAACGCAAGGTCATCGTACATCGTGTCATACGGAGCCCGAACTGTATCCGGCCCATGCGGATCTGGAATACTAACCATGTAGCAAAATGGCTTGGCTTTGTTAGTTTCTACAAACTCAATCGTGCGATCAATCAAAAAGTCCGTGGTAAACGTTGTCTCGTCAGCTCCATCCACTGAGTACGAAGGCTTGCCGTTCTTTTTAGCACCAACGCGAGGTCCGTCCTTTGTGATTTCAAGGTTTTTCCAGTGGCCACGATTGAACATATACCGATTGTCTTCGAACCCAAAATTACGCTTAGGTTGCCATTGAGGTTTGCCTGTCCCGTCGAGGTGCCACTTACCCGCATACCCGGTCGCGTAGCCCTTGGATTTCAGAATCGAAGCAAATGTCACAACGTCATCGGCTAGACGAATGTCATTCTTAATTACGGGAGTTGCTTGCGGGTAAAGCCCTGTTATAAAGCTTGCCCGAGACGGGCTGCAAACAGGTGTCGTCGCGTAGAAACTGGTGCATAGCGCGCCGTTTTTTGCAATCCAATCAATATTGGGCGTCTCCACAACGGACGGCCCCCACATGTAGGCCTGCCGCTTTTCCATCGTTTCACGGTAACATCCGAGCGTTCGGAAATTGTGTTCGTCGGTCATGATGACGATCACATTCGGCATGGCCGATTTTGATTCCGCATTGTCTGAGTAAGCAAGCGCGATAGCTGAAAATTGGCTGAACAAGAAGAACACCAAGCAACAATTTAAGAAGGCTCGATTCATTGCGTCTTTCCAATAACATGAAGCAAGGACAGTTCGTTTCGTTCCCAATTTTCGTTGAGGCATGCCTCAGCGTCAACGGTTGTCCCTGGGTTCCTTAAGGTCACAGTTCTGCAATATTACGCCAGCGAAGTTCCTTTCCCGTTGCTGATTACAAGATAAAAGGCCTTCGGTGACGTTGGTATTTTTGAAACGCAGAGCCGCAGAGTGCGCGGAGGTT
>CAZQQR010000119.1:0-1940 GCA_964595515.1 uncultured Pirellulaceae bacterium
TATTGCGCCGCAAGCATTTCGAGATACGACGTCAATTGAAGCTCAAGATCCGGAATCGCATTTTCAATCTTGGGCAGCATTGGGATTGTCGTCTCGGCATCCATCAAATCACTTAAATGGTCTTGGATCAACGCCCGAGCTTGATCATCTCCTGTCAGCAGGAAATGCACCCACAACCAGGACTCGGCGTAGTCTGTCTGCGTCAGCTCTTTGGCCGATTTAAGCATTTCCAGACGCGCCAAATCGGGTTTCCACCGATCACGCTCGTATAGTTTGGCGAGATGAACTGCGTGCGGCGCATTGTAGCCGCCTTTTCCTCGTCCAACCTCAAAGTACTCCGCGATTCCCTCATCAAGCCAAAGCGGAATTTCAGGGATTACGCTGTGCAGGTAACCATGAGTCACTTCGTGTCGCAAATCTTCTCCGACTCGACTCCCCCAATACGCGAAAACTTTTAGACCCTCGTCGTCCCTCACAAAGAATGCGCGACGATTAGGAAAAAGCGGATTGTTTTTTACCATGTACTGATGGTACTGGTCTTCGTTCTTGAATAGATAAACATGAATCGGTTTGTTTGACTGAGGAATCATCAAACGACGTGAAATTTCATCCCGCTGTTGACTCAGTTCGTTGATCAAGCGATGACGCGGCGGAAGATGAAAATCAGAATGGATCACCAACTGCTCGCGGATGACCTTTTGCTCGCTAGGCAAATTGACTTGCCCGCCACCGATCGCGCATCCGCCAATCAGCAACGCGAAAAGGCACGTAAACAACGCCAACTTCAATTTGTTCATCCTTGACTGTGTCGAATCGCGCTAAGCCGCTCGACCAGGAACGTAATTCGGAGCAACCACTTGATCCAGCTCGTGCAACAATTCGATCGCATCTACTGACTCGTCGATACCAACTAGCAATAGTCGACTTCGAGTTTCAGGATTCGCAACCGTCACATACGCCGTTTCAAAAACGTCTGCCGAATCCAATTCAGCAGCATGAAATTCCATCCAATAATCGTCGCCATAAGGAACTTGATCGCAAGCTGGTGCGGCAGCCAGAATTTGGCCATCGTTAGAATAAAGTAACGCCATCAACATCTTGATTCTCCTGTTTTTCGCGTCCGCAAAGTCAGCAGTCTTCAACTCCGCGACATCGTAGAGAGTTTAAACTTTTCCGTTAATGCGACTTAGCAATGCCCGCTGAGCCACCCAAAAATTACGTCGTTCAAAATCGAAACTTCGTAGTGGATAATACGCTTTCCCTCGGTTAAAACATATTCAGAAAGCTCAATCGGCACGCTAGCACTCGATTGACAGCATTGCGCACATTCACAAATGCAACTCTGAAAATTAAGACATGGCAAAAAGCAGAAGCAAACCCATTCAGTTCGAACTCGACGGGAATCCGATCGAGTTTGCGATGAACAAAGTCGACCGAAGCAAGCTCTACGGATTTAAGACGCAAGAGGTTCTCGACGAAGCTGGCAACGAATGTGAACTAACGACACTTGCGGAAGACGGTCGAACATTGATTGGCAAAGGCGGTACCGGAATCGGATATTTGACGGCCGATGGAAACTGGAGCGAAAAATCAAAACTAAAAGCCGTCAACCTTGAGGGCAATGAGATCACTCCCGTACCGTCTTCCTTCGCGGCGCCGATCCAACTCAAACAAGAAGTCTCCATTGACGAGTACTTGGACCATAACATTCGGCTGACTTACAAATTGGACGTGAGCAGTGGAGCAGAGTCAGTCGTTGAGAAATTGCAATCGGGTTCGATATTCAAATTCGACTATAGCTACCGGGGCGGACTTGAGGCCGACGCCGGTTTCTTGCTGATGAATGATGATCAGGAAATCTTCTTTCTCGTCGGTGACCCCACAAGCGTCGAATACAAAGGCCTTCAACAAGCCGCCCCGATCGCACCAGCAGAAGGCGA
>CAZQQR010000119.1:2040-3520 GCA_964595515.1 uncultured Pirellulaceae bacterium
AAACAGACGCCGGATGAAACCACGGAGGCAACGTCATGAGTCTTCTCAACGCTTCACTGGTCGAAATTAAACTTGGTGCCTACGGCGTCGCCCCTTCGACATCGCTGAGTGATCCATCGCTTCTGTCGATGGTCCGAAATTACAAACGACAAGTCGCCTCCCGGATGTATCCTCTCGGTCGTGACGATGTCTCTCGCAAAATCCCCGATGCGGAATACCACGTCAGTCGAAAAATTGACGGTGAATTCACCGTCCTAATTTACACCGGCGACGAACTAATCACTTTGAATCCGGGCGGGACAGTTCGCGTGGGACTGCCTTGGCAGGACGAGGCCAAAAAACTATTGGATGCATCAGACATCGACCAAGCTGTCATTGCGGGTGAGCTATATGTGACCAACGACGCAGGACGCCGGCCACGTGTGCATGACGTTGTCAGCGTCGCAAGACAACCCAAAACGGATGAAGAACTCAAACGGATTCGATTCGCTGTATTCGATTTCATCTCGATCAATGGCCAAAACGTAGAATCAACTTACGGAGACACTTGGAAACAAATCGACAGCACGTTCGCCGGTGGTACAGACATCCATCCTGTTGAAACTGTCACTCTCAAAGGACACGGTGATGTCCAACGTCAGTTCGACAAATGGGTTGGTGATGAGGGCGCCGAAGGAATCGTGGTTCGCAGTGATTCGGCGGGTAGCTTCAAAGTCAAACCTCGGCACACCATTGACGCCGTTGTGATTGGGTTTACCGAATCCACGGATGATCGCAAAGGCATGCTGCATGACATTCTATTAGGTGTCGCTCGAAAAGATGGATCTGTTCACGCACTGTGTCGAGTTGGTGGCGGATTTAGCGAAGAGCAACGGCGAGAAATGTTGAGTGACCTCGAGGACATGGTCGTCGAAAGTGAGTACGCCGAAGTCAACTCCGACCATGTCGCTTATCAGATGGTCGAGCCCAAATGGGTTGTCGAGATTAGCTGCCTCGACATGATCGCTCAAAACACTCGTGGCGGACCAGTCAATCGAATGGTCTTAAACTACAACACCGCTGAAAAACGCTACGAAGTCGTCCGGCGTCTTCCTTGCGTAAGCGTCATCTCACCGCAGTTTATTCGCATTCGCGACGACAAAGAATTCAATCCTGTCGACGTTCGGATGTCTCAGGTCACCGATCTTGTTCCGGTCGCAATGACGGAAGTCGATGCCGCTGAAATGACAATGAGCAAGTGCTCGATCATCGAACGTGAGGTTTACACCAAGGTTCTCAAGGGCGAATTGATGGTGAGAAAGTTTGTACGCTGGAAAACAAACAAAGACGGCGAGTCGACTGAGTTTCCCGCTTATGTGGTTCACTACACCGACTTTAGTCCCGCCAGAAAAACTCCCCTGACACGCGAGGTTCGCGTCTCCAATTCTGAGACGCAAATCGTCGAACTATGGAATGAACTCAAAGAAGCCAATATCAAAAA
>CAZQQR010000119.1:3620-7506 GCA_964595515.1 uncultured Pirellulaceae bacterium
ACCGCGCTGAAAATCATTAAAGCCGCCCGAGCCAAGAATGATTCGTACTTGAAACTACAAGAACTTTGCGATGACATCGGCCATCGCCTGAGTGGAAGTCCTTCACTCGACCAAGCCATTGAGTGGGCGCAAAACTCGCTAAAGGCAGATGGCCAAGAAAACGTTCGAGCCGAAAAAGTCACCATCCGCAAATGGGTGCGTGGAAAAGAAAGCTGCGAAATGCTTACCCCTCGTCCATTCAAAATCGACATGCTCGGACTCGGTTGGTCCATCGGAACCCCCAAAGAAGGGATCACGGCCGAGACGATTGTTGTCGACAGCAAAGAGGAACTGGATTCGCTTTCGGACGACCAGATCAAAGGGAAAATCGTTGTCTTCAATGCCGCGATGCCAGCGTTCTCTGCGACCGAAGGGTCAGGATACGGCGAGACAGTTCGGTATCGTGGCTCCGGTGCGATTTGGGCAGCCGAACGTGGTGGCGTGGCGGCACTTGTTCGATCAGTCACCGCATACTCATTGGCTTCGCCGCACACCGGTTCGATGCGCCGCTACCCCGCGGATGTCAAAAAAGTTCCAGCTGCAGCCATTTCGATTGAGGCTGCCATGATGCTGAGACGGCTTCAGGATCGCGGTAAAAAATGCACGGTCAAGCTGATGATGGAAGCCAAAGATGAAGGCGAAGCACCCTCCGCAAACGTGTTGGCTGAAATCGTCGGCTCCGAAAAACCCGATGAGATTATCGTGATCGGCGGTCACATTGATTCCTGGGACGTAGGTCAAGGCGCCCAAGACGACGGGGCTGGATGTGTGGCTGCGATGGAGGCTCTCAACATTATTCGAAAACTGGAACTTCGCCCCAAACGAACGATCCGTGTCGTGTTGTGGACGAACGAGGAAAATGGATTGGCAGGAGCAACCAGTTACGCTGCTAGGCACACCAAAGATGACCATGTTGCCGGCATTGAATCAGATTCCGGCGGATTCCGTCCTCAAGGTTTTTCGATCGACATGGAGGACGAAGACAAAGAACAGCGTGCACTCGCCCAAATGACGGACTTGTTGAAACTGCTTGAACCCATCGGTGCAACGCGAGCCAAACTTGGTTATTCAGGCGCAGACGTAGGCCAACTAAAACCGCTCGGTACAGCCTGTCTTGGATTAAACGTCGATGGACGGCTCTACTTCAACACGCATCACACTTGGGCAGACACCGTCGACAAAGTTAATCCAAAAGAGCTGACCGACTGCGCGATCACATTGGCCGTCGCCGGATTCGTTCTGGCAGACATGGATGACAGGCTGGGCGAAGGAAAGTAACTTCAAAATTCGCAAATTGTTTTGTCGCCTAGAATCTGACTCCACTACTTTTTAAAAAATTAAGATTGACCGTAGTGGATGAGGTTACGAATCCCTTGCGTTTGTTAGCTCAAAAGGACTCGTAGCCTCGTCCACTACCCCGAAGTTAACCTTGCTGACCACCTAGAATCTGACTCCACTATTTTGAAAGAGATAAAGGTTCAGGAACTCCGTCTCTGGCAATTCGATCTCGTTTTTGTAAGTCATGCCTTGAAAAAGTTCCTGGGCGAGCAGGCGTGTGCGATCTTTTTGCAAATCCAGCGAGTTCCGCAACCAGCTCCGCGTTTTCCTTGGCAACATCGTTTGACTCGCCTACATCGACGCTAAGATCATAGAGCTCCCAATCGGATTTTGGATTAGGCAAAACCGCTTTCCAATTTCCTTTGCGAACAGCAATTTGTTTTTGGTATTCCCAGTACATGTATTCATGTTGTTTCTGAGTTTGCCCAGTTGCCTTGGAACCGATCAATGTCGGTAGAATGGAAAGCCCATCCGTTTCAACGGGCAGTTTCGATTTCGTCAAATCAGCTAACGTCGCCATCATGTCGACTTGATAAAACAAGTGATCGCTGACTTGTCCAGGTTCGATCATTCCTGGCCAACGAACGAGGAACGGAATTCGCAGCCCGCCTTCATAGAGTTGACGTTTCTTGCCTCGAAAGCGGACGCCTGTTTTTGGATTTACGTTAGGTCCAAAGAAGCCATGCGGGTTCTCTTTAGCCGCGAATCGGTTCTCGCCGCCATTGTCCCCAGTAAAGAAAACGATCGTTTTTTCTTCAAGTGAAAGTTCTTTTAAGAGATCTTGAACACGTTTCAAATCGTTATCAATCATCGAAACCATCGCCGCGTAGTTCTTCGTGTCTTGTGCAACGTCAGGATTCTGCATCCACGCATCGTTTTTGTACAAGTCAAAAGCCGGATCATCGGCGGGGATATCAAATTTTCCGTGCGGAGGTGTGATCGGCAAGTAGCAGAAAAATGGTCGATCCTTGTTTTCGCGGATGAACTTTAGCCCTTCCTTCATGATCTCGTAATGAGAATAAGTTTCACCCACGCGACCACCTTTGTTGAGCGGCAGACGAACTTCTTTGCTGTTGCGAATCAGGTGAGCTGGATAAAACGAATGAGCATGAACCTGGTCGTAGTAGCCAAAAAATTCATCGAATCCATGGGTTTCTGGAACACCTTCTGAGCCTCTTCCGCCAATTCCCCACTTCCCAAACCCGCCAGTCGCATAACCACGCGTCTTGAGCATGGATGCGATGGTTGGTTCATCCGCACGAATGGGAGTGCCTCCGCGATTGTCTCGCATCGACGCGTGTCCCATGTGCTTACCCGTCATCAAACAACATCGCAAAGGTCCGCAGACAGGTGCTGCTGCCAAAGCCCGGGTGAAGCGAATTCCCTCCCGCGCCATTTGGTCAATATTGGGCGTATGGACTTTCGTATTGCCCATGTGAGAAAGCTCAAAATACGCCAGCTCATCGGACATGATGAAAACAATATTTGGCAGTTCTACGCCAGAAGCTTCTGCCAAGTCATTCTTTGATTCTGTCGACGGAATATTGACTGGAATAGTGTTTGATGCATCCAGATTTCCGAGTCGAAAGGCAACAAATGCAACAAAAAACATTAGCAAGACGGTCAGCTTTGTAGTTCTCATTTTATTCTTTTCTAACGTTGGCTTCCAAAAACATGTAGCAACTAAATTACAAACGTCGGAGACGTCAGAGATATTCTAGATTGCTAGATCATCATTGTATCGCAATGACGGCTGGATCACGCGAGTTGTAAAACATGTAACTCAAAATAGCCACAAGCGAGACGCGCGAGTAGAATCAAGCAGCCGAAATGGCGGAGGCGCAACGAATCAAACAAATGAACACCATTTTTCGATCGGAAATTATCACTTGAAACGTCTCGGACTCATCGGTGGAACATCATGGCATTCCACGATCCAGTACTACAGCGCGATCAACGAAGCGGTGAATGAACATTTTGGGAACAACACAAATCCACCGCTACTTCTCGTAAACGTCAACCAAGCCGCGGTTCATCAATTTCAAAAAGAAGACCGCTGGGACAAAATTGCTGAGATGTTCACCACCGCAAGCCAACAATTGATTGCTGCGGGTGCCGAAGCCATTATGTTTTGCGCCAACACACCCCATCGCATCTACGAACAGGTGCAATCAGAAATTTCAGTCCCGATCTTGCACATCGCCGACGCGACGGCGAACGCCATCAAAGATCAATCCGTTGATTCAGTGGCGTTTATTGGAACAAAGTACTCAATGGAACAAGATTTCGTCACGGAGCGAATTGGCAATCACGGGATCAAGGTCCACGTCCCTGAGGAACCTGAAACTCGCGACGAACTTCACCGAATTATTCAACAAGAGCTGACGTTTGGAATCGTTAAAGACACTTCCAAAGACTACGTCATTGATGTGATTTCAGCCATGCAAACCAAAGGCGCTCAAGGAATCGTTTTAGGATGCACCGAGTTTCCTTTAATGTTCCCGCATGG
>CAZQQR010000119.1:7606-10355 GCA_964595515.1 uncultured Pirellulaceae bacterium
GCCTTGGTTCGAAACGGTTTGAACCACCCTCTTTCTAAAGTACCGTAAGCGTGCTTCTTACCATTGGCACCGATGCGAAAAACGTTGACCGGTTTGCCGGATTTATTGTTGAAATAAATGTCGAACGGTTTTCCAGTCGGCTTGGAATCGGGCAACATTTTCTCGCTGGAGATTGAATTCCAATTTAGCTTGGGCAAGACCTTCTTTTTGGCGGGAACGTAGTCAGCGAACTTACTCGGAGCCTTAGCTCGCAACTGCGTCATTATCTTTACGTGTTCTTCGGTCGGCTCAGCGGCAAGGTTATCCCATTCATGAGGATCAGATTGGATATCGTACAGCTCTTCTTCACCATCCGCGTAATGAATGTACCTCCAACGCCGACCGCTGACTGAATAGTTCTCCGGACGATTGAGATGTGTTACCGCGACGTGAGACCATTGAGTTTTGGAATCTCGCAAAGGGGGATCTCTTAAAAGAGGCAAAATGCTCGGCCCATCATTGGATTCCTTGGCGGGCAATCCTGCTAGTTCGATCAAGGTTGGATAGAGACTGAGCAAGCTGACTGGCTGTTCACAAACAGAGTTTGCAGTGGTCCCTTCTTCCAAGCCTACAGTGTTCTTGGGAACGCGAATCATCAAAGGCACTCGTGTGCAAACGCGCCATGGTGTGTACTTTTGCCAGTGTTCTTTTTCGCCCAAATGCCAACCGTGATCACTCCACAAAACTACGACCGTGTTGTCGCGGTTGGGACCGTTGTCTAACGCATCCAATACACGACCGACCATCGCGTCAGCAAACGCAATTGAGGCGAGATACCCCTGAATCGCTTGCTTCCATTGTTGGTGCTTTTGAATGTGGGCGAAGTAGCGATTGCTTGCCCGCCGCTTACCTTCTGAAGGCAAGTCGACAATGTCATCTTTCCGATATCCCAACGGCAATTGAATGTCTTTTAGCGGAAACAGGTCAAAGTATTTTTTCGGAACGAACCAGGGTTCATGAGGCCGATAAATTCCACAGGCCAGAAAAAAAGGCTTTTCATGCTGTTTGCCAAGTTCATCCCCGACCCACTGAGCCACCGAATAGTCACCACCAAACTCCTCATCGGTAATGTCTAATGGACCCCAATCAGTTTCGATGTACTGCCAATCCCCACCTCGCGGCAAACTGACGGGCCTTTTGTCAGGATACTTCGTGGAAGGAAACGGGTTTTCAGTTTCCTTCTTGGGAAAGTAGTCGTCCCAGGAATCGGCATCCGTAAAATAGTGAAGGATCTTGCCAGAGCCGCTTGACCTATATCCATGCATTGAAAAATATTTTGGGATAATGACTTCGTCTGGCATCAGCTCTCGCATCTTTTGACGGTTGTCATAAACGCCCGAGACATGCGGAGCAACGCCGGTCATGATGGCTGATCGCGACGGATTACAAGCCGGAGCCGGGCAGTGCGCATTGGTGAACAACACACCGCTCGCGGCAAGTCGATCCAAGTTCGGAGTCTTTGCCTGTGGATGCCCGCCAAGGCAACCGATCCAGTCGTTCAAGTCATCTACAGAAATGAACAGTACATTCGGTCTGTCTGCTGCAACCGCTGACGACATCAGTGCGAGTGATATCAACAACGCAAATGCGATAGGCCAGTAATGTCTCCGAGCCATTTTAAAATTCACAGGGATCCTCGCTCAGGTTTGAATTCTAATTCTTTGGTGGTTTCTGATTCCAACGTTAGACAGTCTTTGCGACAGTTCATTTTGCCGGCGGATGTGACGTAACTACCAAAGGTATTTGCAAGTTGAACGAGTGACGGACTTTGTTTTCATCAATTCGATCGGCTGCACAGATCAATGCGACTGGAGTCCCATTTTCGATGACGACTTGGGGACGTTCAAGGTGATCGAACTGCTCGGTAGTTCCGTCTTTCCATTTGATTGTGCGATCAGAGATCTCGTGATGCTTGGCTGGTTTCCACTGGATCCCATCAACGGAATCATAATGGACAAGCGAAAAGACTCGCTTTTTCTTGATATGTTTGATTCGCTTGACGATTGCCCGAAACTTGCCATCCTGGAACCAGATGTAAGGATCCTCCGCCGGGAAACGCTCGCCTTCAAAAGTAAAAACCGGAGTCGGCATCTTTTTGAATGGGCCGGTCGGGCTGTCACCGATCGCAACCATATGAACGACCGGTCCACCGTTGGGCATTGGAAACTTCTTGCCAACGGCTTTGTAGACCATCAAAATTTTCCCGTCGGGTCGCTGGCAAACAGATGGATTGGATGTCATTAGGGCGTCACTTGCCAACTTGTCGCTTCCAACATCAAGCACCGGCGCGTCCAATCGAGTCCAAGGTCCATTGGGATGATCGGCAACTGCTACGCCGATCCGTTGGTTATTACGGTGCTGCCAGTTGAGCGTTTGCTTACCCGGGTACCCAACGACTTTTCCATCTCCAGTATTTCCCATGTGATAAAGGTAATACTTGTCGCCAAATTTGTGCACCGTGGGATTATGCGTACACCAGCCGTCCCAATGTTCTTTGCCTCGACGTGGCAAAGCGACGTCTTGATGCTTGAACGGGCCAAGCGCGCTCGCCGAGGTAGCATGCGCAATTTCAGAATCGGTCACCCACGCCCAGCCAAGTTTCTTTGGCCAACGTGAGTAAAACATGTGGTACAGCCCGTCATCGTCTCTGACTACGCTGCCGCCCCAATGACTCCAAGTTTCATCAACGAACACTGATTTTTCTGCTACC
>CAZQQR010000119.1:10455-14833 GCA_964595515.1 uncultured Pirellulaceae bacterium
GGCACCCACCAACAACTGACTCCAACGGCCAAAAAGGTGAGACAGCAAGTCAAACGTTGAGTCATCGATTGTTTACCAAGTGAGGTTAATCTAATCCAGTAAGCAGCGCTAGATTTTACTCTCACGTTTGGCAGGCTGGAAAGTAACCTCAAACCGTTTCCCGGATCAATCGTAATCAACACACGCGACGTGTGCAGGACGATCTTGGAAGGTTCAGGACACAAAAAAAGCCGAGCTAGGTAGCTCGGCTTGTTTGATTTTGATTTGTTCGGAATTACTTTCCGTTCCACCACCAAGAATCTCGGGTCTTTGTGCGAGCTACTTGGCCAACAGAACCGAGATCCGCCGACTCTGTTTTGGCAGCGACATTCCAAGGGTCAAGTTGGACTCCACCAGAAGCAGAGACCAACCACGACTGTGAGATTCGAACGAAACTGCACTCTGCAGGAACGCTTTTTGGAATCGCGTGCGAAGGAGTCGAGAGCGAAGTGTTTGCCATTCCGAGAATTTCCGGCATGTTCAAACCAACTTTGGTTGCCAGTCCCTCGCGACGAATGATCGCTGCAGCAACAGACAAGTCCATCACATTTCGAAGCTCACGGAAAGCTGGCTCTGCGTTGGAAAGCTCTTCGAACCTTTCAGTCATCGCATCAGCCCATTGCTTGGCGAACCGATTTTGGTTGCCCGTCTGTGACTTCTTGCCATCCTGGTCAAACTTGCTTTCCTCAGTCAGCGTCTTCACGCCTTGGCCACGAATCTGCCAAACGTTTCCGCTTTCGTCTTTGGCCACTGGTTCATAGTGGCACTCCATCCAGAAACGTGGAGCAGCTGTTAGGTTCTTGACGTTACTTTTTTGAGCAATTTCCATGAAGCTTGGGAAGTTCGCGATTTTCGCTTTCTCAAGGCCCATTGAAAGTCGTTTCATCTTGTAATCTGCAGCAACAAGAATCTGAGAGAATCGACTGTCCGTCGGAACGCCAGTCAACTTGATCATCTGATCACCCATGGCTTGTTCAACAGCAGGTTGCATCCGAGGGTTGAACGGAGTTCGTGCTCGTTTCATCTTCTGGAACATGCCCTGAAGTTGCTTGATACCTTCTTGCGTCGGATCAATCGAAACTGAGATGCCCTGCCCTGTGCGGGCATTATCGCTACTTCTCATTGCAACAAGAAAATCTTCTAGCCGAATCACGGGTGTGTTCGTCTGATCGCCAACGACAACACCGTCATTGTTGACTTTAAATCCTTCCGCCGGACCAGCGATGATAATGTCATTGGTCTCAGGTGAAAGAATGATGAATTCGATACGCTGAAGTCCCGCCATGTAGATCGCTTCTTGCGAAAGCGGAGTTCCTTCGTTTCGTGAGCGAGTGATTTCGGCTTCGAGCCCACCCAAAGAGATCATTCGGAGTTTCGTCTCTTGCCCAATGTCAGTGTTAACATCCTGCAATCCAGCTTCGAGTTGCTGAAGAGTCCGTTGATCGATTGCGTCTGGAGATGGGGAAAGGACGCCGTTGGTATCTATTTTGACACCACCAACCAAGTTGTTGAAGCCAACCAAACCGCCAAAGCCCCCGGTTCCGTTGTTTCCGCCACCTCCACCGCCACCTTGTTGGGCAGAAGCTGTAAGTGGGAAAATCAATGCAGTGCAACAAAGAAAGAAAGCAAATTTGGCAAAACGAGCCGTCATTGTAAAACTCCTGAGAAAAAGGCCTTGCCCCGGTTGGTGTTTATTATATCGTACCCCACGCGCACTCTAATGACCCACATTCGTCTCTAAAAAGAGAAACAGTCATGAATGTTGTTGAAAAAGCGGTAAGATACCAATTTTGAGAGTGAGGTTTATTATTCGTAAACTCTCAGACTAGTCGGACACTCAGCAAATGGCAAGAAAAACCGCCATTTCAAGACAATCTTACCTGACTAGAATCGTTCCCTTTTGTAGTGCAATTGTAACGGAATTATGGACTTTTCGTCTTCTTTCCCATCCAGAGTATCGACAGCCGTCCTCGCATGTTCAAAATAGGTTTGGGCTATTAGACAAAGGTGTAAATCTTGGGGAATGAGAACAAACGTCGTGCCGCAGGCAATATCGCGTACCTCGTGATTCGGGACGGAAAAAAATGGTCTGACGTTTTTCGTTTGATGCCCGGTAGAACCGTCACGATCGGACGTTCTCCCACCAACCAGATCGTCGTTCGAGAAGATCAAGCCAGTCGCCAGCACGCTGAGATTTTCATGGTCGAGTCCAAGTGGATCGTCCGGGACCTCAACAGCCGCAACGGAACAGCGATTGGAACGGAACGGATCACGACTGACCATGAATTAAAACCCGGCGACATCATTTGGATCGCCGGAACTCAAATGGCGTTTGTGACCGATCTTTCGTCTGCCTACAACAAAAAGGTATTCTCCAAAGTCGAGATTGGTGCCGAAACGATCACCGGGCTCGAAGTCGACGACGATGACGACCAAGTCACCATGTCCGAGCTCAAGATCACTGAGCCGACCAACATCACCCACCGTCGTCAAAAAACCAAGTATCTTCAATCGGATGAACCGGACGGCGAGGAAGATTTCGAAGTCGGCGATGGAGTGGGCACGCCAGAGCCCACCAACGCAACCCGGCTCTGTCGTTTGGCTTTTGATTTAGCCAACGAAACTACCCCGCGCAGTATTTGCGACATGGCTTTGGATTGTCTTCACGAAGTCACCAAAATGGATGCCGGTGCGGTTTTGATGGTCCCTAAACTTCGTCGCACCACAACCGATCCAAAAAAGCTAGAGATCCTTGGCTGGCGAAGCAACTCGCTTCCCGAATACCAACGCGTGTCAAACTTTTTGGCCGAGACCTGCTTGAGAGGCGGTGAAGCCGTTTTGGCCCGCGACATTCAGGACGACAGCGCCCTAGGACTGCGTGACAGTTCTGGAATGATTCAGGCCACCAGCGTGATCGCGGCTCCAATCAAAATGAACGGCCGCACGATTGGATTAGTCCATATCTATTCAACGCACGCCAAACTTGGACTAAAACCAAACGATCTGGAATTTACGCTGGCAGTTGCCGAGACCGTCGGGATGGCGCTGCGAACTCGATATCGCGAACAAAAATTGGTCGAGGATCTATCCAAGACCAGAACTCAAATCGATCAGCTGCGCAGCCAGCTTGGGGTCGAAAGCGAAATTGTCGGAGCAAGTCCCGCAATGTTCCGCGTTCACGAGCAGGTCGCCAAAGCAGCACCGAGCCGAGCCACGATTTTGATTCGCGGCGAAAGCGGAGTTGGCAAAGAACTTGTCGCGCGAGCTGTGCATTTTTCAAGCGACCGGCGCGGCGGCCCGTTCATTTGCCTAAACTGCGCCGCGCTTTCGGAATCGTTATTGGAAAGCGAATTGTTTGGTCACGAAAAAGGAGCTTTCACAGGCGCCACCGATCGGAAACAAGGAAAGTTTGAGGCCGCCGACAAAGGAACTTTGATGCTGGATGAGATTGGCGAAATGAGCCCTTCCATTCAAGCGAAATTCCTACGGGTGCTTGAGGGACATCCGTTTGAACGCGTCGGGGGTAACAAGGCCATCAAAGTCGACGTTCGAACGATCGCCGCGACCAATCGCGATCTCGAACAAGACGTTCGCAAAGGCACATTTCGAAAAGACCTGTTCTTTCGACTTCATGTTGTCCAAGTCGATGTTCCGCCGCTCAGGAAACGACTCGAAGACATTCCCGTTCTCGCTGATTATTTCCTTGAAAAATTCAATAAAGAAACCGGTCGCAGGATTACCGGTTTCTCGCCACCCGCGCTCCAACAACTTAAACGTTACCGCTGGCCGGGAAATGTGCGCGAACTTAAAAATGTGGTTGAGCGAGCCGTCGTGTTGGCTCGAACAGATGTGATTCAATTGGACGAGCTTTCGCTGACTAATTTGACGACCGCAAGTGAATCTCAATTCGATATGGGTACGATTCTTCGTGAATACGAACCAATGTCATTGGAGCAACTCGAAAGCGGACATATCGAAGCGACGTTGCGATCAACGACTTGGAACAAAAGCCGGGCCGCTGCGATTTTGGGAATTGAACGATCGACACTGGATCGAAAAATCAAGAAGTACGGAATCCAAAAAGAGACTTAGACTTTCAGAAACTGAGACTTTCGTCATTTTTGTCTTCCCCCAATCCGACATGACGTGTCTCGTTTCACACGGTCCGAAATATTAAGCCATAACTCTGTTCGCGAAATTGGATTTTGTTAGAATGGAGCTGTCACGTTTGCGTGACTGATTTGGTGAGGAAGTGCTTCGTCGGCTGGTGCCGCGCACGGTCTTCAAAACCGTTGGGTCGCATGGAAATCATGTGATCGGTGGGTTCGATTCCCATGCA
>CAZQQR010000120.1:0-6148 GCA_964595515.1 uncultured Pirellulaceae bacterium
CCATCCGATAACCCAACCAATCGAACCGGCGACCTACGAATCAAAAATCTTCTTCGCCACGACGCCTTCGACATCCGTCAATCGAAACGGACGTCCTTGATATCGAAACGTCAATTTCTTGTGATCCATCCCAAGCAAGTGCAAAATGGTCGCATTGAAATCGTGAACGTGCATCGGATCTTCGACAATCCCGTAACCAAGCTCGTCCGTTTTACCGTAGACAAAACCTGACTTTACGCCGCCGCCCGCCATCCAAGTCGTATAAGCTTCTTTATGATGATCGCGCCCGGACTTTGTCTCTTTTCCCTCGCCATTACTTGTCTGCCCCATCGGTGTCCGACCAAACTCAGAAGACCAAACGACCAAAGTATCATCGAGCAATCCACGCTGTTTAAGATCCTTGATCAATGCCGCGATCGGCCGATCAACCTGTTCACACTTACTGGGAAGGCGAGAATAAACGCTGCCGTGCATGTCCCAACCTTGATCAAACAACTGCACAAACCGAACGCCGCGTTCCACCAACCGACGGGCAAGCAAACAGTTGTTTGCAAACGAACTCTTACCTGGATTCGTCCCGTACATTTCATGCGTCGTTTTTGATTCCGATTTAATATCCATAAGCTCGGGGACCGACGTTTGCATTCGATAGGCCAACTCATACTGATTGATTCTGGTCGCAATCTCAGGATCGCCGACATCAGCCAATTGCTTTCGGTTCAATTGGTTGATCGTGTCTACCGCACGTTTTCGCGAGGCCGAATCGACGCCTTTGGGATTGGACAAAAACAAGACCGGATCGCCTTGGCTGCGAAACTCGACGCCCTGATGGATGGTCGGTAAAAACCCACTGCCCCAAGCACTATTGCCGGCCCCAAGAACTTGACCCGTGATCAAAACAACGTAGCTAGGCAGATTCTGGTTTTCGCTTCCCAATCCATAACTCACCCACGAACCAAGACTTGGGCGACCAAACCGTTGAAAGCCGCTGGCCAACAACATCTGTGCTGGCGCGTGATTGAATTGATCCGTGTGCATCGACTTGATGAGCGTCAATTCGTCTGCGACCTGTTGTAAATTCGGCAAGAGATTTGAAATTTGAATCCCGCTCTGACCACAGCGTTTGAACGCGAACTGCTTTTCTTTCGGCGTCCCTAACAGTGATGGCTGCTCTCGAATAAACGCTAATTGTTTGCCTTCGAAAAACTCATCCGGACAGAGTTCACCTGATCTTTTTTGCAACTCAGGTTTATAGTCGAAGAGATCAAGATGTGACGGTGCTCCTACCAAATGAATGTAAATCACATTTTTGGCACGGGCTGGGAAATGCGAAGCCTGAGCTGCCATCGGATTGTCAGCATCGTCTGGCGAAACGCTAACGGGCATCGGACTCCCGAAACCATTTTGACTAAGCAAAGCTGTCAGCGCCATCGCTCCAATTCCGTTACCGACTTGTTGGAACAGATAGCGACGTGTGATGTCGCCAAGTTGTCTATCAAACAGATTCATCGCTGGCTTCAACTTTCGCTCAATAGTTAATCGTCTCGTCCAAATTCAAAAGCACATTGGCGATCACAGTGAGTGCTGCCATCTCAGGCGAGAATTTCGATTTTTCCGCCGAGTTGATCGATTTAAGAAATGTCTCCGCTGCGCTATCGGCGGAAAATCGTTTCCGTTCGATGTCATAAAGTTCCAACAACGGTTTTATTTCATCCTGACCAGGCACGCGTGCGATACAGCGGCGCATTGCGATTTTGATTTGCTGTTCTGCAGACAATTCTGGGTGCTCTTCGATGATGGACGAAGCCAAAGCAAATGCCATTTCGAGGTAAGCTTTGTCGTTGAGTAACGTTAACGCTTGCAAGGGCGTGTTGGTGCTTGGTCGTTTGACAACACAAGCAGCCCGATCAGGCGCATCAAAGTTTACAAAACTTGGATAAGGTGCGGCTCGCCGCCAAACAACGTAAACACCGCGACGAAAACGATTTTCGTCCGTTTGCGCTTTCCATTTGGGCGCGTTTCGCCCGACAGCTCGCCAAATTCGATCCGGCTGAAATGGCATGATTGGCGGTCCACCCATTTTAGTAGAAAGCAAACCACTGATAGCCAAACCGTTGTCACGAATCATTTCCGCCGGCATCCGAAATCGCGGGCCGCGCGCGTAAAGCTCATTCTTCGGATCAACCTCAACAGCCTGTTTGGTAAATCGTGACGTCTGTCGAAACGTCGCTGACATCACGATTTTTTTGTGGATGTGCTTTCGCGACCAACCGCTGGCGATCAATTCAGTCGCCAACCAATCAAGCAGTTCTGGATGGGTTGCTGGATCGCTTTGCGTTCCAAAATCCTCCTCTGAAACAACCAGCCCCTTTCCAAAGAAACTTGACCACCAACGATTTACCGCCACGCGAGCGAACAACGGATTGTCTGCATCAACAATCCAGTTGGCCAATCCCAACCGATTTCTCGGAAGCGAATCTGACATCGAATGCAGAACCGATGGAACTCCCGGCTCGACTTTTTTCCCGGGGCTTAAATACTCGCCACGAATTAGTTTGCGAGTATCACGTGCCTCGTCCATTTCAACCATCACCAGCGTGGATGGTGGTTGGACTGCGGCCAATTGTTTTTTCAATTCAGCGAGTTCGTTTTTGAGTTTTACTTTTTCTGGATTTTGGGAATCTAAATAACTGTCAAGTTCGCGTTTTTCCTTTTTGTTCAACTTGTCGGCAACCAGGAGTTTCCGGATATTTTCCGGCAGAGCAAATGCAGCCGGATCTGCATTGGTCGCTGAAATTCTCACTCGGCCAATCGTTCGCCCACGGCCATAGTTTTGGTCCATCGAGAACCGGTAGTTGATCGTTTTCCCATCCTGATCAATGGGTTCGGCGACCTGATAGCTGGCCCAATGAGGCTTTCCGAATTCTTGACCGATCGCCCAGCCAGTTTTTCGATTGCCGTCAATTGATTTTGCGACTTCCCAATTTCCCTGAGAATAGTCCGCCAGCGGATTGGTTAGCTTGACTGGCTCGAACAGCATGGGAGCTTCGCCAGTTTCAGAAGCAACCGCTAGTTCGCTCAAAATAAAATTCGGACGGAGTTCATCCCCTCGCCCCGGCCCCTTTCCCGGAATCGAATCATGCGTGAGTGCTTCTATTTTAAACCCCGTCACACGGTCAAGTTTCGATTCAACTTTCATGTTGTAAACAGTAGTGCCTGGAATCGATCCGGTTACCAAAACCGATTGATCATCCAGAACTTCGTGTGTTTCTCCGCTGGAGGCTTCGAACTGAACGACCTCAAGCTCTGTCCACTTAACATTCGATTTGGCGGCCTTCACCAATTTTTGCTTCAACGCATCGCTGTTGACTCTATCTTTTTGGTCAAGCTTTTTGAGTTGAGATTCGGCCGAAGCAATCTGCTTATTCAAACTTTCAAAAAGTGTTTGTTTATCATCATCTAATGGCAAGTCCATTTTTGGACCGACAAAGTTGTATTGAACGCCAGTGTTCAATTTTACCTCTAGAGGTGTGTTGTTAAAAAATGCGAACAATTGGTAATACTCATCCTGCGTAAACGGATCGTATTTATGATTGTGACACTGACAACATTCCAACGTGGTTCCAAGGAAAACCGTTCCAGTCGTATTCACACGATCGAACACTTGATTGACTCGATTTTGTTCTGGATGAACACCCGCTTCGACATTGCAGGTAACAGTGCGATGAAATCCAGTTGCGATTTTTTGGTCGGTCGTGGCGTCAGGAATCAAATCACCCGCCAACTGTTCCAACGCGAATTGATCAAACGGCATGTCGTCGTTCATCGCGTTGATTACCCAATCTCGATACGCCCAGCTTTCACGCAACTGATCTGCTTGGTAACCGTTGGAGTCGGCGTAGCGGGCCAGATCCAACCAGGGCTGTGCCCAACGTTCGCCGTATCGCGGTGAGTCCAGACACTGATCGACGAACATTTCATAAGCTTGGTCAGACGGATCAGAAACAAAGGCATCCGTTTGCTCGACCGTTGGCGGCAATCCTGTTAACGCCAACGACGCACGGCGAATTAGCCTTGCCGGGTCTTCCGGCTGAGAAGGAGTCATTTGTTTCGAATCAAGTTTTCGAAGCACGAAATGATCGACTTCGTTTTGAGCTCGACCAGATCGATCTAGTGCGGGAACCTTTGGGCGAATAGCAGGCAAATAAGCCCAATGCGTCTTCGTGGATTCTTTTGACCAATTTGCTCCTTGATCAATCCAATCCTTCAGAATCTTGATTTCCTTTTTGGAAAGACGATCACCCTCAGGAGGCATTTGCTCCGATTCCTCGTGACTGAGCACGCGGTTGATTAACTCGCTCTGCTTCGAATTTCCGGCCAAAATCGCAACCAACCCAGAGTCATTTTCGACGAATGCATCACGCGCGTTGGTTAATCGCAGACCGCCTTCGCGAGTTTTCTCACCGTGACATTCCAAGCATCGGTTTTCGAAAATCGGTTTGACTTGTTTGTCAAAGTCAACCAAGTCGTCCGCATTGACGCTGCCGGAAAAAATCAAAAGTACAGTTAGCGGAAGTACTTTTGCAAACGCGACACAAACTCGATTCAACGTTTTTACGAAGTCAGAATTCATCGCCAACTCGGTGAGAGGAACATGCACGCGTGAAGATTCGATTATAGCCTAATACCGATCAATCGTGGCTAGTGCTTCATCCAGATTTGGAAATAGGGTTGTGGTCGTAGCGAAAGTCGTCAAGACTTTCGACGATTCATGGTGCGAATCGAAACTCTTGACGAGTTCCGCTACCCAAAAACTAAATCCGGATGAAGCACTAATCAATCTTGGTCACGAAAATCGCAGGGATCACCAAAACAGTAGCACTGCCGCTACAGCCAATAATGAAACCGCGGCAAGATCCCGCACTCCCAACCGATGACTATCAGCACGGAATTTCAAGAAACTAATAACCGCTCCCGTCGGACAACCGAATCGGCAGTAAGCCATCGGTGAGACGACTGAAAACAGTAGTCCAGATACCAAGATTGCAATCGACGCAAACCCGGCGACTCGAAATGCAAACCCATCGAATGCTTCGATCGAAGCCAGATTGAAGGACGACCGCGTCATGGCAACAATGACCACCAGCAACAACAACAAGTAAGGAATCAACTCCAGACATCGGCGCAAGCGTGATGACAACCTGACCTTCCAACCGACTTTGTTGCCCACTAATTGCTGAAGCGCACCCAGTGGACATATATGCTGACAATAAGGTTGATGCTTCGACACGACAGGAATCAGTATCGCCGCGATTGAAAGCCCAACAATCCCGGGAGCAACGCTCCACGGTATCGCGTTGGCCGACCAACCAACGAACAAAGCTTGTGACAACATGTGGCCATTGATAAAACCCAAAAACAGAATCACAGCTAGTTGGAACGAAATTCGCACCACCGCGTGCTTGCTCAATTTGGTGAACGAGAATAACAAGCCGAACAACGTCAGTAGCAAAGTGACTCCATCAGCCCAGTAAGAAAACCACGTTCGAGTAACCACTGAGTTTGACGAAACTGAGACTGGCCGAATTGCTGTCGCCGCGGCCAAGGGAAGTGCTTCGGCCACGGACATACTGGTCATCGTCGCCCCCGACACGCCTTCGATCCCGTTTTCTTCTGGCAAAAACTTGGCCAACTCCTCCAGTGTTTTCCCCTGATAGATTCCTTGAAACGAATATTCATCGTCAAGGTAACGGGCGTAAGGATCATTCTCGTAGGATTGATCAACCACCAACCCAACGCATTTTCCATCTGCATCAAATCCAGCCAGCGTCGCCGTCGGACCTTGGTAACCCGAAAGATGGTCGGCGCTGGGAGTTGTAGACAATACAAATCCCAATCGAATTTGTTTCTCGCCAAACACGTTCCAAACCGATGGTCTGGCAGTTGGCTGAATGGTCTGAGCTTCTGAAAACAAGCGAACTACATTTTTAAGTTCTGGTTTGGGTTTGAATTTTAATGACGGCGCCGATCCGCCAAGTCTTTTTGCGACTGACGCGATCACGGCGTAACTGGTCAGCGTCGCTCCCGAAACACCATCGATGTCTTGCCAATGGTTTTTGGATTCGTTTTTCGATTCGTTTTTCGATTC
>CAZQQR010000120.1:6248-10136 GCA_964595515.1 uncultured Pirellulaceae bacterium
GATTCGTTTTTCGATTCGTTTTTCGATTCAAAACCAAGCCCGTGAAAGGATTCAAAAAACGAGTCACTTGCCTCCACGATCGCGACATGATCCACCGTGTCCCGGCTACTGAGAATCGCCACGGACTGAATCGTGTTTTGTAAGTCGATTGCGATCAAACAATTGGTCGGCCCGGAATACCCAACAATGTCATCACTTTCTGGAGACGTCTGAACAACATAGCCAAGCTGCTCTCCGCCGATCCCCAAAATCGGATTTCCGCCCAGTGAGGCGTCAAAACCTCCAATAGAATCTGCCCCTTTAACCGACGACTTCACAAATTCAATCGCTGCCGAGTTCGCACCCAATTGGTTATCAACAATTTCGATCCGGCTGTGAGCCACTCGAATCAGAATCAATACCGTCGCTAACAGCAGAACGCGTATCGTGTGAACCAACACTCGCTTGGTTTTGAGATAGCGAACATTTGAATATCGCGTTTTGTTCCCCGATCGCAGGTTGAAACTGGCATCGGCCGAAGGATCCGAATGCATCCCGCTGGCAGCGTTTGCGTCGAGAATCGGAAGTTCCCCATCGTTGGCTTGGCTCATTGGCTATCGTCGTATTCTGCAATCAAAAGAGCGGATTCCAGAGTCTTACCATCGTGTTAAATACGGGACGTCGCAACACGAACTATTCACACTCAACTTTTACAAACCGGCTGGCACCCAGTCCGAAATTCCTTTTTCTTTCAGTTGTTTTTCATACATCAATGTTGCCGGATGCTCTTTGTCGTAAACCGCATCTTCATTCACCATGAGAGGAACCGTCTCGCTCCACCACCGGTCGTATTCAATCCGAAGCTTTTCCACAACCTCAGGGTGCTGGTCAATCACATTCGTCGATTCATAGGGATCGTTGGAGATATCGTAGAGTTCGCTGTCGTTAACCAGTCGCCAACGGGTGTTGCGAACGGCACAGCCTTTGAGTTTACTTTCATTGGGATCAACTCCAGATTCCCAACGGCCTTTGTGAACAAATAAATGTCGGTCAGCCCAATCTGATTTTGGGTCCTCTAATAGCGGAAGCATCGAGCGGCCATCAATTTTCTGAATGTCGCCAGGAATCTCGGCACCAGCAAGTTCGCAAAACGTCTGATACAGGTCGATGTGGGCGGTGAGTGCAGGAATATCGGTTCCTTCGCCCAACACTCCCTTCCAACACCAAAAAGCTGGAACATGAGTTCCGCCTTCGTATGGACTGTTCTTACCCGTTTTAAATCCGGCAGTGTAGTGCGTTACCCGTTTGCCATTTTTCTTTCCACTGCGACCGGCTTGGCCATTGTCCGTCATGAAAATCAACAGCGTGTTGTCCCACATTTTCCACTCGTCCATCTTCTTCATTAACAACCCAACATTGTCGTCAATGTTTTCAATCATTCCGTATCGACCAGCGGTGTTGCCATCCCAACCGTCATCCAAAAAACGTTTTTTGTATTTTTCTGGAGCAAGCATCGGACCATGCGGCGCGTTCAAGGTGATGTAAGTAAAAAATGGAGTGCCAGCCTCATGTTGTTTTTTCGTCCACCCGAGGGCAGCCTCAAAAAACACGTCCGTGCAGAAACCTTTGGTTTTAACCAGCGTGTCGTTGTGGCGAATGACATTGTCAAAGTACCTGCCTTCCTTTTCGCGGTTAGGCGGATAGTCCGCACAACTTCCGGGAAAGGCTTGCCCAATGCCGCCGGCGCCATGAATAAAGACTTCGCTAAAACCTCGGCTGCCTGGCTGATAAGCTTCCTCGTCACCAAGATGCCACTTCCCGAAAATGCCTGTTTCGTATCCGGACTTTCTTAACAACTGTGGAAACGTGGTCGTCGAAAGCGCCATTCGCTCGCGCTCTTTGATCGTGTGGGTTACGCCATTTCGAAACTCATGCCGACCACTGAAAATAGCACTGCGAGTCGGGGCGCAGGTTGGACTGACATGAAAGTCAGTGAACCGTGTCGACATCGTGTAAAGCTTGTCAATGTTTGGCGTTTTGAGAACTTTGTTGCCCAAACAAGAAAGATCGCCCATGCCTTGATCATCCGTCATCACAAGGATGATATTGGGACGCTTGCCGGCCAGCGAGTCTTTGGAATCATTCGCGATCAAATGAGAATCAGAAAATTCAAAAGAAAAACTCAACAGCGCAAAAAACACGATCAAGGATTTTTGTTTGGCACTCATGTTGAAATTAGCCCGTTAGTTTTTGTGGCGACTGAGAATGTAAATTCAATTAGGACATATCATTCTGATGATATCAACTGTTTGACATGACGGTACGAAGGGTACTGAAAACTGATGGTAGCCAGTGTTTCGTCGCCTTTCATAATAGACGCAAGGCCAGCCTTTTGCTTGATTCGAAGCCTAAGTTCATCATGCGAGTACGCTTTGTTGTTTAACCACAAAGTCTGATCGTCCGCTCGGTAACGCACTGATCGAGACCGCCACAAAGGAATGCATTTCCGGCCTGCTACAAACATGAAAATGCTACACCCAGCCATGAGAACCGTCCCGAGCACCGCAACCAGCAAAATCTCTGAGCCAACAAAGTACTCTACTAAAATCCCTATCGCAAAAATCAACATGACTGTTGAAACAAGAAAGAAAAAAATCGTCATTGGGCCAATCGTCAATCTAGACCACGGTGGAGCAAGATAAATTGGCTCGTCGACTTGGGCGATAGAACTTACGGTTGGAGATTGAAACGGATTTCCAGTTTCTTCAACCATTACATTTGTTCGGCGGCGCTCGCGTCTTGCGGCGACCATCTTTTTCAAGAACTGTTTCGACTCGGACTCATTCTCAAAAATTCGCTTGGGAATGACTTGGGCGCTATTTAGAACGCCCAGTTGATAACAATGGATATTTTCTGAAATCCAATCGACATCCTTCCAATCAAAAAAGCCGAATGAAGAGGGTATCCCAGCTGCAATGCCTTCGTCTCTAATAAAAACGTATTTGGATACTGGAAACGCTTTTTCAAGCTCTTCCGTCGGTGGATCGATACTGCTTTTCTCTCCGATCACAATCAACAAACCAAACCAAACCACAAATGCGACCGCGACAATCCCAGCGGCAGAATATAGATTCTCGCTATCGATATATTGAGCATGGAGAATAAAACCTCCGATAAGCAAACCGATCGCAAACAGCCAAACAAACTCGGTAAAAATATTCACCTGAGACTTCAACGCTGCGTTTTCGACCACGTCTTGAGAGTCAACCAGAACAGGCGTGGAAGGCTCCGACATTGTGTCGAGGTAGTCCTGATACTCATACGTGAACAAGAGGTCGGCTGGCTTCTCGGCCAATGTTTCCTGAAAAAGTTTCGTTGAATCAGTCGGTTTCGAGTGGTCAATGCCCGACGTCCATTGGCGAAGCGTATCCAACTGGCTGGCGGTAAAAGCTCGTTTGGGAAACGCTTCGATTTGATTTTCGAAATGCAACAGGAAAAGCAAATCCGTCTCGGCGACGAGATTGTAATTCTGCCAAACAGTCGACAGGCGACTGTCCTGCAATATCGCTTCCCGCCCCGCCTTGTTGAACGTTACTGTTTTTTCGTCGCTATCACCTTTGCGATACGTCATCCAACTTGAAAAATAAGGAGGCCCGACAATCAGAACCAGAATTCCGATCAAACAAACTGCAAGAATCCAACTGGTCAGCCACCACACGATGATGGCCACAAGAACCGCACTGATCCACGGAAGAGTCCACGCCAGCTTGGATTTTTGCCAAGCATTCGCGCCGTAAAACTCGAGGAAATAGGCGTTGTATTCCTCCAGCTCTTTCCCATTGAAACAGAAACTAATTTGCATGTTGAAATTGTCGTAGTTTGGTGCCGATCCGACGATCTTACCACAAC
>CAZQQR010000120.1:10236-13068 GCA_964595515.1 uncultured Pirellulaceae bacterium
GATGTTTGAGATCAACACAGCATTCCAATGTCTACCATCAACCGAATCACCCAAGGGCAACCTGACTACATTTTTGTCGTCGTCAAGAAACCAACCAATTGGCGACCGCGGAACTATTTCGATGTTCCGCCCAATGGGATCGTGGTTTCAAAATCCCCCGTTGCCAGCTACCCGGAAGCCCACGACGACCTCGTTCGCTGCAACCGGCTTTCTCTGCGAAATTCTTTGGATACTTGGGCGGTGATTCAATCGGTGGATGCAAGCCTCTGATCGATAGGCTTGGTGACCTAGGGTCACCGCAGACATTTTGGTTAGACCTCGTTGACGCGTATTTGAGGTTGGCAAAAAACGCAGTCGCCTTCGGCTTGCCGTTAAACTAGTTTTGCTGATATTCATCGCCGCCTTCTAATTGGGTTAGAATGAAGGCATGAGAAAACGATCTTTTAACGCAAAATGCGTCGCTGTTTTTGTTCCTTTCGCACTAACACTGTTGTCGACTGGTCTTGGTTTGACACCGGCGATCGCGGACGAGCCAGTCAACTTCTCACGCGAAGTCCTTCCGATTTTGTCCGACAAGTGTTTCCTTTGCCACGGACCGGACGCCCAAGACAGCGACCTTGTTCGTCTGGATTCTTTTGAAGGGGCAACCGTTGATCTCGGTGGTCATTTTGCGATCGATACGCAGTCACCGGCCGATAGTGAAATGCTTTTTCGGATCAACTCGAACGACGATCCGATGCCGCCATCGGATTTTGATAAACAACTTACTGCGGACGAAAAAAAGATCCTGTCGCGCTGGATCAAACAAGGTGGAAAATACACCAAGCACTGGGCATTCGTGCCGCCAGTTCGCGACAAACAAAACGACCACACAAAAAACACATCGCAGGCGATTGATCACTTCATCACAAAACAATTGGCCGATAACCAAGTTAAGTTTGCGACAGAAGCCGACCGTTCAACACTAGCCCGCCGCGTCGCGTTCGTTCTCACTGGACTACCCCCTGAACCAAACCAGCTTAAAAAATATCTTAATGACAAATCCGATGCCGCCTATCCAAAACTGGTCGATGAATTATTGGCCAGTCCCAGATTTGGAGAGCATCAAGCTCGCTATTGGCTGGATGCCGTTCGTTACGGTGACACGCATGGGCTGCACCTGGACAATCGGCGCGGCATTTACCCGTATCGCGACTGGGTCGTTCGAGCACACAATGAGAATTTGCCGCTGGATAGATTTATCACTTGGCAATTAGCGGGCGACCTACTCCCTAGCCCAACACTCGAGCAAAAAATCGCGACTGGTTTTATCCGGCTCAATCCATCGACGTCCGAAGGCGGAGCGATCGCTGCGGAGTTCCAGGTCAAAAACAGCTTTGACCGAACGGAAAATTTCGGCACGGTATTCCTTGGCATGTCGTTGAACTGTGCCCGGTGCCATACACACAAATACGATCCGATTACGCACACCGAGTACTACCGCCTGCTCGCTTTTTTCAACAGCACCTCCGAAGGCGCGATGGACGGCAATTCGTACACCTATGGCAATCACATCAAAGTCCCCGGTGACCAAAACGGCTGGTCTCAGTGGAAAGACTTTGTTGCTGGAAGAAGTCAATTGCTCGACAACGCGGTTGGAGAAATTCAAGAATTGAACATTGAAGAATCGTTTATCCAAAAATGGAGATCGGCGAACGCGGAAGCTCAACTGAAACAGCTGGCCGACCCCAACGGCCCGCTGTCGAATCTAAAATCCCACGTGATCGCCAAAGCAGTTCAGAAGGGCATTGACTATCTACAAAAAGACAACTTCACAACCACTTTGATCGCCAGCGAACTTCCAAAACCGCGAACGACCCATGTGTTGGAGAGAGGTGAGTACGACATACCAATCGGGGACGCGCTACAGCCAGGCACATTCAAAGTCATGGGCGGTTTTCCGGCGGACGCACCAGCCAACCGGCTTGGTCTAGCTCAATGGCTAACGTCGCGGCAGCATCCGTTGACGTCTCGGGTCATGGTGAATCAAATTTGGCAACGGGTGTTTGGAATTGGACTGGTTCGGACGCCCGAGGATTTTGGGCTGCAGGGTCAACAGCCAACGCATCCAGAATTGCTTGACTGGCTGGCGGTTGAACTTCAGGAAAGCGATTGGAACCTGAAACAAATGATCCATGGGATGGTTCTCAGCAAGACGTTTCGTCAATCTTCTGCTTGGAGAGACGAAGTGGATGACCCCGAAAACAAACTTTTTGCTCGTGGCCCAAGCTATCGTCTCGATGCCGAAGTCTTAAGAGACGTCGGGCTGTGGGCAAGCAATTTGCTGGACCCAACCATGGGCGGCGAAGGCGTTAAACCGTACCAGCCAGCAGGCATGTGGAAAGCGATGTCGCACCCCGCCAGCAACACAAAAAACTATGAGCGTGACTCAGGCCAGCGACTATACCGACGAAGCCTTTACGTTTATTGGAAACGCACCAGCCCGCATCCCATGATGACGTTGTTCGATGCACCCAGCCGCGAATCAAGTTGTCTTCGGCGTCTGCCAACGAATACCTCTCTACAGTCGCTGGCGCTCTTGAATGAAACGCAGCGGGTTGAAATGGCGAGGACGTTGGCCGAACGGTTGATGGCAGAAGCCAAAAATGATGAAGAGCGGCTTGACCTGATTTTTAAATTAGTCGCTTGTCGAAAGCCACACGACACAGAACGAGCGGCCTGCAAAGGACTATTGAAAAAAATGCGTGAGCGTTTCAAAAACGACCAAACATCCGTGGATCAATTGCTGGGAATCGGTGACAAACAACGCAAAAAGAAAATCAATGCGAAAGA
>CAZQQR010000120.1:13168-14753 GCA_964595515.1 uncultured Pirellulaceae bacterium
AAAAACACTACGAACTTGAACGAACAAACTTCTGAACCTTAGCGAAACCATGAATCCAAATCCAATTCGCGAAAAAGAACTTCTGTGTACACGACGCCAACTGTTTGGGCGTTCAGCACTTGGTTTAGGGACGGCTGCGCTTGCGCATTTGATGGGCGGTCAACTGAACGCGTCGCCGGCAGCGGGTGCGTTAAATCCAGACGACCTAACACCGCATTCCGATCTAAATGGCGGCCTTCATCATCCAGCCAAAGCCAAACGTGTGATCTATCTGTTCATGAGCGGAGGCCCAAGCCATCACGATCTTTGGGACTACAAACCAAAATTGAATGAGATGGCGGGCAAGCAATTACCCGACGAAGTTCGTGACGGACAGCGCGTAACCGGGATGACCGCCAACCAAAAAGATGGGCTTCCTATTTGTCCGAGCAAATACAAATTCACCAAATACGACAACAACGATCAGGGCGTTCACGTCAGCGAGCTTTTGCCCCACACCGCAACCGTCGTCAAAGACCTCTGTGTTGTTCACAGCACTTTTACCGAAGCCATCAATCACGATCCGGCGATCACTTATATTCAAACCGGCAGCCAGATTCCAGGGCGGCCTAGTTTGGGTGCTTGGTTAAGTTACGGATTGGGGAGTATGAACGAGAACCTTCCGGGCTACGTTGTGATGCACGCGCAGACAAAATTTCCCGAGCAGAGTTTGTTTAACCGATTATGGGGAACCGGGTTCATGCCTTCGGAGCATCAAGGCATGTTGATGCGAAGCCAAGGCGACCCAGTGTTGTATTTGAGCAACCCGAGTGGCGTGACTCCAGCGGACCGTCGCGCTCAATTGGATACACTGGCCGCTCTGAACCAGGAACAGCATAGGCGTTTTGCCGATCCTGAAATCCTTGAACGGATCAAACAGCACGAGATGGCTTATCGCATGCAATCTTCCGTGCCCGAACTAATGGACGTCTCAAAAGAAAGCGCAAAAACGTTTGAGATGTATGGTGAAGAAGCAAAAAAGCCTGGCTCATTTGCGGCCTGTTGCCTTAACGCGAGAAGATTAGCCGAGCGTGGCGTTCGAAACATTCAGATTTTTCATCGAGGCTGGGACGCCCACAATAATTTGCCCAACGAGCACGAATCTCAGTGCAAAGACATCGATCAGGCCAGTGCCGCTTTGATCAAGGATTTGAAACAGCGGGGAATGCTTGAGGACACGCTGGTCGTTTGGGGAGGCGAGTTTGGCCGAACAGCCTACTGCCAAGGAAAAATGACGGACAAGACTTATGGCCGCGACCATCACCCTCGATGCTTTACCGTTTGGATGGCAGGAGGAGGCGTAAAAGCCGGAATCACTTATGGCAAAACCGACGACTATGGTTACAACATCGCGGACGCTTCAGGGAATCCGTTGGCAGAACAACCAAGCAAAGAAAAATGGACGCCGGGCACGATGCACATTCATGACCTCAATGCGACGATCCTTCACCTGCTCGGGATTGACCACACGAAACTAACCTACCGGTACCAAGGTCGTGATTTCCGACTGACGGATGTACACGGCCACGTGATCAAAGATCTGATT
>CAZQQR010000121.1:0-4881 GCA_964595515.1 uncultured Pirellulaceae bacterium
AAGACCGACTCAGCGAAATTGATCTTAGTTAGGTCCGGTGCAAGTCACCATTTCTTAGAAAACTAATCGCCAAGCAAATGATTGATGCGGATCCGGTCGTGTTTTGGTTTCAGCTGAAGAAACGATAAATCGCGGCATCTTCTCTTAAAGCAATTCGACATAGTAACGCCCTCTCCGTCTCAGCGGAGGAGAGGGTTTCATTTTCAAGATTGAGAATTGTTGGCCTACAGAGCCCTCCCCGTGCCTGAGGCACGACCCTCCCGCAAGCGAAAGGGTTTTGTTTTGTCGACTCAGATTCACTGAAGGCGCAGGAGCGCTGGCTGTGGTCTTGTCTCGTTCCGCGAAATCACTCGATCGGCGCGTCGTGGCTTGATCGTATGCGAGAATCACATTAGGAGCTCATACCTTTGATTGCGACGTTGGCACTTGGCTGGCATCGCGCTCCATCGACTTCTTCGCTGACGCGTTGAGAACGGGTCGAGCGAAGGACCGGCGTCCTTGCACCAAGGCCACTCTTGCTGCCAGGCGCGATGGGCGTAAATCGACGTTACTGAATTCAATTCAGAGCACGTTTTGCCGCTGACCATCGCCGAGGCCGGGCCGGCCGCCTGACCCCGGGCGTGTGCTTTCGAGTCAGCGCATTTTTCTGAAGGATCATTAATGATCGGCGTCATTTTGCTCTTTGAGCGGCATCTTTCTAACCGTCAGCGTGATCTCATTTCTTTCGATCGGCTCGACGGTGGCTTCTAGTTTGCTTGTGCGGTAATCGTAATACCTGGTGTCCATTAAATCACCGTGATCGTGGTTGATCCGACCTTCAATTTTGGCTGACAAATGATTTCGAGTTCGCTGTAGGATGATCACTTTGTGCTTGCCAGCAACTGCTCCGTCATCAATGTCGTAGGTTCCAACTTTAAAGGTTCCGTCTTCTTGAATTTTGCCGTGGGCGTTGAGTTTGTGTTCTTGATTGAAGAATTCAATGTCACCAAATTCAGGTGTCGTTCCATCCGCATAGACGACTTTTCCGAACACAGGATAAGTCTTGGGGCGATCGTCACCGCATCCGGTGAGCCCGGCAAGTGAGCAGACAAGTAAGACCATCATGCCCTGAATCAGCCAGGGTCTTGAGCAACGATTGCCAGTAACAGAAGTTTGCATGAGTGCGGAAGTAAGAGGTTAGGCGCACCGGTTTTGAATTTTAAACCTGCTGCGCGACTAGATCGTTCGGTTCAATCATGGGCCGAATACTAATTTCAATATCTGACGATATCGCCATCTTTGCGATTGCAGAACTGGCCAAGCGTTACGGTATCAAGCTCGTTCTTGACGGAGTGAACACTGCCATCGACATAAACAAAGTTGCAGATTCCTGGGTGCCAGCTTCCGAAACCAAGCACGCTTGATGACTGGAAATTTTTGCTTGTTGCAATTGGAACACCAGGTCCACCCACTCGAGTGAATGCTGCCAAGTCTTCCCCGTTGTAGATCGGTCCATTGAACGGAATGGTGTTGAGGTTTCCTGGCGTAACGTGGAGTTCGCCAGCTAAGAAAGTGTTACTGGTACCGTCAATGATGTTTGGAAATCCAACCCGATCAATCCACGTCAACGTTCCATCTGCACCTTCGCGGGCTTGGGATGAGATGATCGAACCTGTTCCGTTACCACCGTAGAAGTAATCGTCTTCGGTGCCATTGACGCCAGGTGAGAGATCGCCGTGGTTACCGGCATAGTCGCCTGTCGCTCCGCCAACGATTCGAACCGTGAAAGCTCCGCCACAACCGCAAGGAGCTGAGAACGTTATCGTTTCGTAGCCACCCGGCGTCGTTGCTTTCTCGATCGTTCGGCGTGATGGACAAACGAAAATACTTAGCGGCTGTTCGCCCAAGTCGGATGGAGTTTGACTTTGGTACTCGGCGTTCAAGTCCCATTTCTTGAAGTACGAATTCTGTTCAAGGTAGGGGAGGATCCTAACCAACCAAGACGGTTGGCTGGTGCCTTTGTGAAATGGTGGCGCTGCTGATTTCTTTGGAAAGAGTCTCGCGGGCGGGAGTGACTCAAATGCGGATTCAAAGTTGAGTGTCGCGAGGCCGACTTGTCGGAGTTTATTCTTGCAAGATGTGTTTCTTGCGGCTTCACGAACTTGCTGGACTGCCGGTAACAACATGGCAATCAAAATTCCGATGATCGCAATCACGACGAGCAACTCAACGAGTGTAAACCCTAATTGTCGATGAGACTTCATCACTAATCCGCCTTTGAAAAGTTCAACATTTCATTCGTGCTTTGGGATTGCGTTTGACGTCACCAATCCCACTTAACATCTTATCGCAACCGCGAAATTATACGCCAGATTAGTGATTTCAACAAAGAAAAAACGACATCCCAGCAAAATCGGCATGCTACTACGAGCAAGGACGAACGTTTTTATTGGTTATGTGTCGGATTCATCAGCGGCTAATGTCCACCATTGCTCATTCAATTGTCATAGACCCTCAAGTCTGAGCCAAATAAGTGAGGAGTTTTTGGACGCTCATCCGTGAAAAATCAACGTTTTTTGCCAACGATTATGAGATTGCTCACAGTCGAAGGCTTCAGAAGAACTGAATCAGAAAAGCTGAATCGACGGAGGGATCAATGACCAAGAAATTCATTCGCGAAGCAATGTATCGGGGCGAAGCCGCTTTGCAAAAGCTTCAGACAATTCACGTTACGATTGCGGGCGCCGGAACTCTGGGAAGCAATCTGGCTGAGACGCTTTCTCGCCAAGGTTTTCAGAACCTTCGATTGATCGATATGGACCGAGTCGAAGAGCCAAACCTTGGAACGCAAATTTACGCAGCAGGAGACCTCGGTGCGCTCAAGGTCGACGCAGCTCGTAACATTATTTTTCGAAACGTTGAGACGGAAATTGAGACCTTTAACAAGGAGCTGACATCAAAGACGATCAAGAAGTTCTTGAAGAAAACGGATCTGGTAATCGACGCATTTGATAACCACGATTCGCGTCAATTGTTGTTCGACTACTGCCGTGAAAATAGCATTGCCTGTTTGCACACTGGATTGTTCGAGGGTTACGGCGAGATCGTCTGGAACGATGTCTACAATGTTCCGGCTGACGTTGAAGGCGACGTTTGTGATTACCCACTCGCGCGAAACTTGGCGATGCTGGTGGTTTCGATTGCGGCAGAAGAGATCGTTGATTTTGCTTCTGCGGAACAACCTCGCCGAGAGAGTTGGTCGATCACGCTTGGTGATCTGGCGATCAAGCCATACTGTTGAGCCATACTCTAATTCGTGTAGCCAATGGTTACAAAGTAAGCAGAAAGAGCAAAGCAGTAGTGCCGAAATGGGACCTCGTGTTCGGGTCCCAAATTCGACTTCCAGCTTGAAAGAGTTGATAGGCTACTTGCTGCCCACACAGTACAGGTGAGTGTTGCTGCGAAGGAACAGTTTGCCGTCGCTGATGGCTGGTGTTGCATTCATCAGGTCAGTTTCTGATTCAATGTTGTTGAGTGACACCTCGTTGAATTTGGGATTGGCGTCCAAAACCCAAACGCCTTTGTCGCGAGTGGTCAAATAAAGTTTGTCACTTCCTCGAACGATCGAAGCGTAAACACGTTCTGTGGTTGGCATCCGCTGCTGATAGACTTTTTCGCCGTTTTCGGCATTCATGCAATTCGCAATTCCTTTGTCGCTGGCCCAGTAGAGATGTCCGTCATGCAGCAGCGGAGAGGTTACGTTTGCTCCGATCGGTTTTAGCCAAAGCCGGTGGGTTTTGGTCACGTCGCCCTTACCTCCAAGCCGGATTGCCATCGCTCGGTTTGCACGTCCGCCCAGACAATAAAGGATTCCATCGTGCGCGATTGGAACGGGAACAACGTAGTCTTCGATCCCAGCGCACGACCAGAGTTCGCCACCGGTTTTAGGGTCTAAACCATAGACAGTATTTTTTTGGTTGATGATGAGTTCTGTTTGGTTCTCAGCATTGTTGGCTAAAAATGGCATCGACCAGCTCTTCTCAACGTTCTCACGTTTCCAGGCAACTTCACCGGTTTGTTTGTTGAGTGCGTAAAGTGTTCCGCTTTCGATACTCGCGTTAATGAAAACAAAATCGTCGTTGACGGCAGGTGAAGTCGCTGATCCAAAACCAGCTGTTTTGGTTCCCAGGTCGCCATTGTGCCAAAGTTGGTTTCCGTCGAGATCATAAGCAACCGCGCCTGACACACCGAAATATGCGTAGACCGACTCACCATCGGTGACGGGAGTACCTGAGGCATAGCCATGATCGTACACCCGGGCCGACATGGCTTGTTCGTTGGCACTGGCTGGGATCGATTTGTTCCAAAGCAACTTTCCACTGATCCGATCGAGGCAAAGCGTATGAAGTTTTAAATCGGCTTTATTGCCGTAATTCATCGACCGGCCTTTTGCTTGCCGATTTCGATTCTTCTTACCGCCTTGCTGTTTGCCTTTTTGATTTCCTTGGGTTTTCTTGGGGGGATTTCTATCAGTTGAACCTGAGTTGGCCGCAGGGACAGCTGTCATGCCGTAGCCGCTGAATGCCGTCAGAAAAATCTTGTCGCCAACGATGATCGGGCTGGAAGATCCTTTTCCGGGGAGTTTGGTTTTCCAAACCATATTCTCTGATTCGCTCCAATTTGTGGGAGCTTTTGATTCGGCCGATGCATTTCCATCGGGGCCGCGAAATTGCGGCCAGTCTTGAGCGACAACTGAAGATGTCGAAATCAAGATGGTTGCGACAATACAAATCAGCGTTCGAGATTTCATCGTTGATAGGCTCACAGAATAGGCTCACAGAAGTTCGGGTTGGAACGGTTAAACGTGTTCCACCAAGATGGATTGCTCTGCCCATTTATTGT
>CAZQQR010000121.1:4981-14709 GCA_964595515.1 uncultured Pirellulaceae bacterium
GGTTGGAACGGTTAAACGTGTTCCACCAAGATGGATTGCTCTGCCCATTTATTGTCGATGACAGGCTTTCCCATTCATTTTGTAAGGAATTTTCAGTCTCCAAGGGAAACCTGATAATTGTTTCAGCCATGTTTTGAGGGAAAGCTATATTTCACCGTGGTCATTCAGAATCTGATTGACGGGTGGCGTTTAATACGGGCCGACAAAAGTAGTCAATCCAGTTCTGACGCACCAAGATTTTTCGGCGTCAAAGCCAATCTACCAAATAGGCGATCATTAAATCGCAATGAGGAAAACATGAGTGCTGTGTTCGTTGACCACTATGAGTTGCTTGAATTAAGTTCGAATGCAAATTCGGAAACCATCGAGCGAGTATTTCGTTACTTGGCGAACAAGCATCATCCAGATGTTGTCAAAGACGGATCGTCCGAAGATTTTTTCAAGCAAATCCTGGAGGCCTACGAAACGCTTCACGATCCGGAAAAACGAGCGGCTTACGATGTACAATGGCAGGCCCAAAAGGTCGCCAACGCAAAAGTTGTCCAAGGAGCCAATTCAGCCGAGGACGACTGCCAGGATCGAATAATGATTTTGCAGATCTTCTATGGGCAACGCCGCCAAGACATGCGAAATCCGGGAGTGAGTGTTGGGCGAATCGAAGACATGATCGGATGTCCGCCTGAGGTTCTTAGTTTTCACCTTTGGTTTTTTCGTGAAAAAGGATGGATCGATCGAGAAGAAAGTGGTGTGATGTCGATCACGGCCTTGGGGGTTGAGCATCTTGAATCCGTGTACCTCAAACCGGATCTTGGGGCACTACCTCGACTGACTCATGATTCTGTGTCAGCCGCACCGGGTTTGGTGCCTGCTTAAAGGTAATGGCCTAAGCTTCAAACAAGGCAACACCGAAAAAAAGCTGCCTACAGGTAGCGGCCCAAAGGTGGTGATTTAAGGGTAGTGACTTATGGCAATCTAAAATGCCTACTACAGTGGGTGACTATTCGCCAAACTCCAACGCAAAATAGTGCTCGTTCGCCTCTTCGGGCCACTCGATTAAATCGGGATTCACCATCTGAGCGACCTCGCCAATGACCGTCACCATTGGGTTGGTCATCGCAAGCTGATCAACTTGGTCTGCAATTCCGTAGAGCGTTGAATAGGTCACACGTTGATTCTCAAAGGTGGCTTTTTCAATACAGGCTACCGGAGTTTCTGGATCACGACCGGCTTCGATCAGACCAGTTGTGATTGCTCGAAGGTTTTTACGAGCCATCATCAATACGATGGTGTCAGTTCCGGCCAGACAGTGGTAATCCAATTCGTGTTTGGCAAGCCCGCGGGCTGATTGACCAGTGACGACCGTGAACGATCGAGCGATTCCTCTCAGCGTTACCGGAATACCAGCCGCCGCCGGAGCAGCGATGCAGCTACTCACACCGGGAACGATGTGGCAGGGAACACTCGCTATTCGACAGGCCTCGATCTCTTCTTGGCCGCGCCCAAAAACGAACGGATCGCCGCCCTTGAGCCGGACCACAATGTCACCTTTTTTGGCATGCAAAACCAACAGCTCGTTGATCTGTTCCTGACTGATCCGATGATGATCCGGATACTTACCAACGTCGATTAGCTGTGCATTCTCACGAGCCCAGTCCAGAACTTCCATTGGAATCAGGCGATCATAGACAATCGTATCGGCCGATTGAATCAAACGCATGCCGCGAACGGTAATTAATTCTGGATCGCCAGGACCCGCTCCAACAAGGTACACAGAACCGCTTCGACAAATCATGATGCGACCTCGTTGGTGTTTTCTGTTGCTTGTTTGCTAGAGTCAGCAACGATGGCCTTCTCAGCAAGATCGACACAGATCTCAGCGATTCCCGGAAGCATCCCAACCGGATAGTCGCAGATGCAGGTTCCAATCTGATTCTCAGCGATAAACTGATTCTTAGAAACAAACTGATTCTTGGAGATCAGCGGGAATTCTATTTGCGGACCTGTCGGAAGCCCAAACGCCTCCGGGACGTCTTCGGTTGAATGTGGCCCGCGACTAATCAAGAAAGGAATAACAAGCGTGTTTTTGGTTTTGATCGATCTTGCTGCGCGCTGAATGGACGGATCTTGATCGAGAAAGCAGACTTTGAACTTGAGCCCGCTAAGCGAATCGTTTTCAGTGTCCATCAAGGAACGAACTTGGTTGGCGACCTTCGCAGTCAACTCGATCGTTGAGCGACCACTGTTTTTGTTTTTCCTTGTCCCATGCCCGACAACGACAACGGTTGTGTCTCCGGGAGGTAACTGCTGTTGACGGAGCATCCAAGTGATTCGATTGGCCACCAGCGATGGGATCGTTTCATGCACGCCAACCACTCGGGTGATGGTCAATTGAAAATCGCTATGGTTCGGATTCTCAGCAAATTTCTCAGGGAGCTTCCTGAGGTAGTATCCCTCGCTCGTCATGACTGGCACGACAACGACATCCCCAACCGGCAATTGTTGAAGTACATCGGTCATCAATGGATCGCCGTTAAGAAAGGCTGGGGTAACAACCGAAAAACGATCCAGTTTCTCGATTTGTCGAGCCAGCTCAAACAAGGGAGCGTTCGAATTGTTCGCCGCCATCGAACCATGGGCGGCAAGAACGAGCGACCGATTCATTTAAGCCTCGATTTGGACAAGCTTGGGGGCGACGGAATCAAACGTGGCTTCTTCCTTGCCAGTCACCCGCCGACGAGGTTCTTCTTGCCCTAACAACCGGCGGTAATAGTCGCCCAAGCACTCTTTGCCGATTCGGTTGCTGGCGTAGCTGATCAATAACGGTTCAAGCGTCGAGATTGTCTCTTCGATCTTGATATCGGCCGCGTATAGATCTGCCATTCGATCACCTGCAAGTCGTCCACCGACAAACAAGTGGTACACGCCGGGTCTTCGGCCAACCAGCGCGATGTCGGCGGTGTAGGGGCGCGCACATCCGTTGGGGCAACCCGTCATGCGAATGGTCAGTTGTGAATCAGCGAGTCCAAGCTCATCCAGTTTGCCTTCGATGTCCGTCATTAGATCGGGCAGAGCACGCTCCGATTCCGCGACCGCCAACCCGCATGTTGGCATGGCTGGGCAAGCCATTGAATAACGTCTGGCGTTGGAGATGTCTTCGATCAAAGCCACGTTGTGTTCGCGGAGAATCGTTTGAATCTTCTCAACGTCTTCTTCTGACAAATCGTTGAATAGAATGCTCTGCTGAGCCGTCAGAGTGGAGGGGCATTGAAGCTCTTTGACGATCTTCAAAAATGCCGTTCGAATTTTGGCAGTATCGGTGTCTTTGATCCTGCCGTTTTCGACAAACACGCCGTAAAAGAATTTTCCGTCTCCTTGAGCGTGTTTTCCCATCCAGTCTTGATTGGAGGCTGCAGGAATCGGTTTCCAATCGTGAACGTCGAAGTCACAACGTTTTTTGAATTCGGCTTTGAATTCGTCAGCACCCATCTTGTCGATCAAGTACTTCAGTCTCGCTTGTTTCCGGTCAGCGCGATTACCAAAGTCTCGATAAATGGAGGCGACGTTTCGAATGGCAGTGACACCGTCTTCGATCGCCACAAAACCAATCTGTTCGGCAATCTGAGCAAACGTGTTGGGCCGGCCGTGACTCATTCCAAGCCCACCACCTGCCACCACGTTCCAACCGACCAGTTTGTCATTTTCGACAATCCCAATCAGACCTGCGTCATAGGAGTAAATGTCGATCTGGTTGTCACCTTGAACCGTTACTCCGACTTTGTATTTTCTCGGAAGATAAGTATCACCGTAAAACGGCTCGTCTTCTTTGGTGCTGACTTCTTTTTTGCCATCGATCCAGAGTTCGTAGTAGGCTTTTGTGGCAGGTCGAAGATCGGCGGCAACTTCGTGAGCAGTTTGCCGAATCGTTTCGTGGATCGCATCTTTAATCGGTGCCGCCGTGGCCATCACGTTTCGACAAACATCACCACATGCCGCCAATGTCGTCATGATGGCTTCGTTGATCTGTTTCATGGTTTCACGAAGTTCGCCCTTGAGGACGCCGTGATATTGAATCGCCTGACGCGTCGTGATTCGAATGGAACCATTGGCGAACTCGTCCGCCATCCGGTCGAGTTCGATATATTGAGTGGGAGTCATCTGGCCGGCAGGCAAACAGATTCGAATCATGTAGCTGTAAGCTTTTCCCAATCCTTCTGCTCGACGAGATTTTCGCAAGTCGCGATCGTCCTGTTGATAGGAGCCGTGAAATTTGAGCAGTTGAAGATCGTCTTCGGAAAAGCACTCCAGCTCTGGATTCTCAAGAGTCTCATGAATCGTGCCGCGAAGGAGTCGGCCATTCTTTTTAGCGACTTCAACTTTCGACGGATCAGTTTTTTCTTTGGCCATGATGTTACAAAAATGAGTTTCGGATTGAGTGAGTAACGTGTTGTTTTTAGATTGAGAAATGCAAACCGCATTCGTCTTTGTCTTTGCCTTCCCAGCGACCAGAACGTGCGTCTGAATCGGGGCTGGAACCTGGAACAGGTTTGGTGCAGTGGTAGCAACTGACACTGGGGTAGTTCTGAAGATGAAGCTGGTTGAAAGGTACTTCGTTTTCCTGGATGTATTCCCAAACCTGTTTTCGAGTCCAAGTTGCCAGCGGACAGAACTTAAGCAACTGGTATCGCCAGTCCCATCCAATGACGGGAATGTCAGCACGATGTTCGGTTTGAGATCGGCGAAGCGCTGTTAGCCAGACTTGATAGTTGATTACGTTTTCCTGCATCGGAAGAACCTTACGAATGTGACAACACATGTTCGGGTTATTCTTCCAAAGGTTCTCTCCGTATACCTCGCCTTGTTGTTTTACCGAGACGTCGGTTTCCCAGGTGACGAAGTTCAAGCAACTGTATTTTTCAATTAGCTTTTCACGAAGCTGTTTCGTTTCGGGAAAAAAGAAGCCAGTGTCGATGCACGCGATTTCCAGCGGCTCGAGATTTTTCTTCTCGATGGCTTTGGCGCACATGTCCATCAATGCGCAACCTTCCATCCCGAACGAAGTCGTCAGAACGATTTTTTGACCTGCAAAATGTTCGAGGCCCCACTCGACGAGTTCAAGTGGCGTGTTGGAGGGGTTGATTTGATTCTCATCCACTTCCGAGTTTGGAGGCTGAATCTGGACAAGAGCCGGTTCATCCTTCGAGTCAGGTGAAGTCGTTGGTTGAGAATCTGGCATGAACTCGATTGGCGTTAAGTTTTAGCAACACAAATGTCGCACTTAATGGCGGAAGCAAAATCTTCGATAACCCGAATTACGACATCACTTAATACAGGAACTTACTTGTTCGAAACAACAGCAAGCTTATTCAGGACTCGTCCAAGCCGATTTTTGTTCGTCTAAGGAGACGCTTTTCGCTCAAAAGAACCGGATCCCCAAGAATCAAGGGAGACCAATTTTGACTTGCTAACGTTATGGGTCAACATCACCCAGATCCCCTATTCTCAACGCCAATCACGAGATTCGTCGCGCAAAACATCGTTCTTTGCCCTAAGCCGATTGTGAGGTCATCGGTTCTGTCATAGACGGCGATTTTGGGATCCGAAAGAAAGTGCCATTGCTGGATCAAAAGTTGAAAGACATTTCGTCTCAGGCTGAGACAACTGTCTCGGAGTAAGAATATTGAAAGCGGCAAAGAACGTTTTGGGCAGCATATATCGAGGAAAAGCAGGAAGAAACGCACTTATTTGAGTTTGGCACGCTGCTTGCGTTACTTCGTTTTGGAGCGAACGATCCTTTTCTTGATCTCCCGAAGCTATTGCCTCCTTCGTTCGCTCCATTTTTACTCACCAAGTCGAGATTCCACATCTCGCATTCAGCCAGCCCCTATCGCCTCAGGGGCTGGCTTTTTTAATTGATGCTGCTTTCATTTCAGCACGACGGTGGAGTTTGCTCGCTCACCGAGCACTCGGTTCTCAAATGCATTTGGTTTTCGTTTGAGCGTTTTTAGAGTAGAGCGACGATTGATTTCGTTTTTCGGGTTTCGAATTTTGCGTTTAAGGACCGTTACGTCCGTAGCTCTTTCATCCGGACTTCTGCAGATTCATTCATCTGCCGAATGAGCGCGCGTTGTTCTTCAAGCGTGGACATGACTTCCGAATATTTTTTGTACGCCAACGAATCTTTTAAATCTGAATCGGCTTCGTCTGTTGGTGCCAGTCCAGTCACGGTGAGGTCGTGCAGCATTAGCTGTTGCTGCATGCCCATCACAATGTTGATCATGCCGCGGATGGATTGAGCGACTTCGATGTTGGTCAGCTGAGTCCGTTTAGAATTTTCACTTACCAGTTGGCTTTGCTTATTCAAGAGCCAGTAGAGAATATACAAAAACGCGGCTGCAATGATTCCGTTTTCGACTAGCTTGGTCAGCAGTTCGACTTGGCCCAACGCTTGGAGTGTGGTGATCGTAAGAGATGAGTTCATGTTGGATAGAAACTAGAAAAAGTAAGTAGTAGAAACGTCGAAGCTTTAGAAAAACCAGTACTCTTGATCGCGGACGAGATCTTCTGCGATAGGAACGCCAAACCCAAACCGATTATCTTTTCCAAGTTGCCCTCGATCTTCGGCATGATTTTTTAAAAATTCTCGCATACCCTCAATCGTCCGAATTTTTTCATCGTTGGGTCGACTGGAAAGTGCACAGGCAAGCAAGCCGGCGGCCGCGGGTGTCGCCATCGAAGTTCCCGACATCACTTGGTACTTGTTGCCTGGAACAGTTGAAAGGATTTCTTCTCCTGGCATTGCGATGTCGACTTCTGGACCACCGCTTGAAAATTTGGCGATCTTTCCATCACGTCGATAAGCAGCTACGCCGATTGTCAGAGGAGATGCTCCGGGATGGTCGACGGTGGAAGATTTCCCTCTGCCGAATCCACTGTTGCCGGCGGCTGCTACGATCACAATTCCGGATTCTTCTGCACGCATGATCGCGTCTTCCTGGTCTTCATCGAATGGACCACCAAGCGACATGCTCATGATGCAGCCAGCAAAGTCTTTTCGCCGGGCGATCCAGGCTCGCGTTGACTGACGAATTCCTTGTTCGATCCAGCTGGTTGAGCCAACCCCGTTGTCGTTCAGAACTTTGACATGAGCCAGAGTTGCTTTTGGAGCCCAGCCGACGACCCCCAGTTCATTGTTTTCAGCGGCCACAATTCCCGCACAATGAGTTTGATGGGCGTTGTGGTCAAATTTAGAAAGTGAGCTACTGAAATTAAAAGTGAATAGCGGTTTGGGAAGATCGCGATGCTGTGGAACGCCGGTATCAAGAATAATGACAAGAATTCCTTCGCCAGCACTTCGGTTCCAAAGTTCAGGCATTCTCCGTTCTCTCAATCCCCAATCGGTTTGCTGACCCATCGCGCTGGTGGTCATTGGTGGGCTGTCTTTCCGCACGGGAGGCAATTGGTAGTTGCTCATTGTTTGGTTCCTTTTCGAATGGCTGCCGCGACGGTTCGAAGCGGAAGGGCGTGGCTGAATGTGTCTTTGAGTTGCAGTTCTTTGAAGGCAATCTGGATCGCGATTGCAAACGACTCCCAGGGTTCAGTGTCTCCGTCGAGTGTTTCGTAATTCATGCTCGAAAGCGTCAACCAAACGGCGGATCGATCTTTGAATTCGTTTTGCTGGCAACGGTTTGCGATCGCTTCAAAGTTGTTCGCGATCCGTTGGCTTTTTTGACGCGCCGAAGGCAGGGTCACGGTCGCAAATGCTGCCGAGGCCGCCTTTAAGAACTCGTTGTCGACAGGTGGTTTTCGTTCCGGTTGTGGTTGATCACCGGGGATGGTTGGGTCACCTAGATCCGTTAGAACTTTGATTCGCCGAAGTAACTGCCGGGTTTCGATTCGGCCATCGATGACTTGCTGGGCAAGCAGCATGACGACAATCGTTTTCTCGGGTCGGCATCCAACAGAAAAGATCAGTCGGTGGCCGTCTTCGACCTGTTCGTAATCCAAGTCCGCCGGATGAAGCACAATCCAAAATGGCGATTCTTTTTCGTTCAACTCTGCAGTTAGCCGAACCAACTGGCCCGGTTGAATTTGCTCGGGGCCAACAATGTTTAGTGAGTTGATTTGGCTGAAGGCCAACGTGGCAAACAGGGTCAGCAGCGTGATTGAAGTAAGAACTGTTTTGATACGCATGATTACCTCATTGAGATGACGTAAGAGAGTGTTTGGCGTGAAGGAAATTTGCTACTCGACAAACATTGTTTCGGCTTCGCAGATTTCGGTCGCTTTTGCGACTGAGCCGAACAGTCCCACAATCTGTTCAATGATTTCAATCAAGAGAGGACCGTTGGTGACGAACCATTGAAAGAGTTTCAACAGGTTGTCCACGATCGGTGCGCCATCTTTATTTGCGGTGACGGCGAACGCTTGAGTTGAGGTCGCAAAACGTTTGACGCGGTGCATCGACGAGTCATAAAGCGTCGCGAACACAGCCTCATCATCTAGCGCAAGTCGAATCAACGACTCGCAATATTCGTTGCGAGAACGAATCTCGATTCGAAGTGCTCGACGGAGAAGTTTCATTTGGGCGCGTTGGCGAAATGACATGTGAGTCCCTGTTTTTACGTGGTTTTATGGTTTGCTAAAGATTGATTTCGAAACGAATCGTGTTTCGGTATTGCACCTCCTATTGCGAGTCAGTTGCTGACGGATGCCAAAAGATTTTTGAAACAGAAAATCACAACGCAACAAATGGCCCCTGAAAAAACCGACAAGCGTTGGCTCGAAATGGCGTCGTTTTCGAGTGAGGAAATTGACTTAAAAATGCGGCCTAAACAGGAGCGTTTTTTGACTGCGATTGGGCCTCGCATTTTCTTTTTGAATTTCTTTTCGTTTTGAAGTCGAGTGACCTAACGCGTCACGACAATTGGACAAAATTACACTATCTGAAAAACTCGGATGGAGTGGTTTTTTACAACTGGCAGGACGTCGCCTGAGAAACCCAATGTCAAACTTTGAAGGGACGCTGGTATTAGTTTGAAGGACGAACGCTGGCCGTCGGTTGTTTCGTCTTTGTCGTACCGTCTTGTCTTGTTTGACCCAAGTGGAAAGAGCCGTTAATGATTACAGCGTCCCAGTCTCTGAGCCCGGTTGAGTGCCTGGCAGCGAAGCACTTCGAAGCTTGTCAAACCTGTCTTCATTGGACAGATGTCTGGCAAGTGTTCTCGGATGATCCATGGTTTAATCGGCGACTGGACGACTCGGCCGCCTATGCACTCAAGCGGTGCAGTTTGCCGTTTCACAACAAAGACGATGTTCGGCAGGAGGCACTTGTTTATTTTGCTCGTTCCATTGAGCGAGATGTGTCGTTGGGGTTCAAGCCGGAGCGCGGAACGTTCAGTGCGTTTCTGGCAACCATCATCAATCGTTGCTGCCAAAAAGGGTTGCGACAGTTTCGAAATATGCATGGCTACTCGATCACGGACGAATCACAACATCCTTTGATCGAGTATCGAAAACAAGTCGATGAACGTCTGGATTTTCATGAACTGATCGGCAGAATTCCCGAGCCGTATCAAGGGACAATTCGTTTGATTTGCGATGGATTGACGATCGAAGAAATCGCCAAACGGCGTCGCAAGAGTGAACGGACGGTTTATCGCTGGCTTGAAAAAGGAATTGAAGATCTTCGGGTCAAGCTGACTGGTTAAAGGGGATTTCAAATCTCAAAT
>CAZQQR010000122.1:0-4015 GCA_964595515.1 uncultured Pirellulaceae bacterium
ATCCGTCTGTTCAAGGCATCGTTTCAGTCGTATATTTTCGATTTTAAGTCGAACCAATGTGGCTTTAGGATGGCAATATCATTATTTGCCAAACGACAGTAGCCACGAAGCAAATTTTTGAAGTCAGCCGATAGTCAGGGAAAAACATGTCAGAGAATTCTTCCAGTTCAGCCGTTGATGCACAGTCTGCATTGAAGAAGGTCAAATCAGCCGTGGATGCGGGCAAGCTTTCAGCGACTGCGATTGAGAATATTGAGGCCTGGTTGACTGAATCGCGGTATTCACAATATGCACCAGCCATCGTTGAACATATCGACGATGAGAAATGGAAAGAACTCGACGACGTGTTTTGGACGGTGATTCCATTTGGAACTGGTGGTCGCCGAGGAATGATGTATCCGTTTGGTTCCAATGCGATCAACGAACGCACGATCGGCGAAAGCGCTCAAGGACTGGCAGAATATGTAAAGGAATTTAAGCCTGACGGACCGTGGCGAATGGGAATCGCCTATGACACACGTCATCGAAGCCGCGAGTTCGCTGAACTTTGCGCGAGCGTGATGGTCGCCAACGGGTTTGAAGTTTTCTTTCTCGACGACTATCGCAGCACACCTGAATTGTCGTATCTCGTTCGATACAAGAACTGCGATTGTGGAATCATGGTAACGGCCAGCCACAATCCTCCCAGCGATAATGCCGTAAAAGTCTATTGGTCAAATGGTGCTCAGCTAATTCCGCCACATGACAAATGCGTGATTGCAAAAGTCAGCGATGTGGATGAGATTCCAACCGTGCCCTTTGACCAAGCGGTCGCGGACGGAAAAGTTCACATGGTCCGCGAGGAAACGGATGCTGCATTGATGGCTGAGCACTTGCAGCACAGTTTCGACGGCCCGAGGGATCTTAAAGTTATCTTTTCACCCTTGCACGGTGTCGGCGAATTCAACGTCAAATCGCTTTTAAACAAAGTCGGTTTCAATGAGCTGGAAATTTACGAGCCTCACCGAGAACCAAGTGGCGATTTCCCTAACGTGCCCGGTCACGTTTCCAATCCGGAGAACGCAGTAGTTTTTGATGCAATCATCGAACACGCAAAAACGACCGGAGCCGAGTTAATCCTGGCTTCTGACCCAGACTGTGATCGAATGGGGGCAGCCGCACCGGTTACGCTTGACCAACAAGGCGAGTGGCGAACACTTAATGGGAATCAACTAAGTACCCTCTTAGGCGCGTTTGTATTGCAGCAGCGCAAAGAAGCTGGAAATCTAACGCCAGAAAATTACGTGGTGACCACGCTCGTGACTACTCGGATGTTAAAGAAGATCTGTGATGGATACGGGGTTCAATGCTTTGACGACAATTTGGTCGGTTTCAAATGGATATGTAATGTGATGGACCAACAGGGGCCTGACGGGTTTGTGTATGGAACCGAAGAATCACACGGATTCTTGGTTGGCAAGTACTGCCGCGACAAAGATGGCGCGGTTGCTTGCATGTTGATGACACAGCTTGCCGCGTGGGTCAAATCACAGGGCAAATCCCTGTTCGAGTACCTTGACGATCTTTATCAAGAATACGGATACCATCAGGAACGTTTAGTAAACATTCGGATGGAAGGTTCGGATGGAATGAAGCGAATGAACAAGTTGATGGCGAAGTTTCGCAGTGAAACTCCAACATCGCTGGGAGGGATCGAGGTGGTTTCTCTGAAGGACTATTCCGTTGGGAAACGATTTTTCCCGGACGGTTCCAGTGAGCCATTCGACGGCCCCACCGGCAATGTTCTGATTTTCGAGACAGCGATTCCCGGCAACTATGTCGCTGCTCGTCCATCAGGGACCGAACCAAAAGTGAAATTCTATATGTTCACCTGCGTTGATCCAGCCGAGCTAGATGATCTCGTGTTGGCAAAGAAGGCGATGAGCGAGCGGATAGATGGCTATGCTGCTGACATGCAAGTCTTTGCAGATTCGGTTAAATGATCGCCGATTCGAATTTTGTCATGCCGAGTTAGAATCTTCGATTACCAAGTTCGACGCTGAACAAAAAAGCCAGTCTCTTCGCGAGACTGGCTTTTTGTTTCGTTAACGATTTTGTTTCCAGATTGGATCTAACGCCTGCGTCGTCGCGTTAGCCCAAGACCGCCACAGAAAAGAGCAAGAATCATAGCAGAACCTGGTTCAGGAACACTCGCTCCAACTCGATTCCATCCAATGATATCGAGGGCTTGAAGATCAAGCTCAGAAACAACATTCGCGTTTCCTGCAGGCGCTGAGGTTGGGTCCATAATTCCCAATCCTAAACCGTCACGCCAATGGCTAGCCTGGTTGCCATCTCCGTTCTCAGTACCTCGGGAAAAGTGATCAATACCTCCACCAAGGGCACTACCTGGTGTCAGTCCGCCATCAATCGAATAAAACTTCGCACGATTGTCAGCTGTCCAATCAATGTCCGCACCTTCGTTGAGCGCGTCCGCAGAAAACCGGGCAAAATCGAGCGAGTTTACGAATATAAACTGATTGTCATTGAAGTCCCCGTCATCGTTATCCTCGAAATCGAGAACATCTACGCCACTGGAGAACCCAAGTCCATGCATAATTTCGTGAATTGTTACACCGACGAAATCGATCGCACCGTTATCGATTCCATCTGTTGGATCAAAATCCCAAGTGAACGAGCTGTTGAACGTGATACCCACGTCTTGTGCTGAGTCTGTTGCATCTCGAAGGCCTAACGCTTTTGCGTTAGCGTGGTGCAATCGCACAGTCCTGTTGTTCGCGCCCCCATCGTTATCTACATAAGGATTTTGGAAACTGTTACCAGTCGCTTCATTCGTTTCATTGATGTAGACCGAGAAGAAATTCCCCGTTGGCAAATTACTCGAAAACGTCTGATCATCAAAGGATGTTATGTCACCTGCAATCGCTGTCTTAAAATCAGAAAATGAGTAGGTATCATCTTCAGAACCGGCTTGGGCAAGTGTGTTTCCTCCAAGCCCAGAAAATCCACGACGAATGTTGATCGTCACAGCGTCATCAAACTGACTGGACACGTAGTCCGCCGCCATTTGAAATCCCGCGTCAGCATTCGCGTTTCCAGTACTGCTCAAAAAGTTGAAATTGAGCTGAGCATTAGCGTTAACAGCTAAAAGGGACGAGAAAAGTCCGATTAAAAATAGGAAAGGGAACTTTCGGAACTTCATGGATCGTCCTCAGGGAATCGTGGGGAGCAGCGGTGATAGCAGAAGAGCTAGCAGTCATTGGTTATCCCAGAATAATACGCGTAACGATTCGTACAACCCCCTCAAGCCATGGATTGGGGGTGTTTACGGGGTAATGCAGAGTAAATTCCCGTTAGGCCCACTTATTTTGAAGCAAAACGATATGAACGACCACGGAATCCCGGATGTGCCATCGTGATCAAGCCGTCGAGTTACTTCGATCGTTCTTGGGTGGCGAGGGTGTTAGTGCAAAGATCGCTTCGGAATTGTGCGGGCCGCACAAAGTCAGGGCCGTTGAGTTGCGACTTTGCTAAAAGTCCCATTCAAAATCCGAAGTCTCAGAAATGACCGGATTCTTGATGGGGAAGTTCCGGAAGTAAATAGAGAACGCGGGATCCTGATAGTGCAGATCCCAATCGGTCTCGCTCATCTTTTCGCTAACTTTGGAAGAGGCCGGAACCAAAACAGCGTGCGTATCATGCTTGGATAGAATCGCTTGCCAACCTTCTTCGGCATTATAAAAGCATTCGTTGTCGATGAGAGATTCGGGCGGATACGCGACCTCGTAGCGGCTGTCGATGCTGACTTTGACTTGCGGATAGAGGTTCCACGAAACGAATGCTCCTGAGATGAACGGCACCATCAAGTTCCCTTGAAAACGTGATCGTTTGAGATGGTTGACCGCTCCTACAGGAAATCTAAGCGTCGGAGTCTTGTCGTTCTCAAAACCGGTCGGCACGTGCAATTTCCAAAACGATTGGTTGATTGCTAAAACAGAAAAAAGCAAACCGATAA
>CAZQQR010000122.1:4115-6849 GCA_964595515.1 uncultured Pirellulaceae bacterium
GCGACGAAAATCCCATAAAACGTTGGATCTAAACCTGCCTTAAAAAGTGGTGCCCATTCTCCGATGGTTGGTCGGTCGAGCGAGACCCCATAGAACAGGTATTTGGGCAAATCGAGTCCGTAAGGATTGGCTGCCAATAATGCAAACGAAGCTACCAACGTCCACAGCATTAAATTGCTGGCGTCTAGTCCTTGAGCAATTCGAAACAAGAAAGAGCGAGCGGGCTGGGGTTCTGGAGAATCATCGCTGCTGTTCTCGTTCTTGTTGAATCCAAGAAATCCATCCACAAATCGGAAGACAACATAAAATCCAAATATCCCAAGTCCGGAAACGATACCTGCGTGCATATTGGCCCAAACCACGACCATCATCAGCCACGGCAAAATCCATTGCTTTTGGCCCTGTCGATCCAGTTCTAAAAACATGAACTGAACGGTGAGAAAGAACATCGTGAACAGTTGAGCGCGAATCGTGGTGAAACCGATTTGCCCGCCCAACATCAAAGCCAGTCCGGCACACGGAGCAAACACCCATAGTGATACGCCCCGTAACCGTGCCGCGAGGTAACAACCAAGGCAAATCAGAACGACCAGCAAATACTTGAGGAACATCAAACCTTGAGATTTGAATCCCAGGCTCTTGATGACGGTAAACAGGACCGCACCCGTTCCCCATTCGTGGTGCACGACCGGGTTAACGGTTGGCGTGTAAGCAAAATCATCTGTCGTCGGGAATTTGTCTTCGCTAAGAGCTTGGCGAACCAAACTGATTTCATGAAAAAGATCGAGGTCAACCGTGTTCTGATTGGCAGCGATGGAAAACGCGAATGCAATCAAAGAAAAAATGATTGCAGCGGACAACCAGAGCTTGTTGGGCTCTTCACCTTGCTCTGTTTGTGAGTCCTGCATGGAATGTCCAAGATGCGAATCGGTTGCGACAGCACAAAAGCTATCAAATCCAGAACGATCACAAAACCTCAATCGTCATTGGCCGCGATCCGCTACCGACAAAACTCGTTAAAATATCCCTCCGTCCGATATGCTGTTCATTGCGTTGTCCACCGATGGTCGCAATGCTTCCAGTACAAATTCACTCACTGGAAATTTGGAATCTTCGGTTCCGTTATACATGGCTTCGTCTTCACTCGCGACGCCGTTCAGATTCAATGGTTGGATCTTTCCTTCACAGCGCAAAATCAAAGCGTAAACATCACGAATGACTGAGAGCTGCTCGAACAGTTTCTTGTCTTCGCCGTTCTTGATCACTCCCGCCATTTCATCCAGAAAAGGCACCAGTACATCTGATTTGAATTCTTCAGAAAGCGCCGGCTCCATCGTCCAAAGTAATGTTACGACTCTACGTGTAATGGTAGCGGGCCCAGAAACTTTTTTTGCCGTCATCTGCTGTCCGTTTTCTTGGTAGACAACAGTTCTTTCGCCTCTAGCTCCAGCTGGTAAAGCGAAGGCCGAGCTGGGAAAGTAACCGCCCCCTCCTCCGCCTCCAGAAAAACCGAACCAACCACCCAAGCCTACATTGTCATTAAACATTACTGGATATTCGGTGCTGAAACGGTTTGGGTGCTCGCCAGCAACCCCACCATTCTGTTTGTGGAAAATGGAATTGAGCGAAGAAAATACGGGTTTAGCACCGCTTCGTTTTGCTGTCTTGAACGACGGTGAAATATGTTCTTCGTGGGTCAAAACCGGTTCAAAAATCTTGGCTTCATTGGGAAACATCTTGGAAAGAATCAAGATCAACGTCATCGCTTTTTTGTCACCGTTTTCAGATCTACCGATTTGCGTAAAGATTTGATCACGTTCGGTTTTGCTGATCGACTTGTTAAAAAACCGGTCGACCAACAGGTCGAAAAAGTCAGTTTCGTCTGCCAAGAAGGCGTTTGCGAGGAATCCGAATCCGAGCCGTGTTTTCTCGAGCGTCATCGAGTTTTCGCCAAAATATTTTTGCTTGATCCAATCGCGGAACGCTCTATCGTTTGATTCGACAGGCTGGGAATCGCGAGGCTGCGACGCCAACAAGTTGACCACGCCATTAAAAATTGGGACGAGCGACTCGTCTTCTTTGATGCCAACTTCTAAGGTCTCAAGCAACTCGATACCTCGGGCGATCAGTGTTTTGGCAATGTCACCCGCGTTGTTTGAGTCCATCTGGTTGTGTAAGAACCCTTGGGACAACAGCAGGTCGCAATAGGATCGACTTTTCTTATTTCCAGACTTTATTTCAGCCAACAGGAAGTCGATTGCCTCGTCAGTTGAAAGTGTTTTCAAAGTATCGTTGAACGCACTGGTGAATTGATCTGATTCCTTCGAAGCTCCGATGAAGTTGCTGCCATGAAGCCGAACAAGTCGTGAAAATATCTGCATCAATTGCTGCTTTTCTGAATCCAGTGTTGCAAGTTTTGAGCAGGCTTTTAGGGCCAGGCAGATCGTCTCAGTATGCTGGTCGAACATCGCCACATTGACCCAGTGTTGAAACCCCTTTCCATCGAATACTTTGTTGGAACCGTTCGGTGGGTTGACCCAACCTTGAGCCGTCGCAGAGGATTCCCGCATCTCTTGTTCCAGCCCTGCTCTTTGCGTCTCCAAAAATCCGATCTGCGATTCCACCGATTTAATTCGGGGATGACTGGCGCCGAATTTCTCGCTGAGTTCATGCTTGGATATCTTTAACTCGTTGAGATTCTTATCGATCTCGCTCAAGAGAAAACTCTGTCGTT
>CAZQQR010000122.1:6949-8350 GCA_964595515.1 uncultured Pirellulaceae bacterium
GATTTGGAAAGTGTTTTTCGGATCGGCATCTCCTGAAGAAACGGCTTCGATCTCGTAACTGCCGGACCGAATGTTGAACGACTTGTTAGTTTTGGTATCGAGTACCCGGACAATTTTGCCATCTTGCAAAATGTTGATCTCAATATTCTCATCAGACGTTTCGACAACGATTTCACCTTGATCAGAAATGATTCGAATAATCTGCGGTGAAAATAGTAGTCCTCCAATCAACATTGCAATCGCCGCTGGAGCAAGCCACCAATTCCTGATGAGCTTATTCGTTGTTTTGGTAGGTGGCGGCAGTTTCGATTCCTGCGAATCAACTCTCAGGCCTGTTGGAGTGGGGTTCGCGATGTTATCGCTGGTTTGAACGGCTGGATTGCTGTCTGGAGAACTCGGGGAGTGCTTCACTTGTGTCTGCCATTGGCAGCGTTCTGATTCCAGCATTTGTAATAGCTGGCTGGCAGAATCCGGACGGTTCGACGGATGTCGTTCCAGTAAGCACATTGTCAAATCTGAGATGTCTTGAGAGATGTCTTCGCGTAAAACGATGGGCGGGATTGGCGTCTCAAGCTGAATTGCTTGTAGCGTTGCCAGAATGGAGGGAGCTCGAAATGGCAGTCGCCCGGTTAAGGCGCGGTACATGATGCAACCAAGCGAAAACAAGTCGCTTCGTCCATCCAGCTCTTGGCCCTTCGATTGTTCTGGCGACATGTAATTGGGGGTCCCAGCAAGCATTCCAGTGGCGGTGAGACCGGGATCGTCATCGGCTATTCTTGCCAATCCAAAATCGAGAATCTTAACTTCGTTGGTGTCTTCACAGATCCAAACGTTGGCTGGTTTAATGTCGCGATGCACAATCTGCTTCGAGTGCGCTGCCGTCAAACCACTGGCGACTTTTGCAACGATTGCACGAATTTCATCCTCCGACGTTGTTTGAAGCCGAGAAAATTTGGACTCCAGCGTTTCCCCCGGGAGCCACTGCATTGCGATGTAGGCCAGTCGATCCTGCTGGCCAACTTGATAGATGGTTACAACATTGGCATGTTCAATCTGAGCAGCTGATCGAGCTTCGGCCATGAAGCGTTCTCTTGCGACCGAACCGAGTGAAGGTCGAAGAACCTTTAACGCGACGCTGCGGTCAAGTGTTCTGTCAATCGCGTGAAAAACGACTCCAGTGCTGCCGACGCCAATCAGCTGAATCAAGCGGTAGTCACCAATGTTTCCAAGCGATTTCTCCGTTGTCTCGTCTGGTCCTGCTGTAGTGACATGACGCAAAACTTCTGCCGCACGATCCGCCATTAACTCAGATTGCATCGCCGGGTTCGGCGGATTGTGTTGTTGCGTTGCCAGTGAATCGCGATCAATCAGGCGTTCGATCAGGCTTTGAATCTGCCGAGA
>CAZQQR010000122.1:8450-14616 GCA_964595515.1 uncultured Pirellulaceae bacterium
CCTTGGAGAAAGTCCTTCAGGGTTTGCGGTTTCGGGCAATTGGCGGATGGATTGGCTTTCATGTTTTCTCACCGATCGGGTTTTCGAGCCCGTGTAAAACGGGAACATAAAAGGCTATGCGCTTCAAAAAGAATATTGTGGCGACAAAGCAAATTTTTTTTTGATTTTTCGGATGCCAAAACGTCTTTACGCTAGAGCAGCCCACTGAGTTCCGTCCTCAAACGTTTCATGAGTCGTGATTTTGCGGAGTAGATCGTCCAATTGCTAACGCCGGTTTCGTTGGCGGCTTGTTCGACAGATTTTCCGGCTGTGAATACAAGTGTTAGGGCTTCCCATGTCGACGGCGCAAAATCGGCCTTCATGCAGCGCATCGTTTCGGCGACCAGTGATTTGGCGTAGTCAAAATCCCATGTAGATTCGGCGCTTGCAACCGGAGCAAGTTCTTCCAACATCGAAGCAGACGCGAGCTTCATGCCGGCTGATTTTCGGCGCCGAGCTTCTCGGTATTTGTTGATCGTCAGCGTGCGGAGCCAACCACGAAAACTCCGATTTTTGTCGTATTGAAACTCTGGAAGTTTCCGGAACACGAGAGTCAAGACTTCTTGAACGAGATCCGCCGAGTCCGCTTGGCCCAGGCCTGTTTTGCGAGCCCAATAGAAAATAAGCGGCGTATAAATTTCTACGAAGCGTTTCCAGGCGGATTGATCGGTGCTTGAATCTAGACGGTTCGAATTGGAAACGCCGCTCACGCGACTGATCGCAGGTGACTGCAGGCGAAACAGCAAACTTTCAGAGGTCGTATCCATTCAACCATCGTAGTGGATTGAACTTTGGGTTGCATCTATGGAAAAAAGACCGGATGCAATTGGACCAAAAAAAGAAGCCGGGTGTTTCCCGGCTTTGTTAACTCAAATAAGTTGGCGTTGCAATCGCGGCTATTCAATTAAGTCCAATCGCCGTTGAGACGGATCTCAAACTCAATGTCTTTGGTTGCCAATGAATCAGTACCTCCGTTGAGAGCTTTAGCGATCGACAGATCTGATCCTGTAGTGAACACAAGGTATTCGTCATCGTAAAGCACGGCACGATCGTTCAGTCCGACGAACGTATCGTCGCCTCTTGAATCTTCGAAAGTCGCGACGTCATGGCCGGCACTGCTCAGGTAGGCAGTTACGTTTCCAAAGTCAAATGCTTGGTTGAAGAACGTGCTGCCGGTGAGGAAGCTCTTTGCTTTGCTGCCAAAGAAGAAATCGTCTTGCTGCGAAGCGTGCAGATAGGCGACATCATTTCCAAATGTACTTCTGCCGGAGACTCCATTGAAGTTTTGAGCGTAGTTGAGATACCCCTCGCCTTGCATGAAAGCGCTGTTGGGGCGAGCAACGTATCGGTCATCCCCAGCAGAGTCAACGAATGCTGCCCGATCAAATCCGGCCGTTCCGATTGCGGAAACATTGGAAAAACCATTGGCCTGAACTCGTGAGTTGGCACTGTATAGCACCGCGTGAGTAGGAGCCGCGTAGTAATTGTCGTCGCCAGGAGAGTCTTGAAGAATCGCTTGATCAGTTCCGCCCATACTAATCGCAGTTACGTTTTCAAACCGAACCGCTTGGTTGAAATAGCCCGTCGCGTAGAGGTAAGAATTCGTTGGGGTAGAGCTGAAGATGTCATCGGCTGCCGATCCAACTAAGCTACCGGTATCGGTGCCAGCTCGACCATCAACCCAAACACGATCAAAACCAACGGCCACCACTTCATCGCCCGTCTCAGATTTTAAGTTGGCAATCCGGTCGTCGGCATAAAGGAAGTCAGCGCCATCGGAGCCTACCATCGAAGCAATGTCGTATCCGCCTTGAGTGGCGTGAACAGAAATTTTGCTAAAGTCACGAACATTCACAACGCTTTCGGTCGTCGCAATGTTTGAGTAAACAGTCGTTGAATACAGGCGATCATTTCCGGCTGAATCTGCAAGGAAAGCAGTGTCGGTACCGCCGTTGCCAAACACGTTCACGCGAGCGTAGTCGTGGGCGATGAAATCAATGTTGTTTCCATTGAGCGAAGTCCCTGCACCACTGTTGAAGGAGCGAAAGACTTCGGATCGGTTGGAGCCGAACATTCTCGCTATATCGTTTCCACCACCACCGAACGTACGAATGATTTCTACATTGGTTCCGGCAAAATCAAAATTCGTTCCGTTGACCAAGATGCTTCCTTGGCTGTATTCACTCAAATCATCACCTGAATCACTGTGAATGGTGATTGTGTCCGTTCCAGACAGGGCATCGATCGAATAAGAACCCTGGCTCGTGGGGACTTCGAAACTCTCACCGTTGACTGTGACCGTTACAAACGGTGAACCGATCTGAACGACAATGATGTCGTCGCCCGGTGTGCCGGTGATGACTTCACTAGTCAAAAGTGTCGTCGCCTCTCCAACCTCGAATGTAGTGGAGTTGTACGTTGCGGTAATTGTGTTGGATGACTGAAGAATACTAATCTCGCCGTCCCCAGGAGTGCCAAGGCCGGTGCCCGTTGTGATCGTACCACGCAACAGACCAGACGATGTGCGAGTTAGTTGGACGACTTCGGTATCGCCATTGTCACTGGTAAGCGTGATGGTTGCGTCAGTTGCTGCGTTCGCGTCCGCAACAACAACGGTGATGGCGTCACCGACTTCGTAAGTCGAAGCCTCGAACTGAACCAGCAATTGGTTCGGCAAAATCCCGCGAGCAGCAAACGGTTGGTAAACCTCAAGGTAATTCGCAGTCGGATCATCCGGGTTGAAGTTTTCGTTGGCTTGAAGAATCGCTTGGGCAGCCATCGCCATCGTGGCGTTTGCGCCCAACGTAAAGTGATGTTCTAGGATCAATTGGTTCGCATAATCTCCGCCGACATTGGCGTTCAAATCCCAGAGTGCACGAGACCAAATTTCTCCATCTGCGTGAACTTGGCCAACCAAATCAAATGGATACATTTTTGTTCCATCGACGCGGCGAAGGTTCGGTGGATCGTCAAAGGAATAGCTCGAAGCATCCCACTCACCAACGGCGGCAGCGTGAAGGGCTTGGTGGGACGGATCACCGCTTTGCTTGAAAAATGCTGCGGCAAGATAATCCCCAAAACCTTCGCCCATGGCTCCCATTTCGCCGCCACCCCAAGCTGCGTTCTGGTTGTTTTGAATGGCGTGGCCGTACTCGTGCGCGACGATGTCGGCATCTTCTCCATCGTCGACTCCGCCATCACCAAAGTGAATCGCATCGTTACCGCCAGAGTAAAAAGATTGGTCAGCGTTGTCCCAGTGAGCATTGGCGAGTGTTGGATAGTCGCGGATACCATTGGGGACCCCTGAGTCGTCATCGAACCCTAGTTGATGAAAATACTCGTTGATTTGATCGACCGTATGGTAGATCACGACCTGTTCAAACCTTGGGTCAGAACGATCATAGTTATAAACCCGAGTCGGTTCATCCGCATCAACATCAGCAAGTGCCCCGCTGTTGAGCGTAGCAAGATCGACCCAATCACCGATGAGCAAAAAGTTGTCATCGTTTAGTCGCTCTAGAGTAACCGAAACTCGCTGTTCATCTAAGAACGCGTTCGTGGCGTCGTCGGCATCAATTAGACCTAATGCATTGCCCTGTGTTTGATGAGGGTTGGGGACATAAGTAAAACCTGACCCGTTAGCGAACATCCCTCGATTTTCTTGAAGGACCACATCGCCAGAACTAACATCAACGACCGTAACGTAATCACCCACGTTACCGTAGTAGTTGTAGACCGTCATATCCCAAACTTGAGAGGCGACGCCATCAGTGTCCACGTACCAGCCAAGTTCAATTCTGGCAGGGTGAGACGCTTCGGTGAAACCAGCCTGCGCCATCGCGATTGATTCCGCCTCGGATGCAGCAACTTCCAACTTGTTGTTAGGCTCGGGAAACTGAACCTGAGACGTATCAAAGGCAAGTTCGTGATGGACCAACTGAAATTCGCCGTCATGTCCTTGATTCAACGTGATGACCGCGTCGTAAATCGGAAGCCCATCAACGGTCTGTTGAAAACGAGTCGTGGTCGAAGCAAGTCCATGTTTGATTTCGATCAACTCAATATCGCTTCTGCCTTCGAATAGATATTCTGTTTCTGGTTGACTAGCCAGATGGTCGCGAGTTAACGCCAACTGCTCGTCCTGAGACGGGATGTTGGCTGACAACATTTGCTTTTGCTCAAGTCGTGAGTAGTCGAGTCGATTTTTGCGAGACCAAGGTTTGTTGCGTGCAGGCATAGCGTTGTCCAGAGTAGCAGGTTGTAATTCAATTCCTGAGTGCTTTAAAAGCTGATCAGCAACGGGAAAAGGAAAATGGCGCCTACCGCGGCAATCCAACCCAAAGGTGGGATTGAAACGGTGGTGACGATCTTAACCTCGCTGTCCATCTTGAACAAGTAAATCCAGGCTTGTCTTTGCCGTCGAAACACCAGCAAAAATCAACCATTCTTCCGACATCCAATTTGAATTACCGGTGCTGGTATATAAAAAACAAAGCTCTGAGCGAGCTTGCGGCCGGATGTTCCAAAAACTGGTCGGAACGAATCGGTGGCCGTTACTCTTACCGGAACATCGACGATCCGATAAGATCTTTGGTTGCAATCGCCGGACTGATTGTCGAAGCGATGAAGATGCTGTACTCAATAATCAAGTGATATAAATGTTTGACTCCTTACAAGACGGACTTCGAGGTGCCTTTAAGTCGATTACGGGCAAAGGCAAGCTTACCGAAGCCAACATGCGAGAAGGCTTGAAGCTTGTTGAGAACTCGCTGCTCGAGGCCGACGTTAGCATCGACGTCATTCGTGACTTTATGGGCAAAGTCACTGAGCAAGCGGTGGGTGAAAAAGTCCTGCTTGCTCTTAATCCTTCTGATCAGCTCGTGAAGGTTGTTCACGATGAATTGGTGGGTTTGCTCGGGCCTGTCGAGGATGAGCTTCGGCTGGATAAAAATCCCACGATCATCATGATGTGTGGTCTGCAAGGTGCTGGTAAAACGACGACTTGCGGCAAGCTTGCTCGCATGTTGAAACGTCAGGCAAAGCTGACTCCGTTGCTTTGTGCTGCTGACCTTCAGCGTCCGGCAGCGATCGACCAACTACATGTGCTTGGCGATACGCTTGAAATCCCAGTTTATAGTAACCGCGAAATACAGGACCCTGTTCAAGTTTGCCGAGAAGCGGTCGCTCAGGCAAAAAAGAATGGCAACCCTGTGGTCATTCTCGATACCGCCGGACGTTTGGCGATCGACGAAGCGTTGATGGGTCAGCTGCAAACGATTGATCGTGAAGTCCAACCCGATCACGTTTTTCTCGTGGTCGATGGAATGACCGGTCAAGACGCTGTAAAAAGTGCCGGCGCGTTTCACGAGGCGCTTGAGTTAAACGGCGTCATCATGACAAAACTCGATGGCGACGCGCGAGGTGGTGCGTTGCTTTCGGTGAAGCACGTGACGGGTGTGCCGATTCGTTTTCTTGGAACGGGGGAACATCTCGAAGATCTCGAAGCCTTTCGGCCCGAGGGAATGGCCAGCCGAATTTTAGGTATGGGCGATGTGGTTGCACTTGCTCAACAAGCGCACGATTTGGTTGATGAAGAAGAACAAAAGCGGATGCAAGAGGCCCTTGAGAAGGGGCAGTTTACGCTTGATGATTTTCGCAACCACATGCAAAAAATGGCCAAGCCCGGCTTGATGCAAAAAATGATGGGGTTGTTGCCGGGCATGCCCAACATGCGCGAAATCAACGAGATGATGAGTCAGGGCGATACATCAAAACAGATTCGGCAAATGGTTGGGATCATCGACAGTATGACGCCGATCGAACGACGGGATCCTAAAGTCATCGACGTTAGCCGCAAGAACCGGATCGCTTCCGGGGCCGGTGTTCAGCCTAAACAAGTCAGTGAACTGATCAAACAGTATGATCAAATGAAGCCGATGCTCACAGGGATGGCTGGAATGGGAGCCGGCGATCGGATGGCTCAAATGCGCGAGCTTCAAGGGCAGATGATGGACCCGGGTCGAGGCATGCCAAAGACCAAAGGTTCAACCGGCAGGCGAATGTCTGCAAAAGACAAAAAGTCGGCCAAAAAAGAACGGGATAAGCGGCTTCGTCAAATGAAACGCGA
>CAZQQR010000123.1:0-8225 GCA_964595515.1 uncultured Pirellulaceae bacterium
CCGTTGAAATCTAGCAGTACCAAATCAGAACTGTCACTTTCAAAGGCGACGAATTTTCCATCACCACTAATCGATGCATGACCGGACTCACGATTTCCTGCTTCGCCGTCCTCGTTTCGACTGACCAAAGTTGTCGTCTCGAAAATCAAATCCCGAACATAAACGTCGGTTTTGTTGTTGGTATCGAGATAACCAAAATTCGTCGCCGACGATTCAAAAGCGACGAACCGGCCATCACCACTTATCGAAGGTGCCGTCGAGTGATTGTTTCCCTCGACGCCGTTGCCATCCAAACTAACGCGAGTGGTTACTCCCGTGACGAGATCTTTGACAAAAACGTCTTGTTTCCCATTGGTGTCTCCTGCAACCAAGTTACTCGCGCTACTCCAAAACGCGACGAACCGTCCGTCGTAACTGAGGGATGCGCCATAAGAGTCGTCGTTTGCCAACACACCATTGGAATCAGTGCTGACAATGGTATTCACGCCAGTTGCCGGGTCCCAAACGAAAATATCGCTTTGGTTGTTGGTGTCACCAATGACCAAGTCCGAAGCGCTACTTGAAAACGCAACAAGACTACCGTCATTGCTAATGACAGGTGAACTTGAATCGCTGTTACTATCTCCACCTAAACTATCGAGGCTGATTCGCGTTGTTGTGTTCGTGGTTAAATCACGAAAGAAAACATCGTCACGTCCATTGTTGTCGCCACTAACGACCCACGGGGAACGGCTTTCAAAAACAACCAGCGTTCCATCGTTGTTTGTTGACGATTCGAAAGAACCATGTGATGAATTGAAAGTCGCTTCCTCCTCCCAAGCACTTACTAATTCTACATCTCGAAAAGGATCGTTGGTTCCGGTTACTAACACAGCAAGCTCATGCGTATCTGACACACCGCCTTGGGAATCCATCGCCTGAATCGTATAAATCAACTGGACTTGCTCATCGCGTTCGAGATACCAAAACTGACCTCCCGCGGAAAAGTTCCAGTTCAGTTTCCCAAAATCAGTATCACTTCCAATCACCTGAGACTGAAAGCTCAGCATGTTGAGAAAGTTCTGATTGGTCAGCCACCCCATGTCACCGGTTACTTCAACAGAAAGCTTGACAACCTCTACAGTTTCCGGCACGTCCAAATCGATGACGGACAAAGTGCTTGAAACCGCCGCGTGAATCCCATGAACATATTCAATAGAATTTGTGTCTCCCAGACCGACGAAAATCTCCGGCACGTGGGGACTACCCGCCAACAAATCAGCTCGGAAAAGATCCCGCAATCCATTTGTATCTCCTGCGACAAGGTTACTGGCCTCACTCAAGAAATAAATCGTCTTGCCGTCTGAGTTGATCGCGGGAAAAGAAGATACGTTGTCGCCACTGCTTGTGAACGGATCAACACTGACCAAAGTCATCCCAACGAATTCTTCATAAACAAATACATCCTGAAAACCATTGACGTCACCATTGGTTAATAGCGCCGATTGAGTGACAAACGTGACCGAAAGACCGTCACCGCTTACCGCGGAACCAAAGGCATCCGCTAATGCTTCCTCAGAAATCCAGGCGACTGTCGACCATTGCATGTTTTTCTTATAGACGTCCGTAAATCCATTGGCGTTGATTGAACCATGGATCAGGTTGGTCGCTTCGCTGGAAAAAGAAATGTTTCGACCGTCATCGCTGATCGACGCATCATAGGACGCGTCATTTCCCACGATTCCAAACACAGATTCGCTGACAATGTTCGTCGTTCTCGAAATCAGATCTTTCCGATAGACGTCCATCACGCCATTTGTATCGTCACCATCAAGTACAGCCACGCTTTGAAACGCGACGTACTGACCGGTTTCGCTTATGGAAGGATTCGACGAGTCTCCTACAGATTCATCGCCATCAGAATCGAGGCTAACGCGAACGGTGACATTAGAAAAGACGTCGCGCCGAAACACGTCTTGGCTTGCATTAGTATCGTCACCCACTAAATCATCAGCCATACTCGCGAACGCAACATATCGACCATTGCCGCTGATGACGGCATCGTTTGAGTCTCCGTTGCCTACAGACCCCGACGTGTTGACGCTCACCAACTCAACCGAACCATCCTGAAGGTCTTTGACGTAAACATTTAGGCCAGCATCGTTTCCACCAAGCAGATTGGTTGCGTTACTTTCAAATGCAACGTATCGCCCATCGTCGCTAATCGAAGGACGATAGGAATCACCGTTCGCTTCGCCGCCAGCAGAATCAACGCTCACTCGAGTCGTTACACCCGTGTCCGTGTCGGTGATGAAAATATCTGAGTTTCCGTTGGTGTCACTCGACACCAGATCTGAACGAACACTACCAAAAACGACAAACCGTCCATCTCCGCTTATCGCAGGCTGGAAGGTGTCGTTGGGCGAACTTGTCGAATCAGAATAGGCCGATACCAAAGACACATCGGCATAGAGCCCGGCAAGTAAATTTCGCGCCTCGAGGTTTTGATATTCCATTCCAGCTGACAGAGTACGTCGTCGCTTGGATTTTGTTTTACGCTTTGAAAGGGGATTGGAGCCGCGCATAGAAACTTGACCTCTGAAGAAGGGAGACGACTCTTTTATAGCCAAGAATTTGGCGTTTGAAATGCCAGGAGTCGATGAGGAACAAATTTAGACCAACATTGATTTGAATTTGTCGACACGACTCGCCTTTCGACCTCTAAAATCAAACTAGTGGTTGAGAAGCGGATGAGTGGTGGAACAGGATTGGCTGAACGCCTCAATCCAAATCCGTCGATTTGAAGGGGGCTGTGACTTTTCGCGTCCTTCGTGGTTTTGAGAATACGATTTTTGGGCGTTGTTTTACCGCGGTTAAGCTCTCTGCGCCAGCGGCAACTTTTTCTGTTTGAGTAACGGGCTGTTGACTTCTTGAACCAGGCAATTCAATATCGCCTAGATACTTGGCTCGGACTTGTTCGTGGGTCACAATCTCGTCCGCTGTTCCACTACATAGAATTCGTCCCTCACTCACCACATACGTCCGATCGGTTACTTGTAAGATCTCACGGGCAGCATGGTCGGTGATCAAAATCGAGATGCCAGTAGCGGCAAGCTCCTTGATAACCACTTGGATACTTTGAACGGTTACCGGATCAATTCCTGCAAACGGCTCATCCAACATAATAATTTTCGGCTTTGCAACGAGACACCGAGCAATTTCCAGCCTTCGTTTTTCGCCCCCTGACAACGTGCCCGCCTTCGATTTACGCACGTGTGTGATTTTGAATTGTTCCAACAGTTCGGTGGTACGTTTGCGTCCTGCACTCCAGCCAAACCCGAGCAACTGCGCCATCCCCCGAATGTTGTCTTGAACCGAAAGCTTGGCAAAGACGCTGGACTGTTGTGGAAGATAGCCCATCCCGCCTTCTTTGCTACGCATGTGCATCGGCCAACGAGTAACATCGACACCCTGCAAGAAAACTTTTCCACGATCAGGCTGCACCAACCCACATATCATCTTGAATGAAGTCGTTTTGCCGGCACCATTTGGACCAAGAAGTCCGACAATTTCCCCAGGCTGGACGTCGAGCGAGACGCCGTCGACAACGCGTCGCCGACTGTAAATCTTAACCAGACCTTCAACAGATAAAATCGCCATCGCCGTTCCTCCTTGAACAACCGTTTTATATTTTGCCCATGAACGATAGGGCTACCGAATGAAACCCATTCTTTCAAAGTTGGGAAAATACTTGATGGGTTCATTTTTGGTGTGCGGCCAGTAGATAAACAAGGCCCGCCCAATCAACATGTCCCTCTCAACGTAGTTTGGACCGTCCCAAACGCGACCATCAGAACTTCGAGGGCTGTTGTCGCCCATCGGAAGGAACTGATCCTGATCCAATGTCGCTCCACGTTCGAGCATGAACATCGGTTCCGTTTGCTGCTTTTTCTTTTTGAACGTTGCGATCGCATCGGGACTGGACCAACGCTCCGGATTCATGTGCAAAACGCCGATCCCGACCCAGTCGACGCTGTTGGTCTCTTCTTGAAGCGGACTCGGTCGGTCTTCATCTGCACGCACATTTCCCTTAACCGAGGTGTAATACAAATCTCGAACAACCCTCAGATTTAGCACTTCGACTGCAAGGTTGGTCGCACCGATTCCTACTGGCTCGGCATCGGCTGGATCGTCCGTTGAGTAATGTGGAATCACAACACCAGTTCTCGTGTAAGCCGGAGCGTCGAACTCAACCAACGAGCCATTAACCCACAAATGAATTTGATCGTCCGCATTGACGTAATCAATGTTGTATTTTCCCGCGCCCGAAATGCTAGTCTGGGCCGACGGACTAGCAACCGTATTGCCGCCAGCATCAACGAAATTGATATCAGTGACCGCATTCCCTTTGTCAAATCTAAGAGTCGCAACCCCGGTGGCAATGTCGATGTCACAAAAGAAATGCACACCGCCTTCGACAGCCTCCAAAGTCAAAATCCCACTCGACGATTGCACGTCCAATTCAGACTTGAATCCCAAGTCCCCGACCCAGTGAAGTCCAAAATTAATCGAATTGGCATCTGCCCGATAATATCCATCGTTGTACCCGTACTGATCACCGATCAAACGGCCAGCAGGCAAGTTCCCATTCCGAAATCGATCTGGCAAACTTCCGTTGGAGATTGTGGCCCATTCGCTTTTGAGTGGTTGAAAGTGACGATAGTGCAACCAACTGGTTCTCTCTGTTGCAGTCGAGGAGAAAGTTGACGAGTTCTCGCCAGGATTGACAACCCAATTGCCTCGCCCGAATGATTGCCAACGTGATGGCCAGTTAACGCTAACAAGTTCTTTTCCAATGTGTCCTGTATCGTCAACATCCTGAAGCACGTGGCGTATTTTCTTTGACGGCTTTCTAGCGATCGTCTTGCTCCACTTGCCACCCTCTGCGGGATCCATCAAATAGATGTCACCATTCTCGATCAAGATATTGTCGCCAGGCAAACCGATGAGCCGTTTAATATAGTTTTGTTTTCCGTTGTTTGGATTCTTGAAAACGATCACGTCGTATCGCTCAGGGTCGGCAAAATCGTAAACGAACTTGTTGACCAAGATACGGTCTCCGTTGTTGGAAACATGATCCGGCTCGGATGGTCGCATTCTTGTTCGGTACTGACAGATTGGGCAATAAGTCACCTCAACGTTCGCCCGTACACTTGAGGCGGACGACTCCATACTCGCTCCAGAACGGTAGCGATATTGGCAGTTGTCACACTCCAGGTCCATGTGCTGCCCTTGCAGCGACGGAGCCATTGAGCCGGTCGGGATGATGAACGCTTCGGCCTCGTAAGCGCGAAACATGAGTGCCAAAATGATCGCAACGAAGATGGATTCGAAGGTTTCTCTTACGCCAATGTCTCGAAAGAACCCGTAGATGCCGCTGGAATAATCGTCGGCGCTAATCTGCTCATTCAGCTTCGGAAGCCTTTCTTGTTCAACTCGACGCGTACGCTGTTTCTCTGCAGCAGCAGGAGGGAAGGCACTTCGTTTCTTGGAGCGTTTTCTCTTGGCCATCGTCTCTCGATTGGAAAGGTTTGGTCTCTTACTGAATTCTTCCGGCAACAACCGGTATTGTAACTTTTTTGGACAGTTGAGCCTACTCGGAACGGTATCGCTTTTTACGGACTCTCCGACAATTTTACGACACCAATGATCTCTCCCTCGCTAATTCCATGCCCCCAATGCCGACTATCAAGCGAAACTGGAACGTTGTCACCAAGCAGAATATATCCGGGAGAAGTCGCCAAGGTCTGCTCCGCGCCGACTTTGTTAGACGCCCCTAAATAATAGATATCTCGCCAAATCCGAATTCTTTTCAGGCATATATCCGTCTCAAAAGGCAGGATACCAAAAACGTCTTTGGCAACATCGATTTTAGAGTCAATGTTCAATGGAACATCTGGTTCTAATTCAAATTCGAACACGATGTCTTGATTGATGGCGGCGACAATTTTTCTGTCGAAACTGGAAAATTCAAACGTCGTGGTTTCGCTAAATCCCAAGTCACCCGGGATCTCCGAAGTCACCAACGCTTGGTCATTTTTCTTCATTCGAACTATTCGCAAACCCAAATCGAATTCAAAATCGAATTGATCGTCACCCGTTTTGAATCGGCAACCAAATTTGACTTCTTCCGAATTTTCAAATTCAGCCTCAATGAAAATTTCGTCTGTGGTGTTGAGCCCACGAGGCAGAAACTGATTGAAACCATAAGTGTCTTCCAGCAGCGCAGGACCGGGTTTGCCTGCGCCCGGGACATAGCAATCTCGATGCAGATAACTCAACGGTGTACTCGATGATTGTTTTTCCCAAACGAACCCGGATGGCGTTTTCTGCCATCCAATTCCAACCCATCGCGGAAACTCAGTGTTCGAGAATTTCGAGTCGTACACCGGCACTCGAATTTCACGCTGAGTGTCGAGTTCTTTTCGAAGCAAGAGGCCATTCGCAAATAGATTACCGGATCTAATTTCGATTGACTCACCGGGCAAACCAACAACACGCTTGATGCCTGCTTTGGAAGAAGTCATCGACTGAAACGCAACCACGTCCCAACGCTGGATCGTTTTTGGAGAAAGATTAATTTCGACCAAATCCGCGGGCATCTCATCCGCCGATTCGATAGGGACTTTGTCGAAACCACAATTGGGACAAACCAAAAACTCTCGCGTGGTCGAGATTGAAGGCTGGACTGAGAAGGCATCGCCGCAACGCTTACAATCAAGCCTCCAGTGCTCTCCCAGAGCGAAGGGAACCATCGAGTCCCCGACAACCTCTCCTTTTCGAACACTCGCCCGCTGGCAACCGCTTTGGCCAATCAGGAAAGTTAAACACGTTGCCATCAAAACCAACCAAACAATTTGATTGGATCGCTTGCGCGGCTTCCGTTTGGGAAGCTTCAGTTTGGGTACCTTCATCAACTCGCCGAAGCTTTATTCATGTTATGGGTTTATAGGAGGCGGATGCCAGTTTATGATTCTAGCAGTTAGTGAAGCCAAATTTATTGAAGCCAAATTTATCGTTGAAGCGAACATCGATGCCTGATCCAATTATTTTGCGACATCCACTTGTTGACTGCCATTTGACCACGCTCAGAGAAAGGTCGACGCGGCCAGCCGAATTTCGACAGTCTGTTCGACGCTTGTCCATGTTGTTGGCTTACGCTGCGACCTCGGAGTTGAAAACGACCGATCTTCCGATCGAAACGCCACTTCAGAAAATGATTGGTCAAAAACTGTTACATCGGATTGGCTTGGTTCCGATTCTTAGAGCGGGCATCAGTATGGTCGAACCAATGTTGGACTTGATTCCTGGTTCCGAAGTCTGGCACCTTGGATTTTATCGCGACGAAGAGACCGCCCAACCCGTTCACTACTACAGCAAACTTCCGCCATCCTCTCCCGTGGACGTTGCGTTTATCCTTGACCCAATGCTCGCGACCGGTGGATCTGCCGCGATGGCTTGCCAAACGATGAAGGACTGGGGTGTGGGAGTGATCAAGATGCTGTCGATTATCGCCGCCCCAGAAGGTATCGAGCGACTGGTTGCTGAATTTCCGGACATCGAAATTCACACCTGCGTTGTGGACGAACGATTGAACGAAAACAAGTTTATTGTTCCCGGACTCGGCGACGCTGGCGACCGAATCTTTAATACGTCCGGCTAAACAACGGTGCCCAATGAGTCTTAAGGTTTTCGGTTGCCCCGGTTGCCAACAGCCGTTTCAAGTTGGCCCCGAACACGCCGGACAGGTCGTGCAGTGCCCCGCGTGCGCACAACAAGTCGAAATCCCCAGCAACGCTTTCGAATCGACACCTCCCGCAACCAAGCCAATCGTTTTCCAATGCCCGCACTGCACGGGACAATTCGGCGTTACCGCCGCCAACGATGGACAACAAGTCGCCTGCCCTCATTGCCAAAAAGCAGTTCAGATTCAACTGACTAAACCAGAGCCGGAAACAACTACCGAGAGCGAAGAAATTGTCATTCGCTCGACCTCAAAAGCAAAAACAAACAAGAAACAAAACGCCGAAGACCCGAGCGAACTTTTTGCGCCGTCAAGCAAAAAGAAAAAGACGCCTTCAAAGAAAAAGCCACAGAAATCCGCCAAACCGCCGAGCAATAAACGCGATCCGAAACGGCCGACCGATTCGAATATTGATCGCGACAAACCAAGCTCACCGTCGCCC
>CAZQQR010000123.1:8325-14587 GCA_964595515.1 uncultured Pirellulaceae bacterium
GCACACTTGCTGCCTCCAAAATTTGATGTGCTAGATCCTGAAAATCTGAACTTCAGCTCCACCAATAGCCAGAACAAAATTGTTCTGCCTGATGGAAAAGGCGGCACGGCCCAATTGGACCAGCGTGTGCTTCGAGTCGAGCACGGCGGGCAACAAGTCTCACTTGTCGCTTTGACTCCTCAACAGAAAAGACGCAAACGTTTGATTCAGAACTGCGTCATGATCGTCATCGCGATCGCAGTGATGGCCATCGCGTTCTCGATTCTCGGTCGATAGTCGTACTTTGGCCGAAAAGCTTCACTCCCAGATCAGTAGAAGACCTCGCAGTCGCCGCAGAAAATTGTTGAACGACTCGCTTACTGAACGAACGACGTGCTTATTGCACGACTTGCTTTGAACGATAGCCTTCTGGGTTGGCTTGATGCCACTTCCAAGCCGTTTCGATAATCGACTTGGGTTCAACAAATCGAGGCTCCCAACCCAATTCGACTTTTGCAAGCGAAGCGTCTGCGACCAAAGCCGGTGGATCACCCGGTCGGCGTTGACCAACCGTCTCCGGAATATCACAGCCAGTTACCTCGCGGCACGTCTCTATGATTTGACGAACGCTACACCCAACCCCGGTGCCAAGATTCAACTTCAAACTTTTCCCGGGCTCAATTCTTTCCAAAGCCATCAAGTGTGCATTCGCCAAGTCTTCAACATGCACGAAATCGCGAACACACGTGCCATCCGGGGTAGGCCAATCATCTCCGAAAATTGAAATTTCACGGCGTTGGTTCAGCGCGACCTCAAGAACGATCGGGATTAGATGAGACTCCGGCGAATGGTCTTCGCCGATGTCGCCTTCGACCGCAGCACCGGCCGCATTGAAATACCGTAGTGCGGCAAAACCCAAACCATAGGCCGCAGCGTAATCAGTCAACACCTGCTCAATCATAAGCTTGGTTCGACCGTATGGATTGACTGGATTTTGAATCGTCGATTCGGAGATGGGCAATCCCTTTGGATTTCCATACGTCGCACATGAACTCGAGAAAACCAACCGCTTCACATCGCATCGATGCATGGCATCCAAAAGCGTAAGCGTTGAACCAACATTGTTCCGGTAGTACTTTGCCGGATCAACCACTGATTCACCGACAAGCGCACAAGCCGCATAGTGCATGACCGCATCGATTTGATGGTCACCCAATACCTGTTCAATCAATCGACGGTCGTTGATATCGCCAACAACGAGATCGCCAGCGGTAACTGCTTCCGAAAAACCAGTTGTCAAATTATCGAAAATAACAACACGATGCCCCTCACGGTCGAGCTTACGCACCATGTGCGAGCCGATATAGCCGGCGCCTCCGACAACCAGGACATTCATTTTTGTTACTCCAATGCTTGATAAGTCGCCCAATGATCTGGGCCTAATACCAACAGTTTTCTTCCAGATTAATTCAACGGATTAGCAATGCATATTCACTTCTTTGACGCATTCTTACTAAATATCGTTCCAATTCTTCGAAATTGAAAACTTGTAAAAACAAGTTTCGACGACGCAAAACACAAAAACTCAAGACCAACTCGAAAATCAAGCGGCCCGGCGAACCGAGCGATTCGCTGTCAGCAGATGATCCAACGTTCGTTTAGGATCATGCTTTTTGTACCATTTTGAGGAAAACTGCTTTGCCGATTGTTGGTAGTGCTCAAAATGATTCACGAATTCGTCGATGCAATCTGGCAAATGATTTTGGTCGCTGGCAATAATCCCAACGGCACCCACCGCTGGTCGGTCCTCTCGGCTTGGCAAATCGATTCCGCTAACTTCCAACCGTTTCACGTTGGCCGTCGAATGGTGGAACGCATTCCTGAGAGAAAATTCTACGGTTGCCGTATCCGGTTCCAACGGGAACAGCGAGCTGATTTTTTGGTTGGCTCGTCGATGCCCCATCACACGACTTTGATTTGATATTACGTTTCCAGCACGATCTCTCTGCACCGCGTCGATGCGGCAATAGACGCCGGCTTCTGTTGGCCAATGCCATTCGAATTGCAAGACGACTGCCGTTTCGGCTGACTCTCTATCGATCGAAAACTCAAACGGATGCGACGCTTGATCAAAAGAAACCACTCCGCCCGACATCGGAACATTGCTGCTATTCCAATCGAGATCACGTAGTTCGCGTTTCACGATCAATTCATTGCAACGCAGCGTTTTTTCTACGTGGTGAAAAACGGGCGTCTGAATTTGATCAGCCAGCCAACTTCCCGCGGGCACAATCACGGGTTTTCCGCACGACAACAATTCTCCAAGCACTCCCGCTCGCCGGCTAAAATAGACGCGGCTATCGTAAAACAATAAACCACAGTCAGAAGATTTGATCAATTCGACATATTCTTGTTCACCAAGCGGATGGGAGTAATATTCTATCGGCGACGGTTGACCTGAAATCGTTTCGGGCGTTTCCAAATCTATTTTGGATTTTTTGAAAGCCGTTTTTCTGGCAGGACGTTGGACAACAATCTGAACGTTACCGGTCGACAGTTGAGAATCCCAGATTGAATTCACAAGCGGCTGGAGATACTCAACAGCTCCCTTTTCGCGTCTTAACTCACCAGGGCAAGTGATTCGAAGCGGGCGATGAAATTCATCGACCACGCCAAGCTCGATGCTATCGGTACTCGAGCCCTTCTCTCCAAGATTCCGTCCGAATTCCATTTCCATGCCTTCGGATTCACTATCAAAGGCATCACTCTCGGACCGAGACCCAACCGGATCAAATGACTTGTGAAAAACTTCTTGGTTAGAATGAACAACTCGCAGAACTGGAGATTCAACAGCTGAAGCCCCGAGTGTCCGGGAGCCACGAGCGACCGGCTCAAACTTTTTCGAAACGGGGTAGGGCAGAACTTCAAACTCACCCATTCCCAATCGACCATACTGTTGAATCAGTTGCTCGGAAGTCGCATAAAGATGAACTGAATGGTAAGGAATTCGAGCGAGAGCTGATTGAAAGCACGCACGAACCGCCTTCAACGTTTGACCCTGCGAATCGTATTCCGGTGTCCGACCGTCAAACAAATTGTAATGAAATTGCAAATGCCATTGCGCTTGGAGTGATTTAGGATTTGAATCGAGATAGAGAGCCAGGCCCATCAATTCCAGCTCAGAAATCGTGGTCATGAACACATGATCGTCGGGCGTGTGCATAGCAGGCTGAAAAAATCGCTCGCAGTCTTTAGCGAACTGCCGAACGAACTTGTCGCGTCGGCGACGGTGCTTAAAAAATCTCAGTTGACCCCACGCTCGTCGAACATGTCCTGCCGCGGCTTCGGTGTTGATTGCTGCTGACGTTTTGCTACGCGTTAGATGTTGGAGTCCTGCCAGATAACTGTCTGGCTGATAGGTCGTCTGATGAAAAACGCGCCGGACTGAACCAAGTCGATCAAGACAGCCGGCGTCGCTGGTTGGAAGTGTCGCCAAAGACCGATGAGTCCCAATCGACGTCAGAAACCCTTGCTCATTCGCCGCCCGAGCAACACATCGAACGTAATCGAAGTGATGTCCTCCGGCTTTGCGGAGTGAGTGATCGATCAAAAAGAAGTTGGCCACAAGCCTGCTCCAAGCCCAATATTCAACGGCATCCTTGCACGTGAACGGTGATCCTAGCCCGATCAGCAACTCAACGTCAATTCCAACCCGACTACCATCGCCGAAGACTGAAAAGGGACTCCCCGCAATTCGAATCGAGTCGACTCGATTCTGAAACGACCTGGCTCGCTAGCAAGATTTGTTCTTGACCCATTTGCGCTTTTTCCAATATCACAAAGCCCAACAAAATAGATGCTTCGATTCAGTAAGAAGAAAATATGTCGAACACGAACTCCGCCAACAAAACTCACGTCGTCATCCTCCCCTATTACTGCCAGGATGAAGTCGACCGGTATCTGAAGATCGCTGAGAGGCTTACCGAATTTGGTAAACCCACCGTCAACTGCGAGTTCTTGCTGGCGTCGAGCCCGCGCACCAGTACCAACGATGAATTGGTGGACGCTTATTCAAAACTTGGCAAAGCCATCGCGTTTTCTTGCCCAAGCCAGATTTTTGGTTACCCGGAAGGCCCAACGGCCATGTTTTGGGATTGCATGGAGTTCATCGCTGAGAATTATCCCAACAACGACGGATTCAGTTTGTGGCTTGAGTCAGACATGGCGCCAACCAAGCCTGATTGGATCGACCGATTGTCCGAAGAATGGTACAGCGACGAGCAGCCACCAATCATGATGGGCTGTTTTGTCCCAGAAGTTTACAAACACCGAATCTTCAAACAGCCAAAACTAATTTTGCAGCCACACATCAATGGCGGCGCATGCTACTCAATGGACTTTGCTCGTCAAATGCCAGAAGAAGCCCGCAAAGGCGTCTTCGACATGGCCGTTTACCAATACGCAGAAAAGCTTGGTCGAGCGAAGTTCACCAAGCAAATTTCGTTCTCTACCACGGATCGAGTTCGACGTGATATCGCCGACGAGTCAAAGGTACTTTTGCATGGTTTCATGCAAGACAAAGACGTCTTTATCGAACAATGCTTGACTCCACTTTCGGAACGTGAGTTGAATTCAAGCGGCTGGAATCCGATGCTGGATAAACTTGAGACGGCCAAACGTAAACTGCGAGTTCAGTTTGTTCGACGTGGTCACCGGGCGATGCTTGAGAACATGTTTTTGGCAAAACAAAAATTCGAAACTGAGCATCCTGAGTTCTTTTACCAGCCTCAACAACGAATCGCATAGTCTCATTTTAGAATCGTTTCGAAAGTCTTAGCGACCGGCCAATGTGTGGCTTTCAGGAGACCTCGCCAATGAAAATTGCTCAGTTCAACACCTTCCCCTATGGCGGTGCGGCGACGGCGGCTCGACGAGTTCACCACGAACTTTGCAAACAACATGTTGATAGCCAGTTCTTTTTTCATCGCAACGACAAAAACGCTCCCGGCGCTCCTGAATTTTATCAAATAGAATTCGAAGAACCGTCTTACCACGGAATCAGCGGGCCGTTTCAAAAACGAAGCCACAAAAAACGGCAAAAAGAAGTCCATCGGCTTTACAACGAACACATTGGAATTCGTGCTGAGGGTCAGGAAACGTTTTCGATGGCCCAGCTTCCTCATCAAACACGACTTGATTGGAGCCAGATCAACGCGGATGTCGCGCACTTGCACTGGATCTCATTTTTCGCGGACTACCCGTCGTTTTTCCAGTCCATTCCTGACCACGTTCCCATCGTTTGGACGCTTCATGACATGAACGCGTTCACCGGAGGTTGTCATTACAACAATCATTGCGTCCGGTTTAAGACGGGATGCGGTGGATGTCCTCAAATCGAAAATCCGGGTCACCGCGATGTTTCGGCCGTTAGTTTTCAAGTCAAACAACGGGCCCTCAAAAACAAAAGTATCCATGTGGTCGCGCCCAGCAAGTGGATGCAAAATCTTGCGATGCAAAGCAAAATCTGGCCGGATGCCACAACGTTTCAAACGATCCGATTGGGGTTTGACCTAAAGCAGTTTCATCCGATCAACAAATCTGAAGCCAGAGCCGAACTGGGCCTCAAAGGCGATTCAACGCTAATTGCGTTCGGTGCTGAAGACATCAATAACCGACGCAAAGGGATGCAGCATTTAGTTTCTGCGCTTCGACAACTGGGGACTTCAAAACCGGTTGAGTGTCTGGTCTTTGGATCTGGAGATTTTGATTTCGGCAGCGATCTTCCACGATGCCATTCCATGGGATACGTGGATTCAGAATCGAAACAAGCTCAAATTTACTCGGCCGCTGACATCGTCGTTGTTCCATCGAGAGAAGACAATCAACCGCAGGTCGGCCTTGAGGCGATGGCTTGTGGTACACCGGTCATCGGATTCGACGCAGGTGGAATTCCAGAATACGTTTTGGATGGCGTGACGGGATTGTTGGCTGAGCTAACGGTTGACTCAGATACTTCGGAGCAAAATTTGGCTTCGAAAATTGACTGGCTGGTCGAGAATACTGCTTCGAGAAAAGCGATGGGTGAAAACGCACGCCAGATGATGCGGAAGGAATTCGAGCTTGGCCAGCAGTCCCAGAAATATCTCAGCCTTTATCGAAACGCAACGCAGTCGCGGGTCTTGCGAGCGGCTTAGTGCAAGCCAATGTTGGTCGTCATGCACAGCATGACCTACACCGCAGCCATCTGATTCAACGGCATTTGCAAATACGCACACCGACTATT
>CAZQQR010000124.1:0-4080 GCA_964595515.1 uncultured Pirellulaceae bacterium
CACCTAGTCCGGACTACGGTTGTCGCGCGAACAGAAATTACTTGAGCGTTTCCTCAAGCAAACGCATCAACATCTTGCTGGCGCTGTTTTCAGGCGTCTTGGTTCCAGATTTTGTAAGATCCCAAGCATCCACCCAAACCTGTTTCGTTTTCTTCAAACCAAAATTTTTGACCAGTCTTTCTTCAAAGTCTGGCATGTGGGCAGCACCGTAAAAGATCGCAATCTTCTTGTTGCCAGAGGCAATTTGTTTTTGCAGGACTCGCATCGCCGCTTCGTTTCGATCGACAACCAATAGTTGATTGAGCGTATTACCAAAGCCTTGGTCCATCACACCAGAATCAGAAAACTGATTGGCCATCATTCGCTTCATCTTTAGTGGGTCCCCCAATACTTCCATGAGGTTGGACGGCGTCAACTGATCCAATGATTGGCGATTTGCCTGATCGCTATTTGCCCGAAGGTTATTATTGGAGGACGCGTTGCTACTTCGATTTTGTTGCTTAATCATTTCAGACAACGCGCTCAAGCCAATCGTTAACGGCGTGTCACCACGCTCGGCCATCTTTTCACCCATCTCAGTGGGTGATAGATCGGCATGGACGAAGTTCTTTTTCTGGTAGTCAATCAAAGCCAACTGTGATTGCAACCCAAGTTGCGTTTGTGTTTGAGACTGCATCCAACCGACAAGGTCCAATGGACTGCTGGGAGTCGAGGATTTCTTTTTCCCTCCCTTGGGGATACGCGTTCCTTTCGGAGCAACCAATTCGTAGAGTACAGAGTCATATAACTCAAATTGCCGATTCAATTGCCGGTAGTACTGGCTTTCGCCAATGTGAACTGCCCCGATCAGATCGACGACCAGTTCGCCTTTGGCGGGTCGAAAACGCGTGATCGCGGTTTGCATCGCCAGCGGTGCCCCGGATGTTGTCCGTGTGACTCTTATGTATTTTGTCTGCGACGATTTGTTAGACGTGGATTTAGCCGACGAGGATTTGTCTAACTGCGGAACCGGAACTCTTGCTGACTGAGCGCCTGACAATTGAGCACCTGACGACTGAGCCAAAATCGAGTTCTCCAGCCCCAACGTCGCGATCAAAGCGATTGCTGGCATCCAAAATTGCCTTAAAACAACAGATTGGTCGGCTTTGAATGGTAGAACGTTTTTCATCATCGTTTTCAAATATCGTTTCGTTTCGATCAACTTGCTGGGCAGAAACCCTATCTTTTCAATTCGAATTTACTCTGAATTTATTGTTCAAATTGTAGGAGTTTTGTTTTTTGAATTCAAAAAGAGAGCATTTCCTTTCTGCTTGGTGGGCGATCAGTCGAAATAGTAAGTGGTCTTCGGGCTGCTCACACAGACTCGACGGTTTCAGAAAGCGGCCTTAAAGTGAATGGGCTTCGTTCACCAAGGCCAACCGGGGACACTTGGGAAACATGTTTCTCCACCACTCGAAAATCGAAACTCGAAACTCGAATTCGTTTTGAGTTAAATACAATCGCCAATCTTGCAAACCAAAACACCCAAACACAGGAATTGATCGCACTGTGAACACTTCATCTTCACCCGTTGAAAAATCTGACTTGAATTCTGATATCGATATCGCGCGATCGATTCAGTTAAAACCGATTACCGAGATCGCGAATCAATTGGGAATCGGCCCTGACAAGATTGAACAATACGGTCAGCACAAAGCCAAACTTCCTCTCGACTTGATCGATCAAAGCAAGGTCGACCAGTGCAACCTGATTCTCGTTTCTGCCATTTCGCCGACACCAGCTGGCGAAGGTAAAACGACGATGTCGATTGGTTTGACTCAGGGATTAAATCGAATTGGAAAGCAGACGACAGTCGTTTTGCGCGAGCCGTCACTAGGTCCGGTTTTTGGAATCAAGGGAGGGGCAACCGGGGGAGGCTGGTCTCAAGTGCTACCAATGGAGGACATCAATCTTCATTTCACCGGCGATTTTGCAGCCATTGAAAAAGCGCATAACCTTTTGGCGGCTTTGATCGACAACAACATTCAAAGCCGCAAACGATCCCTGGACATTGATCCTCGGACGATCGTTTGGAAACGTGTGTTCGACATGAACGATCGGGCACTTCGAAAAATCACGATCGGGCTTGGAGGGACCGGCAATGGTGTTCCTCGCGAAACAGGATTCGACATCACGGCTGCTTCTGAGATCATGGCGATTTTGTGTTTAAGCAATAACTTGATCGACCTAAAAGAACGGCTTGGTAAAATCTTTATCGGTTTCACGCGGGGACGGAAACCGATCTACGCTCGTGACCTAAACGCCAATGGAGCAATGGCGGCGCTGCTCAAAGACGCGATCAAACCCAACCTCGTCCAAACTCTCGAGGGAACACCAGCCATCATCCACGGAGGGCCTTTTGCCAATATCGCTCAAGGCACCAACACAGTGATCGCGACCAAGATGGGAATGTCACTTTCTGATTACGTGGTTACCGAAGCGGGATTCGGATCTGACCTGGGTGCCGAAAAGTTCTTTGACATCAAATGTGCAGGTGCAGGACTCAAACCCAAAGCCATGGCCTTGGTCGCCACGATTCGGGCTTTGAAATACCACGGCGGTGCCGATCTAAAAGCACTAACGGAACCAAACCCGGAAGCCGTTAAAAAGGGATTAGTAAATCTTGAGAAACATCTTGAGAACACGGCACTGTACAACCTCGAAGCCGTCGTTGCGATCAACCAGTTTGTCAGCGACACCGACGAAGAAATTTCAATCGTCAAAGAGCGTTGTGAACAGCTTGGATTCGAAGCCGTCGTCGCCAACATTTGGGGAGAAGGCGGCGCGGGAGCAATGGACCTTGCAACCGCCGTCGCCAAGAAAGTTGAGTCAACCACCAAAAGTTTCACACCGCTCTACGACTGGAGCCTGCCAGTCAAAGAAAAGATCGAAACGATTTGCAAAAAGGTCTATGGAGCCAAGGGCGTCAAGTACTCGGCCCAAGCGGTCAAGGATCTTAAACGTGTGAAAAAACTCAAGCTCGATTCGCTTCCTGTTTGCATCGCGAAGACCCAAAAATCGCTTTCTGATGATCCAAGTAAAATCGGCCGACCGACCGATTTTGAAATTACCGTTCGAGAAGTCGAGATTGCGGCCGGTGCCGGATTCCTTGTTCCAATTACTGGCGATATGATGCGAATGCCCGGGTTGCCAGCGACTCCGGCTTCGGAAAATATCGACATCGATGAAAACGGCGAGATCACTGGATTGTTTTAGAATGGCGCTTCCAAAAAACGTATTGGGGACAGAGCTCGAATCATGCTGCGTCTCTCCCATGACAGGCTTTTATCGGGACGGCTACTGCCGAACAGGCAAATCGGATTACGGTTTGCACATTGTTTGCGCGGTGATGACCAAAGAGTTTTTGCAGTTTAGCCAAAAGGTCGGCAACGATCTTTCCACACCGATTCCTGAATACGATTTCCCGGGCCTCCAACCGGATGACCAGTGGTGCCTGTGTGTCCAACGTTGGAAAGAAGCACTCGAAGCTGGCTGTGCCCCCAAGGTTCGACTTGAGTCCACCCACATGTCTTCAATCGAATTCGTTTCGCTGGACGACTTAAAAGACCATGCTGTGGACAGTTAGATGAGTAAAACAGTTCTCTTCAACTCTAATTCGGTTGTATGATCGAACGTGATCATGCAACCACCGTCAATTAACTTTTTGTCATTAGATTTTGTCAATGAACGAAAATTCCCAACCGTCTGAGCACACGCCTTCAGACATCATCGAATTGTCCAACAAAGCCGTCGGGCTTGCGGCCGAAATCTTGAACGCCTCTCGCGAGAACGAGACCACCGAGGAACGGAATCGTTCCGCCATGATGGCTCGGATGATGAAAGACGAGCTTGGGAAGAAATTTACAATCGCGATGGCGGATCAGGTGCTTCGCATCAAAGGCCCCGCTCGCGCAGCGGATCGGATGAACAGCTTGATAGAAGACTACGGCGTCCCCAAGTACTTTTCTGGTACTGATCGAATAGCGCTGGCCGCCGGAAACAAGATCGCTGGCTTGCTTCCTAATCTGCTGATGCCGCAAG
>CAZQQR010000124.1:4180-14570 GCA_964595515.1 uncultured Pirellulaceae bacterium
CTGGCCGCCGGAAACAAGATCGCTGGCTTGCTTCCTAATCTGCTGATGCCGCAAGTAAAATCCAAAATCAAAAGCGATTCTGAGCACGTCATTATCTCAGCGGAAGATACTGAATTTGCACAGTACCTCCGGGACAGAAAAAAGTCTGACACACGTGTGAATTTCAATCAACTCGGAGAAGCCGTTCTTGGTGACCAAGAAGCTGATCGTCGTTTGCGGGACAACATCAAACGTTTAAAAGAACCCGGCGTCGATTACATTTCGATTAAGCTCTCTGCGATCGTCAGCCACATTAGTTTGACCGGTTACGATCAAACAGTTGAAAACATCAAACCTCGACTGCGATCAATTTACCAAGCGGCCATCGAGGGCGGAGGAGCCAAAGGACCAAAGTTTGTAAACCTCGATATGGAAGAGTATCGAGATCTGCAACTGACCGTCGACGTATTCAAGGCACTCCTTGAAGAAACCGAGTTTGAAAAATTCGAAGCCGGCATTGTTCTTCAGGCTTATTTGCCTGACTCCTTCAACGTGTTGAAAGAGTTGACTCGGTGGGCTCAAGATCGCAAATCGAAAACGGGTGTCGGCATCAAGGTTCGTATCGTCAAAGGTGCCAATCTCGCGATGGAACAAGTCGAAGCCTCACTCGAAGACTGGCCTCAAGCCCCATACAACTCCAAAACAGAGGTGGATGCGAACTTCAAGCGAATGCTTGAGTTTGCAACGCGGCCAGAAAATGCAGCGGCTGTTCGAATCGGAGTTGGCAGTCATAACCTGTTCGATATTGCTCTCGCCATGTTGCTGAGAAAACAACGCGACGTTTGCGAGCGCGTTGAATTTGAAATGTTGGAAGGAATGGCCAACGCTCAGTCTGCCGAAGTCCACCAGCGATCAGGCGGCATGTTGGTTTACGCTCCCGTTGTGTTGGACGCCGAATTCGAAGCCGCAATCGCTTACCTAGTCCGGCGACTAGATGAGAACACAGCGCCTGGGAGTTTTCTGGGCGCATTGTTCGCTTTGAAGGAAGGTTCGGCGGAATGGGATCGACAAAAGGAGTCGTTTCTTTCGGCCTGCAAACTCGCCTGTGAGGAATCACTGCTGAGTGGCCCCAACCGAACTCAAAACCGACTCACGGAATCGCCCCAACCGAAAAAAGCGGATGCGCCCTTCCATAATGAACCAGACACAGATTTCTCGCTTCCCGGAAACCGGCAATGGGCTCGCGACATCATTTCGAACTGGAAAGACAAACGGCTTGACCCAATTCCGATTCAAATCGGTGGCGAATTCAAAACGGACAAACTTACAGGCCGAGGTAAAGACCCTTCACGCCCGGGGCACGAGGCGTATCAATTTTGCCAAGCAGACAAATCGGATGTTGAAACGGCGCTGGCAACTGCAGTCGAGGCTCAACCTGAATGGGAACAACGAGGCGTCGAGGCCCGCGCTGAAATCCTCCGCAATGTGGCTGCAGAAATCTGTGCGCAGCGAGGAGAAACGATCGGCGCGATGCTGCTCGACGCGGGAAAGAACATTCACGAAGCCGACGTTGAAATCTCAGAAGCAATCGACTTTGCGAACTATTACGCACAAGGGCTAACCCAGCCCGGCTGGGACGACGGTGTTGAATCAAAACCGTTCGGCGTCGTCGTCGTCACGCCTCCATGGAATTTTCCCTTCGCGATTCCTGCAGGTGGAGTCTTGGCGGCGTTGATGGCTGGCAACACAGTAATATTAAAACCGGCCCGCGAGTCGGTTCTGACGGCTTGGATGCTGGTTCAACAATTGTGGAAGGCCGGCGTCCCAAAAAAAGTCCTTCAGTTTATTCCAACCGTCGATGGAGAAACCGGAAAAGCACTCGTCTCCGACCAACGCGTTGGGGCCGTCATCCTGACCGGTAGTATCTTCACGGCACAGTTGTTTCAGTCATGGCGACCAAGCCTCAGACTGTACGCGGAAACCAGCGGCAAGAACGCTCTGATCATCACTGCCACCGCCGACGTTGATTTAGCGGTCAAGGATTTGGTGCGGGGCGCGTTTGGGCATGCCGGTCAAAAATGTTCCGCCACAAGTCTGGGGCTGATTGAAAAGGAAGTCTACGACAATCCCAAGTTCCGACAACAACTCAAAGATGCCGCAGAGAGCCTGGTAATTGGCGGCTCATGGGATGCAGATGCGACAGTGACTCCAGTCATTCGCGAGCCAGACAAATACTTGAGCCAAGGATTGAATCAGCTCGACGACGGCGAAAGCTGGTTGGTTGAACCCAAAATGATCGACAACAATCCCTGCCATTGGAGCCCCGGAATTCGGCTGGATGTCCAGCCCAGCAGTTGGTACCACACGACCGAATGTTTCGGGCCAGTGCTAGGTTTGATCCGTGTCGAAAGCCTGGAACACGCGATTGAAATTCAGAACAGCAGCGAGTTCGGTTTGACCGGTGGTATTCACTCGCTGGATCCGAATGAGATTGAACTTTGGCGAGAAACCGTAGAGGTCGGAAACGCTTACATCAACCGCCCCACAACAGGAGCCATCGTTCGACGTCAGCCATTTGGCGGATGGAAAGATTCCTGTGTTGGTCCCGGCCCAAAAGCCGGTGGCCCAAATTATGTCGGTACATTTTGCGAGTGGTCGGAAAATTCTCTGCCAAACTTCCGCTCAAAACCAAAGGCCGAAATTCGCTCGGACCTCAGCCGACTCTGTCGAATTTTTGAAAGTGATTCCGATCGACTAACAGCTGCCGCTGAAAGCTATTCCTATTGGTGGGATCATGAATTCTCGATCGAACATGACCCTTCGCAAATACACGGCGAGAAAAACGATTTTCGCTATCGGGCTCGCCCTTGGCATTTGGTCCGAATTCAAAACGATGTCAATAACCACCTGAGTGACATCGGCCTGGTTGCGATTGCCTGCAAAACCGCAGGAGTGGAATTGGAACTAAGCGCTGAATCCAATGCGGATGCGGAAGCGATCAACCAATTTGCCAAAGCCGTTCGCTGCCGCGTTCAGTTTGAGTCTGCTCAGGAACTTGCTCATCGACTGAAACCAATGAAGGGCGGCACGATTCGGATCTTTGGAGAATACGACGAACAGATGTTTGCTCCTGCCGAAATTGGAAACCTGCCAATCATCCCGCACACCGTGTTAGCCAACGGCCGAATTGAATTACTGAACTACCTGAAAGAACAATCGATTACCGAAACGGTTCATCGATACGGAAACATTTTCGATTAATGGTTATTTCGCGGCAGGTCAGCCATCATTTTTCAATATCGGAAATGACGAATCTGTTCGCCTCGCTCCCCGATTTCGGTCATCGCTTCGATTCCAATATCGAGATGTTTATCGACCCATTTGTCAGTCACCATCTGGTCTGATTCTTCGGTCTTTACGCCTTCGGGGGTCGTCGGCACATCAGAAACCAACAGCAGCGCCCCGCGTGATATTTCGTTGTAGTGACCAACAATGAAAAAAGTCGCGGTCTCCATATCGATTCCGATACACGTCATCTTTTGAAGCTTCAATCGAAACTCCTCATCGTGCTCCCACAGTCGTCGATTGGTGGTGTAGACAACGCCTGTTCGGTATTCAAGATCGCGTTTGACAAGGCATTCGGACACGAATTTGTGAAGCTTAAAAGAGGGCAGGGCAGGGACCTCTGGAAGAAAATAATCAGAACTGGTCCCTTCGCCGCGAACCGCTGCAATCGGAAGGATGAAGTGACCGATCTCAGTGGAGTCTTTCAGGCCACCACACTTCCCCAAAAACAAAACACCCTCGGGGTCCCGAGCGCTCAACAAATCCATGATCGTTGCCGCGTTGGCCGAACCAATCCCAAAATTGATAATGGAAAGTCCCGCCGAATTCGTGGCGGCCTGCATCGGTTTTCCTTCACCGTAAATCCGACACCCAAATCGTTTCGCGAATTGCCGAACGTAATAGTCAAAATTCGTCAGCAAAATGTAATCACCGAATTCGTCGATCGGCATTCCGGTGTATCGTGGCAACCAATCTCTAGCGATCGCAAGCCGATCGATTGTCGAAGTATCTACTGGGGTTGGAGTTGTCATTTGAGCTGATCCTGATCTTGACCGCAAAGTTTACGATGGCTGTCGAGATTGTAGGTTAGTCAGCCAGTGGTCAATAGTCGGGCGTCTGTAGTCGTCGGTCAAGTTTCTTATCAAGAACGACCCACGTAATTCTCCAGGATGAACATATCGGTTAGAATCGGCGGCATCATTTTGCAAATTCGTGGATGGGAACAAACTGAATGTCCTCTTCAAACAAATCCAATGATTCGAAAGCTTCGACGGGATCGACTGAATTAAGAAAAGGCGAAATCATTCGCCGAGGCGATTACCCCGAGATGACTTGGCCAGCGATTTTGGTCGGATGGTTTCTCGGTTCGATCATTGCAGTATCGATCAGCTACGCCGCGTTGATTCTAGGATTTTCAATCGAAGGTTCTGAGTTGGCGGCCATTCTTGGCTGGGGAATCCTACGAGGGTTGATGGGCCGAACAAGTATCATCGAAAACAACATCAACCAGACCGTCGCTTCTGCGGTTAATGGTGCTTCTTCTGGAATCATGTTCTCTGTTCCCGCTTTGTTGATTCTTAGCTCAAAACCGGGATTGGAATCGCTGGAAAATTTTGACAAAGCATTGATGATCTTTTCGTGTATCGCGGGTGCGTTCATTGGGCTTGCGTTTGTGATCCCGCTGCGAAAGCAAATGATTGACTTCCAACGACTACCTTTCCCAAGTGGCATAGCGGTCGCGACGATTTTGAAATCGCCTGGCGCGGGAATGAGAAAAGCGGCCTTGTTGCTGATGGCCAGCGTGTTTTCCGCAGCCGTTTACTTGTGGCTGACCAATTTCGGACAGTCTGGTGATCACGACATTTATCTCGGTCAACAATTTGGCCTACCGTCGATGCTCAACCTGACACTTTACGGTTCGTTGATGACGATTGGCGTTGGTTTTTTATCAGGGCGAGGCGGGTTTTGGTTTGGAGCTGGTGGGTTTATTTGTTACTGGATGCTTGCTCCGATCATGGGGCAATACGCGGCGCCCGACGTGAAAGCTCTAATCAATCCATCCATCCGAACCGCCATGGTTTCAGATTCTGAAATGATGCGAAATGTCTATGCGGAACTTCAAGGCAACGACCCGGTCATCGTAGAAAAGCTTGTCGCTGCTACCGGAATTCCAGTCGATCCTTTGGCACCATTTAATTCTGCTCAAACGAAGAACAAGAGTTTTGATTCGCTTTTGAACGAAGCCAACGCGAATTTAATGGTGGAGACGATCGAAGCGCTGGAGAACAAATTTAGGGCTTCCAATGTCGATCTCACGGCAAAGTTAACGCCGGAGACATTGAACACAACGAGACTCTCAAAACTCGCTGATCAACTCGCCAATCACACCGGGGCGGAAGCAATTTTGGCTTCGATCGACGCACTCAACAAACTCGATGAAAAAACAGCTAACGATATACGTTCGTCATCCAATGCAAAATCACTGATTGATCTTGTCAGTTCGACTTCGCTAGATGACACAGCAAAATCCAGTTTGCTGGCTGCCAGTGGCGCGAGCGGAAAATACAACGGCGTTCCAGGTTCACTTCGGAGTAAGCTCTTTAAGCCGACGGGAATTGGGATGCTAATCGGCGCCGCAATCGGAGGAATCTTGCTCGCGTTCCCGCTGATTATCAGCGCAATCGGATCGATGAGGCGAACAGCTCAAGACAGAATGGCCGGCAACGTAGCGCAAGACGAAATGCCAATTTGGATGCTATTCACTGCGATCGTGTTGGGAATGTTCCTGCTAATATTTTTGGCCTACCAGAGCGTCGCGTTAATGTCGATTCAATTGGCGGTTGTGATGGCCGTCCTGGGTACGCTTTGGATTTGGATCGCGGGCGTCATCGTCGCAGAATGTATTGGGCGGACTAACTGGTCGCCGCTTTCGGGGATGACACTGATTGCAGTCACGATCTTGATTGTGATCGCTGGCGCAGGTGAGCTTGGCAAACCAGCGATCATCATGTCTTCACTCGTTGTTGGAGCGGCGATTTGTTTGGCAGTCTCACAAGCCAGCGACATGATGCTTGACTTGAAATCCGGTTACCTGGTTGGAGCGACTCCCAAGAAACAACAGATGGCACAATTCGTTGGCGCTTGGCTGGGGCCAATTATCGTGATCGTTCTTCTATTGGCACTTCACAAAACATACGGGATTGGCACGGATGACCTTCCTGCTCCTCAGGCGGACGCGCTCGCGTCTGTGATTGAGGGCATCGTCAACAAAGACGTTCCGGTTTACCGGTATGTGGCTGGCGGCACGCTTGGGTTCATGCTGGCCGCGAGTGGACTGGGAGGAATCGGCGTATTGGTGGCACTTGGGTTTTACATGCCGTTCAATATTGTGCTGACATATTCGATTGGGTGCCTGCTCCGAATCATCTGCAACCGCGCTTGCGGCGATCGTTGGAGTGAAGAGATCGGAATCCCCTTGGCCGCGGGATTAATCGTTGGCGAGGCGTTGATCGGGGTTGGGATTGCCATCGTCAAAGTAGCCCCGTCGCTATTTAGTTAGTCTGTTTCCTGTTTTCATTCGCTTCCTAGTAACAAATCAAAGTGATGCCATGAGTGGTTTGATCGGACAAGTATTATTGTGGGCTGGTTTTCTGTCCGGCGCACTCGCGACTGTATTTCAAGTCAAAAATTCGACCGATGAATGGTCGACGATTAATTGGCCCTGGTTTATCGGCTCGATTGTTGTCGGGGCGGTCGGCATCGCGCTGTACCGAAGTAGTAAGAGCGAGCAATCGGGTTCGGACGAAAAAGTTCAGGCAGATTTCGAAAGCTTGCAACCGGCACTGATCCGATTGTCAGCGTCTGTTGATCGTTTGCGAAAAGATCTGGATGGGCTCGCTCCCACAGAAATCACCAAACGGATCGACGATGAGTTTGCAGACGACTTTCGAATTTTCGTTGAGTCCAGAGAGAGCATGGTGGCCAAACTAGGGATGGCCGAATACGCCAATGTGATGACGCAGTTTGCTGCAGCTGAACGCGCGGTCAATCGGGCTTGGTCTGCCGGTGCTGACGGCTACGTCGACGAGGTTGATCGCTGCTTGGACCGAGCAAGCGTTTTGATGGGTAACGCAACCGAATTGCTAAAATCTTGAAAGACTTGCTGACTAACGGACGACTAAGACTAACCGAAGTGCTTTAGAAACCGACGCCTTACTTAATTAAAGACGGACTGGCTTTGATTAGGCAGCTTTGCGAGCGCTCGGAAATTTATAAATTCGAGGTTCGGTCTTGGCAGTTGTTTCCGCTTGAGTTCCAGCGTCAACTGAACGTTCGTCCTTACGCTCATCTTTCATTGCCGCTGCAACGACTTTGTCTGGCTTGACACCCAATTCAACGAGCCTCGTTCGAAGCGCGAGAAGGGCTTGATTTTGCTCAAGTACCTGCTGAGCAAGTTCATTGACTCGATGATGGTGCTTTTTTGCCCGCGCGTTGGCATCTTGGAACAGATCCGTTGTTTGTTGCAGTTTTTCGCTCAAGGACTCAATGTGATCACTCTTGTTGGCGAGCGCTTTGACGGCCATTTCCACTCGCCTTTCAGCGTCTTCATGAGCCTCGGTCAGATGGGCGATATTTCGAGATTTGAGAACGAGGTCTTGATCTTTCTCGTTAAGCTCCGCAGGGACTTGGCCTAATCGTTTGACGGCGTGGTTGAGTTCAACTCGCAGCAATTCAAGCTCGTCAATTTTTTGAACCGGGTTGTCACGGTACAACGATTGCTGATCAAAATCCGTTGATGGTTTCTGAAATCCGAACCGAGAGTCCGACAGAATTCTGGGTTTGAGCGAAATGGGTTGGTCATTTTCACGAGCAATTTTTCCAGCCTCAACCATTCCTTCCATTAGAGTAAAGAGCCGGTTCTTGGAGTTCCCAATTTCTAGTTGGTCGTGAAGAACAATCTCTTGAAACTGCATCTTCGATGGACTCGGGCGTTCAAGTTCGCTCAAGACGGGGTTGATGTGCGCGGGAGAAGTAATCATCCAGGCAGACGGGACGTACAAGGGACTATTGTTAAAATCAAGAATTGCTGTTGGACGGCGTTTTTGAATACTCTCCAGATACAAAGTCGAAGGAGTTGTTATTACCGCATCTGCCATTTCGATGGCGTCTGACAATGATACGGAGCTGGAACCGTCCGCACCTGTCAGTCCGATCGCTTCATCAAGCCCGCTGGTAACTCGCCACGTGACTTCGAACTTTCGATGATTCACATACGGATTGTTGTCAAATCTTTTCTTTAAACAATCAAGCGAATGGATCACGTGAGCTCGCTGGCCGTCAGTGAACGCTGGCGTCGAAGCAGTTGCGACCAAAATCCGAAAGATGCCGCTATCCTGAACAGGCAAACATTCCTGAAGTTCGGCTTGGTCAAGCCTCGGAAGCCCGACGACTTCGCATTTCCCAACGTTATTCCACGCCTCAACAATTCTGGCCTGCCCACGTCCAATACAAGCAAGTTTATGGCCAACCACTGGTTGAAAAATCGCACCGTCGGAGACCGCTGGATTTTGCCATGTGTTTCGGTACTCAAGAATTCCATCAGCAAGGATCAGGATTGGAATCCGATTCGACTTGTAAATTCTTGCGAGAGCTGAGACTTCCTCCCAGCGGTAATGCATGTGCGTAACGATCAAGCCCGCATCGGATGGAGGTTGCCAGTCAGATGCAAGTTCGTCAACTACTTCGACCGGAAATGGACAGTCGGCCATCCAACTTTTGTAGTTGGGGTTTTTGTCCGCAAAGCCATACAGAACGTAGCATTTCAATTTATCATGCATAGTTTCAAGCTTGGCTCGAATTTAGAATTAGATCGCTCGTCAATCCCGAGAACTTCCCAGCAATAGGGATAACAATCAGGACGGGTCGGCCGCAATAGTGAATGAAACAGCGACAGCAGAACGCAAGGATGCTAGCGGGAGATCTACAGTTTCGAAGAGGCTATTTTCTCGAATTGCTCAAAGATCTCCGCTGCCCGAAACGGCTTTTGAATGATCGAAACAACGTTCGGGAATTCGAGTAGTTTTTCTTGCTTGTTAGCAGAATATCCGGTCATTAGAACAACCGGAACATCGAAGTCGTTTTCAAGGAATGCCTGTAGCACTTCTTCGCCGTCCATTTTTGGCATCGTGATATCAAGCAATACAAAATCAAGTCGTTCACGGTTTTGCAGTGCTAATCCAAGCCCTTCTTCCCCGTCGATTGCTTGAATCACTTCGACATTTTTCACTGACAACAATGCGTTGCAAAGCTCGCGGACTGCGTGTTCGTCATCAACCACCAGCACAGAACGTGAGCCATTAGATCTGGAAGTGGCATCACCCGTTTGATTGGATGAATTGCAGCCATCCAATGCGACTGCTGCAACGCTCATGGGCATCTCTTGCCCATTTTCTATTCCAGTTTCAACCTGCCAGTCTGCTCGTCCGTTTTTGGGTTGCTCAACCTGCAGCGGGAACAGAACTTTGAACGAAGTGCTTGATTCAAGCGTTGAATGGCATTGCACAAATCCGTCATGATTCTCGATCACGCCGTAGACGACCGCCAATCCTAGACCTCGCCCGACGATTGACTTGGTATAGAAGGGTTCGAAAATCCGCTCCAAATCCTCTTGTGAAATCCCTGTTCCCTCATCATAGACTTCGATATACCCAAACTCGCCGCCACTATTCCGGGTTCCAAACAACGATGTGTCTTCAACCGTCTCAATGGACTGCGTGCCTGAACGAATGACGATGGAACCCTGGCTACCCGAAGCCTCTGACGAATTAGTCACCAGGTTCAACAACGCCGTTTCGAGCTGAATCGAATCGATCGGCGCAATCAGCGGCGGCGCTGATAGTTCATAACTCAGATTTTGCTCTCTGCCACAGGCGGACATAAGCACGGGTTTGTATTCGGCGATCAGTTTATTGACATCAACTAACTCGCGACGTGTGTGAGACCGCCCAGCATAAGTCAGCATTTGGCGACTCAGATTGGCAGCCTTTTCTGCCGACTCGATGATTCCACTCAGACGCTCCTGAGTGAAAGAGTCACTTTTCCCATTGCTCTTCATCTGAATGATTTCTGCGTTGCCAATCACGGACGCAAGAATATTGTTGAAGTCATGCGCGACTCCGCCAGCCATTCGATTCAGGCTGTCCATCCGTTCCATTCTTGAAAGTCGTACCGATAACTCGTTGCACAGTTCGCGATTTTCAAGTGTCGAGACTTCCGTTTCGTCCAGCTTTTCAGCCACGTTGGAATAGCGAGAGGCCAGATAAATTGCGCCTAAACCAAACGCCAA
>CAZQQR010000125.1:0-10482 GCA_964595515.1 uncultured Pirellulaceae bacterium
CGGTAACTCTTACTGCAACCAATCAGGCAACTCGCCAATGCTGGGAAGATTAATCAACTGAACTGATTCGATTGCGCCATTTTCGGTCACTCGTCCTGTCGCTTTTTCAGAGGCAGTTGAATCGAGGTTTAAAACTCCAATCGCCGCACCGCCTTGGCTACCTTCGCGTCCTACCGCCATCTGTGCGATGTTGACTTTTTCTTCGGCCAGCACATTGCCAACAAATCCGATGATGCCTGGCACATCGGTGTGGTTGAAAATCAAGAGGTTGCCATCCATGTAAGCTTCGATGCGGTACTCATCGAGCTTAACAAGCCGAGGCATATTCTTGCCAAACAACGTTCCGGAAGCACTTCGTGATTTGCCATCTCCGGTGACCTTGGCGGAAATCACACTGGCAAACGCACCATGTTCCGCAGTCGATGTTCGCGAGATCTCGATACCACGATCCCGACAAAGCACCTCCGCGTTGATGATGCTGGCGTCTTCGGTGGCGTGTTCGATCAAACCAGCACAAAAGGCCGAAACCAATAGACGTGTATCTTTTTCAGCGATCTCACCCTGAAACTCAAGCTCGCAATTGTTGATCGCCCCGCCGTGCCACTGACCGAGTAGTGTTCCTAGTCGATGGGCAACGTCGAGGTAGCTTCGCATTGCGTTGAGAGTTTTAGGGTCCAGCGAAATTGTGTTAACTGCGGATCGGATTTCACCGGTCGTTAAAAAGTTGACCAAGAGATCGACGGCTTCGACAGCTACTCCGATTTGAGCTTCTTCGGTACTTGCACCAAGATGTGGTGTGCACAGCACATTGTCCATCGCGAACAAAGGGTTGTCCGTGCAAGGCTCATCCGGATAAACATCCAGAGCAACGCCGCCAAGATGCCCCGACGCTAATCCTTCCACCAATGCATCGTTGTCATAAATACCGCCGCGAGCACAGTTGACTAGTCGCGCTCCCTTTTTCAAAAGCTTGACTTCTTCTGGACCAATCAATCCCTTCGTTTCTGGAGTCAACGGAGTGTGAACGGTCAGGTAGTCTGCGTGTGGGAGCAATTCTTTGACTTCGGCAATTTTAGTGATGCCGAGTTCTTCTGCTCGTTCTGTTGTCAAAAACGGATCGAACCCCACGACGGTCATCCCGAATGCTTTAGCGCGCGAAGCGACTTCTTGACCGATACGTCCAAGTCCAATAACTCCCAGTGTTTTGCCGCAAACCTGTGAGCCTTTGAATTTCTTGCGGTCCCATTTTCCAGATTGAAGACTTGAAAAAGCAGGCCCAACGTTTCGCGACAATCCCAACAGTAACGCCATCGTATGTTCGGCAGTGCTGATTGTGTTTCCGGCCGGAGTGTTCATCACAACGATGCCCAGCCGTGTGGCAGCCGGTTTGTCGATGTTGTCTGTTCCAACACCTGCTCGAACGATTGCTTTCAGTCGTTTGTTTCCTTCGAGAGACTCGGCGGTAATCTTGACACCACTTCGGCAAACCGCACCGTCATAGTTGGCAAGCGTTTCCCGAAGCTCTTCACCCTTGAGCCCAGTCTTGATGTCGTATTCAATTCCAGGAGCAAGGTCGAGTTTCTCGAGTCCTTCGGTGGCTAGATCATCCAGTACGATAATGCGCGACATCTGTCCGCCTTCTGATTTTGACGTTGATTTTGGAGGTTGTTGAGTTGCAACTGACATTGGATTATCCATTCTCTTGTGCAAAGTCGGTCATGAATTGGGCAAGTGCTTCGACGCCTTCCAAAGGCATCGCGTTGTAGATGCTGGCTCGAATTCCACCAAGGCTTCGGTGACCTTTCAGGGTGGTCATTCCTTGTTGGGCAGCCTTTTCAAGGAAGCTCGCGTCAAGCTGGTCCGTTGCCATTTTGAAAACAACATTCATGATCGAACGACTATTCTCTTCCGCATGCCCGATATAAAAACCGTCGCTGCCGTCAATAACGTTGTAGAGTAACTTTGCCTTGTCTTCGTTGAATTTCTTGACGCTTTCGAGGCCGCCCATCTCTTCTTGGAGCCATTTGCAAACCAGCCCCGTTACATAAACCGCGAACGTTGGTGGCGTGTTAAATCGCGAGCCGGCTTTGGCGTGTTTGTCATAATTTAAATAACTGGGGATCCGATCATCGCATCGTTCCAATAGTGCTTTGTCGATCACAATCACATTGACGCCAGCGATTCCACAGTTCTTTTGAGCACAAGCGTAGATCATTCCGTATTTCGAAACGTCGATCGGTTCAGAAAACATGTCCGATGATTTGTCCACAACCAATGGCGATCCAGCATCAGGTAATTCGCGGAATTGAACGCCGTGAATTGTTTCATTGGAGGTTAAGTGGCAGTAGGCGGCACCCGGTGTAAAATTACACTCTTGTTGAGTGGGGACTCGGTTCAATCCTGTTTCGTTTCCGTCATAAGCAAGATTTAGGTTACCATACCGATGAACTTCGGCGGCACTTTTCTTGCCCCAAGCCCCGGTGATCACGTAGTCAGCGGTTTCTGATTTTTCTCTCAGAAAATTGTTGGGCATCATCACGTTTTGCAGCGCGCTACCACCTTGTAAGAATAGAACCTGATGAGTGTCAGGTAAATTTAGCAACTCACCAATGCGCCGCTCGGCGTCCTCAATGATCACATCGAAGTCTTTGCTGCGATGGCTGATTTCAAGTACGCTGGCTCCGACACCTGGAAGTGAAATAATTTCATCCTGGATCTGTTGAAGGACAGGGAGTGGAAGTGTCGCTGGCCCCGCAGAAAAATTGAATACACGCGAAACAGTCGTGGTGGTCATGACTCGTTTTCTTTAAAGAACTCGCCCCAATCAAACGGTAGTTCGACCGGAACCAGAGTTAAACGGAATTGGTAGTTCAGACCAGGATTCTAGTAGTCTCAAAACAAAGTGGAAAGTCCGCACTTTTGTAGGACGTTTCGAATCAAGTTCACCCAAAATCACAATCAGTTGCTATTTCAGCAAAGCGGATTGGATGACGCCTTTAGCTGCTCTTTAAGGGAAGGCGAAAACGACATCGGGTTGAAGGTAATTTTAAAGGACCAGCATGATCTTCGAGAGCAAAAATTGAGCGGCCAGAATTCCGACCGAAAATTTCGCTGAGTCGAGCCAAATTCTGAGTACTGTTCTGGCAATCTTGATTCGATGTTTTCCTTCACTAGCGACGCTGCTTCGACTTTTCCAAATCACCGTTGGAAAAAACGACGAAAAAAGAAGACCCTAGAGGAAAAGAAAATCTCAGAAGTGCTCGGCCAACTCTAACGATTAAGGTACGGCGCGACCGCACCGTATCGTTGGGGGTTGACCGCCGACCCAGAATTCAAGCCGTTGGTCAAACCGTTAGGGATCGGCAATGAGGCAAGCTGTGATTGGAGGCTGGCGACGCGCGACATGACTTCGCCCTGTTGATTGTCCAGTTGCAAGACTCGCATGTAGTTGTCCAGTGCCAGTTGGGCCTGTCCTTGGACTTCTCGGACGTGTCCCATTGCTTTGAGAGCACGGACGCTGTTTGGGTCCAGTTTAAGTGCGTCGGAAAGCAAGTCCGTTGCTCTGCGGTTGTCGCCATATTCTTGATAAAGTCGCGCAAGCTCGACGACAGGAGCAGTTGCACTTGGGTATCTGGTTTTCCATTCATTCATCAGATCAAACGCATACTGTTCACGTTTGGTCTCGATCAACAGTCCGGCTAATCCACGGTGCGCATCAACGTGTTGATCGTTGAGTGAGATGGCTTGACGGTACAGTTGTTCTGCTTGCGACAACCACTGTCCGTTGTTGGATTGCTGGGAGGATTGTTTGGCCAATGCGTAAAAGCTCGCCCCCAAGTTGTAGTAAGCGTCTGAATTTTGGGGGTTCGCCGTCAACGCCTGTTGAAAGCGATTGATAGCTGCTGAATATTGACCGGTCTCAAATGCCTGCTTGCCGGCCACGTTGTGGCGCTGTGAACCGACGTTGCAACCGGTAAAGGTGAGCGTCAGCATGACCAAGTATGCCATCTGGTTGATGTATCGATTCGAGCTGTGGGGTGCCGTTACCATGGCCAAGCCGTTCGTCCCAAACTTCTGATGCAAGCGAAGACAACGCGCAGCACCGCAATCAGAAAAAAGTTTGCGGAAAACTAAAGAAAGGCTCAAGACGGTGCAAGGGCATTCTTGACCGCAATTTGTTGCCTGCAATCTATTGCCTGCAATTTGATTGACTGCTGTAAAGGCAGTCGGTGCAACACTGTGACCTAGCAGATAGAACCGCGGTGAGCATCATGAAACCAGCCCAAATCGGAGCTAGAACTCGAGTCTGGGGTCGAGAAAGACTGTCGAATCAGCTCGAGTGTCAACGAGACTGAGCCTGAAAAGGTTCGCATGCACGGAAGCTCGTTCGTGCAGTTGATCATTGGTGCAAACGGAGCCGAAAAATTCTCCCAGGTGGGAACCGTCGGTATTTTTGGCATCTGATCCGCAAGACGAAAACGTGAACTTAACGGTGACGTTCTCGGGATCGGTTTGCGGATAATGTTCCGTACCACGGGAGTGTGGATCGGAGCCGCGATCGAAAGCTGCGGAGTCGTGATGACGTTGTTCGCGATCTGGCTGTTTGGGCGGTCGCGATTTTCTGACTCGAACATACCGACGATGAGCAGGAAACAGGCTGATATCGCCATGACCCAACCGACGTTTGAAAGCGTTCGATTGGACGCCATCTTCTGATTCGACTGTTGGTCGAGGATCAGTTCAATTTCCATCGGTAGCAGTTTGACTGAGTCCTCAACCGATTCATAATCAACCAACATTGTTTCGCATGATTCGCACTGCGCAGCATGACTCATCAACAACTCGTCGCCCGTCAATGTCAGACGGTCGTCAAGCAGTTGATGAATTCTGTCTTCGAATGAAGAACAGTCCAGCATGTTCGAATCATGTCGGTTCAAATCAAGATACCCCACCGTTCAAGACGCCGCGTTTTCGCAGTTTGACGATGAGTTCGCGGCGAGCCCGGTGTACCCATGTCTTAACTGTTCCCAGTGGAACACCCAGCGTTGCACTGATTTCGTTGTAGCACATTTCACTTTTGTGGAACAACAAAAATGCGCTCCGATACTCTTCTCGGATCGAACTGAGAACGTGGTCCACCTCTTCGGACAACAATTCGGCTTTTCGAAGCTCAACGGTCCTGTCTTCGATCGGATAATCCAACGTCAATACGTTTGGACGTCGCATTCGTTTGGCAAGTTTGGTTCGACAACGATTCCCGGCGATCGTCAGCAGCCAAGGTTCAAATGCTCGATTTGGGTCCCAGCGGTGCAAGTTTTTTGCAACGCGAACAAATGTTTCTTGAGTCGCATCCTCGGCGTCTTCGCGTTGACCAAGCATTCGGTAACACAAACCATAAACCTGCCCGCGAAAGCGATCTATTAGATCGCGAAATGAAGGTTGATGCCCTGCCAAGCATTTATCAACCAACAATGGAAGTTCTTCGACCATTTACCATCCCCTTTAGTAGCACAATCTATACTCGATCGCGGTACGGCGGGTTTTACTAAATTAGAGAATTTTCAATTCAGCACCGCCAACCCTATCGTAACCGCATTGGGGGAGTCTTCGCGCAATTTGGTGATAGCTTGGCGGATTTTTTCCGTAAACACAAAAAAACAGCCAGTCGAATGCCGACTGGCTGAGTTGATTTTTGTCTTGGATCTAGGTTTTTACCGACGATTGAAGAACTTCCTCAGGACGTCATCTGCTGCGGTCGTTGAACTTTCGTGCGTGCTCTTGGGAATCTTTGGGAGTTTCTTCGGTCCCTTTTTCTTGCCATCGGCTGATTCGTCAACTGAATCTTCTTCCTCGGATTTCTTGTTCTTACGAGCGCCGCCAAACACCCCTGACGTTTCCTCGAGATTCAGCTGGATTGTTTCGGCCGAGGCGATTTGCTGACGTTCACCGCTGGATGGCTCAGCATCTTCGTCCATGAGCCAGTCAGTAATACTGTCCTCAAGGGACGCTTTCTTTTTCGTAGCTGTTCGCGAGGCCGCTTCGACAACGCCTTGGACTTTTGGTTTTTTGGTGCCGGCCTTGGCAGGGTCGATAACGATTTCGAATTGAAGACGTCCAACTCGTAGAGAGTCTCCTGATTTCGCCTTATGGGTTTCTTTCAGTGGTTTCCCATTAACAAATGTTCCGTTGCGGCTCTTAAGATCGTTGACAATGACTTGGCCATCTTCGACTTTGATCTCACAATGCTCTCGACTTACGAGATCACTGGAAGGTCGCAAATGAGCGGTATCGCCGCGGCCAATTATAAATCGAGGAACCGCGATTTTGATTTCGCGGCCATCGTTTTTGCCACCAACCACTTTAAGAACTACTTGCATCCCGTCTTGCCTCCAAAGAACAAGAATAACCCGTTCGAAACAGGGAGGGCCTCACCTACCTGTATCTTATCCGCTGTAGATATCATCGGGTTTTTTCTCACAGTATATTATGTTCTGCATCTCAATGAAGTCAAATATCTCCGCATTAAATGTTCGCAACGGTGATTTTGACTTAAAAAGATAGAAAACTCAATTTTTCATCAAGCTGCTTAAGATCCTCAAAACAATCCCTGAGATCGCCGTTTTGGATTTAACGGCGAAGATTCCAAGCATCCGTCTCAAAATACTCGGATGACAGCGATTGTGCCTTTCTGACCTCTTTTGGCAAGAGGGGAAGTTTTTCAAAGGTAACTCGAAAACAGTCTTGAAGCGATCCTAAAAGTTTCTCAATGATTGCTTCGTTTCCCCGTTCATTCGAATAAGGGCGTGAAAGGTCAGAAATCCCGAGCAACTGGGGGGCAAAGGGGGAGGCAGCGAGCAGAATGCTTCCATGTTGAAGCAACGAATTTTTCAATCTCCGTTGTGCACTGCCGACAATTTTTTGACCTTTTAAACAAATGTCGCCGTCTGACCGGCGCTCAAAGCACATAAAGGATCCTTGATTGATCGTAACGCCCGGTTTCCTTTCGCTATCGTCAAACTCGTGCTCCGATTCGTTTCGATAAAGGTAAGCGTTGCTTCCGAGTTCTCTAAAATATTTAATTAGTTCGAGGTGGACTCGTTCGTAAAGGTCGGTGTTTTGCGACGACCATCGATTGGAGCTTGGGATACACAGGCTATACGTCAACTCTCGGTCGTGAAGAATTGCACCGCCACCTGTCTTACGCCGAACCAACGGGCAAGAAACGCTTGCCGCATGTTGGTCACGATCGTGATGGGATTGAAAGTAACCCAATGAAAGTGTGGGTTGATCCCACTGGTAAAACCGTAGTGTGATCAAACCGGTTTCTTCTGCCGTTTCCAAGATCGCTTGATCAACTGACATGTTCCAAGCGCCTGAGCCGGGATTGTCAATCATTAGTCGAGCAATTTCCACGTCCGCCTCTATTCGTAGTCGGACATGGGTGGGCAAGAACAGACGAAGTTTCTGTCGCCGTAAACATCATCAATACGGTTCACGGTCGGCCAAAATTTCGCAAGCTTTGTCGCGCTGCTGGGAAAGACAGCTTGTTCACGCGAGTAAGGGCGATCCCACTGGGCATCCACCAGATCAGCCATCGTGTGTGGAGCTTGGTGGGTCACGCATTCTTCAGCAGAAACCTTTCCGGATTCGACCGCACGAATTTCTTCACGAATGCTCAACAGCGCGTCGCAGAACCGATCAAGCTCTTCTCGCGATTCACTCTCAGTCGGCTCAATCATGATGGTGCCTGAAACCGGCCAAGACATTGTCGGAGCATGGAAACCATAATCCATCAATCGTTTGGCAACGTCGACTTCGGTGATACCACATGATTCTTTGATCGGGCGAATGTCGACGATGCACTCGTGGGCAACGCGATCGTTGCGGCCTTTGTAGAGCACATCAAAGTTGCCTTCGAGACGTTTGGCGATGTAGTTGGCGTTCAAAATAGCGACCTGAGTTGCTTTCTTTAGACCCTCGCCGCCCATCATGTAAATGTACGCCCACGAAATTGGAAGGATCGCGGAGCTTCCAAACTGGGCTGCCGAAACGGCTCCTGTGGTTTCCGTGACGACGCCTTCTTCTGGGTGGATTGAATGACTTGGAAGAAACGGAGCGAGGTGAGCCTTGACGCCGATCGGTCCCATGCCGGGGCCACCACCACCGTGAGGAATGCAGAACGTTTTGTGAAGGTTCAGGTGAGAAACATCGGAGCCAATTTTTCCCGGCTGAGTAATTCCAACCAGTGCGTTCATGTTGGCTCCGTCCATGTAGACTTGACCGCCATGCTCATGAACAATCTCGCATGCTTCGCGGACGGTCTCTTCGAAAACGCCGTGGGTACTCGGATAAGTGATCATCAAACTCGAAAGATTGTCGCTATGCTCTTGAGCTTTTGATTTGAGATCGTCGAGGTCAATGTTTCCGCTGTCGTCCGTTTTGATCACGACGACTTTGAGGCCCATCATGCTTGCGCTCGCCGGATTGGTGCCGTGAGCGGAGCTTGGGATTAGGCAAATGTTTCGATGGCTTTGGTCAAGGCTTTCGTGGTATCGACGAATCGCTAATAGACCTGCGTATTCACCTTGTGCGCCTGAGTTAGGCTGCATGGACATCGCGTCGTAGCCAGTAATTTCGATCAACCAATCTCTCAGTTGCCGGATCATTACGTCGTAGCCTTCCCATTGGTCTTTGGGGGCAAACGGGTGCAAGTTGGCGAATCCATTGAATGTGACCGGAATCATTTCAGCAGTCGCATTCAGTTTCATTGTGCAAGAGCCCAATGGGATCATGCCGTGAGCCAATGAAAAATCTTTGTTCTCAAGTCGCTTGAGGTAACGCAGCATCTCGGTTTCAGAGTGATAACGGTTAAAGACGCTGTGGGTCAGGAACTCGCTTGTTCGCTTCAGATTTCCCGGTATCGCTTGCTCGCCAACTGTCGTGTTCGGATCAATCTTGTCGATCGTAACACCCAGCGCTCCACAAAGGTCTTCGACATCCTGAGGGGTCGTTGTTTCGTCAAAGCTGAATGCGATTCGATTGTTGTCAACGACCCGAAGATTCAAGTTAAATTCGTTGGAAGCATCCACCGCAGTGGTTTTGGCGTCGTTGACTTTGATCGTGACGGTGTCAAAGAAGTTCTCAGTTTCAACGTTGATCCCTGAAGTCTTAAGTTTTTCCACAGCCAAACAAGTCAACGCATGAACGCGAGTCGCGATTGTTTTCAATCCTTCCGGGCCATGGTACACCGCATAGAAAGCGGCCATGTTGGCCAGCAGTGCTTGGGCCGTGCAGATATTTGATGTGGCTTTGTCGCGGCGAATGTGTTGCTCGCGAGTTTGCATCGCCATCCGAAGTGCGGTGTTCCCTCGCTGATCTCGCGAGACGCCTATAATGCGTCCTGGTGCTGAACGTTTATAAGCGTCACGTGTGGCAAAGAACGCAGCGTGAGGGCCGCCGAATCCCATTGGGACTCCGAATCGTTGAGCACTTCCTAAAACAATGTCTGCGCCCATTTCGCCCGGGGGTTTGAGCAAAGTCAGAGCCAGCAGGTCGCTTGCGACCGAAACCAAAGCTTTTTTCTCATGAACCGATTCGATGAATGGCGTCAGGTCGCGGACGGTCCCCGAAGTCCCCGGATACTGAAACAGGGCTCCAAAGATATCGTGATTGGCTACGTCTTCGATTTCACCAACGATAATTTCGAATCCAAAATACTGTGCTCGCGTCTTGATGACGTCCAGCGTTTGCGGATGTACGTCATTGGAAACAAAGAACGTGTTGGAAGTGTGCTTGCTTGCTCGTTTACAAAGCGCCATCGCTTCGGCAGCGGCGGTTGCTTCATCCAGCAACGAAGCGTTCGCCATTTCCATTCCTGTCAGATCCATCACCATCTGCTGAAACGTCAGCAGGCTTTCCAGTCGGCCCTGAGAGATTTCAGCTTGGTAGGGCGTGTAAGCCGTGTACCAGCCCGGATTCTCCAGCACGTTTCGCAGAATTACATTTGGGGTGTGCGTCCCGTAATAACCCATCCCAATCATCGATCGTTTGACTTGGTTTTGCTCCGAGTATTCTCGCAAAACATCAATGGCATCTACTTCGGTCGAGGCCGCCGGAAGATCCAAATCGTTTTCGACAAGGATGTTGGCCGGAACGGTTGATGTGATCAAGTCGTCCAGCGAACTCGCGCCAATCAATGATAGCATTGCTTTGAGATCTGTCGGCGAAGGACCGATGTGTCGACGAACAAAGTCGTCGCGGCGTTGGAGTTGGTTCAAGGTTTCCGAATCCATTTGAATCGTTGTCATCTGAGTTGGTTCTGGAAAAAGGACTTTTGGTTTGGTCGATTGAAATTTCGATCGGCTGAAGGTTGCGTCGATCGAATTTGCGGCGATCGAAATTTGTGTAGGTCAAATTTTGGCGACCTGATTTGTGTAGGTCATGCTCCGCATGACGGGTTTGGGTGTCAGGCACAGCCTGACC
>CAZQQR010000125.1:10582-14546 GCA_964595515.1 uncultured Pirellulaceae bacterium
ATTTGTGTAGGTCATGCTCCGCATGACGGGTTTGGGTGTCAGGCACAGCCTGACCTACGTCGTTGGTCGGCTTGGCTTCGCTTGTTGGCTTGGCTTCGCTGGTTGGCTTGACCTACTACGTTGGTCTGCCGCAGGATCTTCGTTTTCAAGCGGAAGCAAGGTTCGAACGGCCGCGACAAAACCTACTGGGCTTCGTCGCATTGTTTCGTATAAGCCGCGTGGTCTAGCAACTTGTCCACACCATCATCGCCAGACATTTTGACTTTGATGATCCAACCTTCCCCGTAAGGATCTGAGTTGAGGATTTCAAGGTTGTCTGGGAGCCCTGTGTTGACTTCGATGACTTCACCCGCAACCGGGCAATAAAGTTCACTCGTGGCTTTGACCGATTCGACTTCACCAAACGAACCCGCTACGGAAACCGCTGTTCCGACTGCCGGAAGGTCCATGTAAACAAGGTCAGTCAGGGCTTCGACCGCATTGGCCGAAATTCCAATGGTCGCAACCTTGCCCCCATCTTTTTCTTCGATATGGGCCCATTCGTGCGACTCTGCAAAAAGTAGATCTTCTGGTTTCACGTGATGCTCCGTTGTCTATTTTGAACCGTGGTAGTTTGAATTGTGAATGAATTTTCGGTCGATTGATTTTGGGTTTCTACATCCGATTGGCAATCCAATCTGATGTTGGACTGTCGTCGTTTGTAGATCACTTTCGTTTGTAAAACGGAAGCTCAACGATTTTGGCTGGATGTTGTTTGCCGCGAATATCAACGACGACTGCGGTTCCCGGTTCCGCGAATTTTCGATCGACGTATCCCATCGAAAGTGATTTTTCGATGGTTGGGGCGTAGGTTCCGCTGGTGACAACGCCGATGGTTTGTCCAGAGGCATCTAGAATTGGGCACTCTTCACGGGCTGCACGACGGCCCTCGAGTTCCAGCCCGATTCGTACTTTTAAAGATTCGTCTTTTCTTGCTTTAGCAATTGCTGAACGGCCAATGAATTCTCGGTTCTTCATCTGGATCGCAAAACGCAAATCCGTTTGGGCAGGATTAATTTCTTCACCCAGTTCGTGACCATAAAGAGGCATGCCGGCTTCGAGTCGAAGCGTATCTCGCGACGCCAAACCAGAAGCTCCTCCGCCAACCTTCTCGGCAAGCTCAAAAATCTGCTTCCAAAGTTTCTCTGCGTCCGCTGATTCGCAAATGATCTCGCACCCGTCTTCGCCGGTATAACCTGTTCGCGAAATCAGAACTTCGGATTCGCCGATCCGGCAAGTCGTTCCGGTGTAATAGGCCAATTCGTCGGGATTGAAATCGGCAATCTCCGCCACCGCTGCGTTGGCTTTTGGCCCTTGAACGGCAATCATTGCCGTTTGCTCGGTGCGATCGTTCATCTCAATTCCCGTTGCATCGAGATGTGACTGAATCCAGGAAACGATCTTGGCTCGGTTGCTGGCGTTGACCACCATCATGTGGAATGGTTTTCCGTCGATGTCAGGGACGTGGTAAACTAAAACGTCATCGAGGATCCCACCGGCTTCGTTGGCTAATAATGAGTAGCGAATCTTTCCGCACTCAACACCAGCCACGCGGCGAGTTGTCAGCCGGTCAAGAAACGTATCAACGTTGTCTCCGGAAAAATAAAGCCGAGCCATGTGAGAGACATCGAACATGCCGATCGCGTTTCGCGTCTGATGGTGCTCGTCGATGATGCTGGAATACTGAACAGGCATCGACCAGTCGGCAAAATCAACCATTCGCCCGTTGTGTTCAACGTGCCAAGCATGAAGCGGGGTTTTTAAAAGTTGGTCCAAACTGCTCACTCGGTCCTCGCGCAATTAGATTAGTCAACAACCGAAAATCGGCTGAAGTGGAAACGATGGTTGAAGGTTGTTAAAGAACTGCCCCCATTCTAGCCAAACAGGTTTTTCATGGAAGTAGTTTTTGGTATCCGAGTTGGATTTTGTTACCGCCGATTTGGCAATCTTTACCGCCGGCCTGTTGTGGGGCTTTGACGGGCTAAGGCATTGTTCAACAAGGGATGACGAAAATTGCTAAATTGCAACATTGCAATTGCAGCTTTATAGAGATTAGACGAGGCCGCTTACACTACCGGCGTTTTGAAGCTTCGTTCATTAGTTGGGCGGTGAGCGTGTTTAGCACTGCCGAGATACCAAACACTGACGAAATTGAAGACCGATCTACAAACATGAGGGTGTCGTGACAGAACTTCCATCATTGCACCCTATCGAAGCCTCCCATTTGCAAGCGCGGCGCGAACGCGTGTTTCTCGTGCTGGCGGGATTGTTTCTGGGTTCGCTCACGATGCTAAACATTCTCGGGATCAGCCGGTTCATCGTGCTTTTTAGCGTCGACCAGTTGGAGTCTGGGGAGCGGGTTTGGAATTTGGGACAGTGGGCTTCGACGACCGCAGGTTGGAGTTTCGCTTTGGCCGTCGGCGTGCTCCCCTACCCTGTCACTTTCCTTTGCACTGATTTGATCAGCGAGTTCTACGGTCGCAAGCGAGCCAATTGGGTCGTCACTGTCGGGCTGATGCTTAACGTTTGGGTTGTGTTTGTGTTGTGGCTGGGCGGAGTCATGCCTCAGGTTCCCGAGATGGATCCGGTGACCGGATTGCCTCCCATCGAAAGTCTTTCCGTTGATGTTGAAAACGGAGCGGTAAGTGATCCCAATAGTTTCGCGTTTTATCAGATCCGAGCGTTGACATTCGGCGCGGTCGTAGCGTCAATGATTGCTTATTTGGCAGCCCAGTTCTGTGATGTCTACCTGTTTCACTTTTGGAAGAAAGTCACCAAAGGCAAACACCTGTGGCTACGCAACAATGGTTCGACTTTGGTTAGTCAACTGGTCGATACTGTCGCCGTTATCTTGATCACTCACTTCTACGCTCATGCGTTGCCGATCGCGAACGATTTGCCATCCAGCGAAGTCTGGAGGTTGTTGCTGATGTTTATCGTGACGGGATACGTTTTCAAATTGCTAATCGCGGTCTTGGATACGATCCCGTTTTATTGGTTGGTCGGATTCTTAAAGGGGTATCTAGAGTACGATCCGGTGACGGAAACTTCGATGGAATAGGGATCGAAAAGCGTAATGTTTGCTGCAGGTTGTTGATTCGAAACTCTTGACGCGTTCCGCTACATTCGAGTTCCTTTATTTCAGTCTCGGTTGCATTCGAGTTTCGTTGCATTCGCGTTCGGCTATCTTTGTCGCCCCTTGGGTGAGATTGTTTCTACGGCGGTAAAGAATTCACGGTTGGATGTTGAACCGAGGTTTTCGGCTGGCGATCAGTTCCGATTCGTAGGCACGCCGGATCATCGTCTCTTTGGCTCGCGAGTCTGGCTTGAAGGCATGAATCTCAATCGTGATCCCCGAGAGGTTTTCGACTTTTAAGTATTTAGCCAACGATAGATTGTGCGACTGATCGAGATGGGTCTTTAATCGCTCGTGCAGATCGTCCGTTTGCCCAATGTAGAGATAGCCCGTTTTATCTGAAAAGATGTAGATACCTGGATGAGCGGGAATGCAATTTGGATTGGAAGCAATAGATTCAGCCGAAAAGCTCTTAATCTCTCGTCCCCAATCCGCGATTCTTGTAATTAATTCCGGCCTTAGCCGCCGTGTTTTTCGCAGTTGAAAAGCGGCTTTGCGTACCAGGTAGAGGTCGACGCCCGGAACAACCGAGTTGGCGACCTTGTCGAATCCAGATTTCATTTCTGGCGTCGCCATAACTTGGTCAATGGAAACTTGGTATCGATCAATCGTTGATCGAGCCGCCAATTCTGCGATGTGGGTCAAATGAGAATGTTTTGAACTCGAACGCTTGGTAGATTTGGTTTTCAGTTTTCCGGCTTTGCGCAAATTCATTAACCGCCAATTGAAAACTTCCGGGCCGACATTGGGTAGCGACTCTCGGCAAAGTTTTAAAAAAGCGGCGTTGAG
>CAZQQR010000126.1:0-4972 GCA_964595515.1 uncultured Pirellulaceae bacterium
TTTAAGTGATCCAAGAAATACTTGGTCATCGAATTACGCAAATGAAGCGATGTATTTTCGCCCTCGTTGATGCTGTGCGAGCGATTGGGATAAGCCAACATCGAAAACATTTTGTTGTGCTTTACAAATTCATTGATCAACAACTCAACCGTTTGATAATGACAATTGTCGTCACCTGTTCCGTGAATCACCATCAAATCGCCTTTTAGGTTCTTTGCAAAATTGATCGGCGAACCATCACGGTAACCTTCCGGATTTCCCTGTGGCGTCCCCATGTAACGTTCTTGATAAATGGAATCGTAATAGCGCTGATCGGGGACGGGGGCAACGGAAATACCAACATGGTAAATCTCCGGGTACTTGAGCATTGCATTCAAAGTCATCGAGCCGCCTCCACTCCAACCCCAAACTCCAACCCGCGTTTCGTCCAACCACGAATAGTGCTTCAACAAAGACTTGACCGCGGACGCTTGATCGGCGGCGGGCAAGATTCCGATCTTTCTGTAAACGGACTTTCTGAATTTACTGCCGCGCGGAACATTGGTACCCCGGTTATCAATACTGCAAACTGCGTAGCCTTTTTCAACAAGCATTCGGTGCCACAAGTAATTACTGTTGCCCCATGAATTGGTGACCGTTGTCCCCCACGGCTCGCCATAAACATGAACGATCAGTGGATACTCTTTGTAAAGATCCAACCCAATCGGCTTCATCACCCAAGCATCCAATGTCGTTCCACCAACGCCAATTTTGACAAACTCGGTTTTAACTGGCTGCAGAGCCGCTAATTGATCGCGAACCTTTTGGTTGTTCGTAATCACTCTTAGCGATTCGTGATTTGGCAATCGAACAAGCTGACACGTCGGAGGCACACCGAAGGACGAATTCGTGTGAACCGCAATCGAGCCATCCGGTGAAACACTGTACGTATTCCAGCCTTTGGTTCCGGCAGGCGTAATTCGTTTTGGCGCCCCGCCGCCAATCGGGACTTGATACAAAAACCGTTCCGTCGGGCTGGTCGGTGAAGCAATCATGAAAACCGAATCAGAAGTCACGCGTAACAACTCGATCACATCATATTCACCCGTCGTGACCCGCTTCATCTCGCCCGACTCTGCGTCAACAATATAGAGACTTCGCCACCCGTCTTTTTCGCTTAGCCAAGTAAACTGCTTCCCGCCATCGAGATCCTTGATTTGGTCATTCGTCTCAACCCAAGCTTCGTCTTTGTCTTGAAACAAAGTACGAACCTCTCCGGTACCAGCGTCCGCAATTAAAACAGTGTTCGTATTTTGCAAGCGATTCAGGTGTTGGATCATCACTCGGTCCGGTCCCATCCACCGAGCTCTGGCAGGATAATTCTCGCGAGGATCGCCATCCAGTTTCACCCAAGTCGTCTGGCCATCACTCAGATTTAAAATCCCCACTCGAACTGCTGAATTCGTGTGCCCCGCTTTGGTGTGTTTGAATTTCTTGATCGTCGGATAAAGCGAATCCGTGTTGTTGATAATGCTAAATTCACCAACCTCAGACGTATCAAACTCCCAATAGAAGATCTTCTGGCTGTCCGGACTCCACCGAAAACAGTCTTTGAGATCAAACTCTTCTTCGTACACCCAATCGGAAGTTCCATTGATGATTTCTGGCGTTCGTTTTTCGGTCAGCCGTTTGACAGTCCCCGTCGCAATCTCTTCCAAATACAGATCGCCCTCTGAAACGTAGGCAACCTTGGAGTCATCCGGGGAAAGTTTTGCAAACATCAGCGACGAGCCCGGGCGATCAACGCCGATCTGTTTTAGCTCTCCAGATTCACGATTAAGAATCCAATAGTCACCTCGTGAGTTGTGACGCCAGACTTTGCGTGTGTTGGTGTAAATCAGAGCAAGCTTTCGATCCGACGACCAAAAATGAGCATCGACACCGAGCGGTTTTTCTTGACCTGCCGGGACTAGTTGATTGGCCGCGATCAGAATTTCGTCCGTGCCAGTCAGCGGCTCAGTTGCGATTAAATCCACAGCACCCGGAATTTCCGCGGACGGTTTTCTTCGAATGAACTTCGCACCTTCTTCTTCCCACACGGGATTGAAAGTGTCGGTGGCAAACCTGTTCTCGCCAAAAATCTTCTCGACAGACAATACTTCAGATGCAGTATTGGGCTGACCAAGCTGCGGTTGAACCATTTGCGGCTGGATGATCTGCTGAGCGGTTGCGCTGGCAAATGGTGGTGGAAAGAGAAAAGTCAGACACGCAACAGTAACTACCCAGCGGGCAACGCAAATTCGATTTTTCATCATTGGCTTTCAATAGCAGATTCGAGACGGCCATCTTAAGCTTGATTGAGAAGAATTCAATTCGCGTCCGTCAGTCCTCTCATTCCGAGATACGTTTACTGGTTGAGAACCAGTGATCAAATTTATCGAATTCGGTAGTCGAGATCCTTTAAACGTCGTGCGACACGGCCATAAGGTTGATCATTTTGAATTTGGTACGACCTTGCCAGGCTCGCCATTTCTGATTGCCCGAAACTGATCGAATGGCTTGTTAGTAAATTGCCTGACTCACGGTGAACTGATTCTTGAGCCAATTGCAGATTGACCTGCGATCGGTAAAACGCCGTCTGTGCTTCCGCCAGGCGTCGCTGTGATTCGAGTAACAGATCAAGTGTTACCTTGTCCGCTTGGAATCCGGCCTGTCGAGCTTTGACCGTATCCAGTGCTGCTTTCATTCGGTTAAACGCGATCTCAACACTCGAACCGTATTGCTCTGATTGCCGGACAGCACTTCCGAGATCGTGCAAGATTTGTTTTTCCTGCTCTTCCAATACAGCCCGCTCACGACGAAGCCTCAACTCTGAATGCCGCACGCCTGCCGAAGCCTGCCGGTAGCCAATAGGAACGTTGAGCTGAAGTCCCATCTCCCACTCGTTGTGATCACCGGTCGACATGTCAGAAAACGCACTGCTGAATCGACTTCCTCCGCCAAACAAGTCATCACCAAACCCGTTGTTGCGATACGTTGCGACAGCATCGAGTCGCGGAAGCAAAAAATTGCGTGCCGCCAGATTCTCCAACTCTCGACGTTTGACTTGCCACAACTGCGAACGGACTTCGACGCGATTATCTAACGCGTCCTGTGTAAGCGCATCCCAATCAAAAACCGATTTGGTTGCCGCTGGCTTGTCCGCCGGCCTAAGCAAACGACCATCGCTTTGCGGAAGCCCGATCAATCTGCGCAGATTAGCCTCCGCCTGCAAGATTCCGCCTTGCCCTGCAAGCGGATCACCATTGAGTGCCGCCAACAATTGCTGCTCAAACAGATAATACTGCTCGCGAGCCTGGGCTTCTTTGTCGGCTTCACCGCCTGCAAGCTCATTGTCGAAACGAGATTTTACATTGTTCCATGTTTCAAGCGTCGTATCGCGAGCAAGCTTGGTCGACTCGAAATTCCGATATGCAAAATAGAGATTCCAATATTCTCTGATCACTTCGTCGACGTACTGACGAACATCCAATTCGAATCGTGCAATCGAAAGATCGTTGTCAATTCGACTGAGAATCACACCCTGAGTATTTCGAAATCCTGGCCTGGCGTTGGGCCCGGCGATTCGATTGAAATCAACCCCGCGCCCCTGCAGCAGAGGATGCCGAACTTGAGCTTCCCAGAACGAATTGTACGACGACGGAAATGTGATCGCTGGACTGGTATTGTTGTCGTAGGTTACGTTACTGCGGACAGAATAAAGCGTCCCCGTCGCGGCCGTTTTCTGAATCCCAAAATTCGCAGACGTTAAATCCTGAACGACTTCTGTGGCACCTCCGCCAAGCGCCGAATTGTTGAAAACATCATCATTGTTGGCGTGATTAAGCGAAGCCGAAAGATTCGCGTCGAATTGCGAAAGCGCCGCCTCAATCCCCAACAACGGATCTGTCGATTGAATCGCGGGCGCGAATACGCTGCCAACCGAATTCGGGTTGGCAAGCAACTGTGCCCCCAGCGACCTGAGGATTTTGGTATTGCTCAGTGCAACCTGGAGGGCTTCGTCCAGTGACAAATCGTAGGCATCTGGAAGCTCATCCGCAGACGTAAGCGGCGGCAAACCATACTCACCCGAATGTACGATTCTCTCAGTCGTTGGATACTCGATGGGAAATTCTGAGGAACTCGCGACGGTTCCAATCGCAACCGCCTCCTGACTGATAGCATTTGCTGAGAGTTCATGAAAGCGAGGTGCTTTATTGGACCGGCAACCAGACAACGCGCCCACGCAAACCAGAATCACAGCGATCAGGATTCGATTCAACGTTTTCAAATTGTTGGAAATCGGATTCATAAAAACTCAGGCAAAGAAACCTTCAGGGTTTGCAAGTCGCGAATATGCTGTTGCGTTCCTTGCAAGAGTATCGACGGGGATAATCCTCAGCACGAATCGAATCGTTCGTTCGGTTACCAACGAATCTTTGAGACTTATCCGCAACTCAAGAACTTCAGGCACAATCGTTAAACTCTCCCCATCATCTCTGTCCAAATTTGCCGCTGGTTTAATGTTCATCAACAAGACCTTCAGTCGAAGCCACCAAAAGACCATGTCGCTAAACAAAGGAACCTCGATGCAGAACCTGAAAGCAATTCTCTGGATCTTTTTGATAGTGTCTGGCAGTCCTTTAAGCGTTTGTTTCAGCCAAGAGTTGAATCTTGAGCCCACGCAACTGACCATCGAAGGCGATGTCAAGAATGATAGCGGTGCCGCCTACTATGTCCCCAAGCACAATCGCTCTGACATCGCTCGTCAATCGCAAGCATCACTTGAGCCCGCTGACAGCCTGAAAAGCATCAACGTTTCGATCACTCCGAATCTCGCAACTCCTAAGTCGGAGATGTTTGATCCTGACAATCAGCTGCCCGCACAATCCTTAAAGTCGATCTCATTGGAACCGACAGGTTTAATCTATCAACGTTTGCTGTTTGAGGAGCC
>CAZQQR010000126.1:5072-14500 GCA_964595515.1 uncultured Pirellulaceae bacterium
GTTCCACTTTATCTATCGTCAAAGCGACATCATGAAACGCCCAATCGCAACGCTTGCTCTTCTTTGTATCTGCAGTTTCTTATGTGGTGGAGTGAACGGCCAACTCGAAGACGCCAGCACTGATGGCGTCGAATCGTTGCGCGGCGTTTTGGAACCCGTCTCAACGCTCCGGCTTGCGACTCGAGACTCGGGCGTTATTTCAAAACTGAACGTCAAAGAAGGTGATGTTGTTGCAAATGGGCAAACAATTGCGATCCTTGATTCAGATATCTACAAGGCAGAGAAAGATGCGGCTGCACGTGAATTGGCCATCGCGATGGAAGAGTCACAAAATGACGTTGATTTGGAGTACGCAAAAATATCGTCCGACGTTAACAAGAAAGTTCTTGACCGATCTCACCAAGCCAACGTTCAGTTCGCGAAAACAGTTTCAAGAACCGAACTTGAACGACTGAAACTGGAATACGAAAGAGCCCGGCTTTCAGGCGAGCAAGCCGAGCGCACTCAACAAATCAAACGACTGACACAGCAGCTAAAACAGAGTCAGCTGAAAATCGCCGAAATCCGTTTGAAAAATCGCTCCATCAATTCCACCACCAATGGAACCGTCGTTGAAGTTCTTTACCGCGAAGGCGAATTTGTTAACGGTGGGTACCCAATTGCACGACTGATCGACACCAGTCGATTGCGAGTGAAGTGCTTGGCAAGCGCAGCTCAAATCGAAAGAGATTCGATCTCTCAATCAGCCACGTTTACCTACCAAAAAGATGGCGAAGAAGTTTCCGTTCCGGCAAAGATCACTTTCGTTAGTCCTGAGATCGACCCTGTTCGTCAAGCGTATGCCGTCTGGGCTGAGATCGACAATGCGTCTGGCTCATTGAACCCTGGTACAGTCGGGGAGCTTAAGCTTCTCACCAATCCTTAAACGACGAGACTGGAACGCATTCCCGAATTCGCAAACTTCGAAACTGCAACCTCGCATTTATCAAGCACCGAGCTTCATCGCCAAAGAGAATTCCAGGTAGCTGAACATTGCAAGAGTTACTAAAAAGCTTCCAGTGAGTTTCGGCCAGCTATCACGAATGTCTCGTCTTAGCTTCAAAAAAAGACATCTCACAAACGCTCGCCTGCCTCTAATCGTTCAGGGCGGATTAACGCCCTTCCTTCAGCTAACAGTATCGGCTTATACGGATTTTAGGTTTTGTTCGACGGATTGTGCCGTCGCGTTGGACACTTAAAATTAGGGCGAACCAAAAGAAAGACGGTCTGTCTTTAACGATTAGCTATAATTGACGGGAGCACTTGAATCGTCCTTGCCAAAATCAAAGACCTTTCACTGCTCGTTTATCAACGTGTTTCAGGTGCGATGTAAAAAAGCCATCGCCTATTGAATGACTGAAGCGACAATCTCCTCGGTCGAACAAAAGTTCGTACTTCCTCTTTTTGGTGCCAAAGACCAACACCTCCGTCGGCTTCGCACCAAGTTCAACGTAACCATCACTCACAGGAACGGCCAAGTCCGAATCTCGGGTGACGATGACAAATCCGTCGCTCAGGCAACGGACGCGATTGAGCAATTGACGGAAATCGTTCGCCGAAAAGGAAACCTGACCCCACAGCTATTCGAAGAAACCATCGCGCGTGTAACTGGCGAATCAGCCCCTGGCAAATCCGTCAAATCAATTGAGACGCTCCAGGTTGGCAAAGAGATTCGGCCGCGCACGGTCGGCCAAGCCAAATACGTCGAAGCGATGCGAAAAAACGATTTGGTGTTTGCCGTAGGACCGGCTGGTTCGGGAAAGACATACCTCGCGGTAGCAATGGCAGTTCAAGCCTTAAAGACTCAGGCCGTTCGCAAAATCGTTTTGGTTCGACCTGCAGTCGAAGCCGGAGAGAGTCTTGGATTTCTCCCGGGCGATCTTCAAGCCAAAATCAATCCGTATCTGCGACCGTTGTTGGATGCAATTCACGAAATGATTGGATACGATCAGGTCCAAGAGCTGATTCAGCGTGATGTGATCGAAGTTTGTCCTTTGGCCTATATGCGTGGGCGAACGCTCAATGAGTCGTTTATTATTTTGGATGAAGCCCAAAACACGACGATTGCGCAGATGAAAATGTTCTTGACCCGAATGGGCGAGGCCTCCAAAATCGTGGTTTCTGGTGACCACACACAAATCGACTTGCCACCACGAACCGAAAGTGGTCTGGTTGATGCGATCAAACGTTTGAAAACCATCGAAGACGTTGACGTGGTCCACATGACCGCAGAAGACATTGTTCGGCACCGTTTGGTCACGGACATCGTGAAAGCTTATGATGGCAAGCAACACAGCGAAAACAAACGCGACTAAAACATCGTCTGAAAGTTCCTAACTCCTTCCAAATCGGAATGGTCGGTAAACGGCCTGAAGAAAGTCAGTCTGATGTCAAACGTTTCGGGGAACCGCAATCGCTGGACTTTGCCGACCCCCAAAGCTCCGCTTCAAGAAGCGCTAGCGTTCATGGGACGTAGCGACGTCTGGTCAAGAATTGGACTGTGCGTGCTCGCGACATTGATTCTGTATGTCGTGATGTTCGGCTGGGATCCAGCGTTTTCTTATCGCGTTCGCGAAGCGCCTCTACGTGACGTTCATGCGCATACTGCATTCCCGTACGCTGACGACAAGGCGACGGCCGACAAGCGTGAACGAACGCGGATGAATTTCCTGTGCTACTACTCAAACGACCCTCAAGCCCTTGAGCAATTGAGACAGTCGTTGATCAATGACTTGTTTCTGATTAAGCAAAAAAACTTCGCCGAACTCGACGAGGTCTGGCCAAAGTTTTTTGAACCCAAAGCCAACCAGCAGCCTGAGACTGCCGCTGACGAAGAATCATTCAATCTGTTTCGCGCCGCGATTGAAGCCGACGAGAAACTTTCTTTATTTAGTGAGGTGCTCAAGAAAGCGTTCTTTGATATCGATCGACATGGCCTGATGGAGGGACTTGCCCACGACATCGGCCAGGGCGACATGCAAAAAATCGAAGTTTTTCCCAAGGGGAACTTCGAAGATCGCCAACGGGTGTTTGTCACCGACGTTCGGATCGCCGAAGTCGCTGACGTGCTTAAACAACGGCTGTTGGATGAATTTGCCGTTGAGTCTGAGGTGTTTACAGACAGCAAATTGGTCGCCGAACGCGTTTTCGAATGGCTGCGTCCTAGGCTTCCCGAGACGCTGACGTGGGAAGAACAGAAATCCAAAGAGGGCATTGATCTCGCGGTCCGCGCCGTCGCGACTGAAATGAAGATCATCAAGCCTGGTGATATGTTGGAGCAGGAAAACATCGTTGATCTAGATCGACGTGGAATCAAAGCCGGCGTTCCGCTGGACTCAAAAGACATTCAATTGCTTCGCGCCGAACATCAGGCTCTGATCGCATCCGAAAGCGTGTGGACCAAAGTCATTCGTTCACTGATGTTTTTCGGATTGTTTGCCGCAGTGTTTTCGATGATCTGTCAATATTTGTTTCATCGCGAAAAACATCTGCTCGATGACCTCAGACAGTTTGGCATTCTGATCGGACTATTCCTCGTGACGTTGACGGTTGCTTGGGTGATTTCGATGAATCTTGAATGGCGAATGGAAATCATTCCGATTACTGTCTTTGCCATGACGATCGCGATCGCCTACAGCATGGAATTGGCATTATTGCTGGGTGCGCTCGCTTCATTAGTTTTCACGGTGGCGCATGGATATGGACTGGGAGAATTGGTTGTGCTTACAACTGCTTCTTCAGCATCAGCACTGATGTGCGGAACGATTCGCAGCCGCACCAAACTAATTAACGTCGGCCTGACCTTGGCTGTATTGGTTTTGCCAACCGTCATCGGCGCTAATTATTTGCTTGGCCAACCACTTGGATGGGCGTTAGTGACGAACGCGCTTTGGTTTGCTGGGGGCGCAGGAATCGCAGGATTGGTGATGACTGGCGGACTTCCGTATTTGGAACGTTGGTTTGACATTCAAACGGACATCAGTTTGTTGGAGTTGAGTGACGCGAACCATCCATTGTTAAAAGAACTGGTTCAACGTGCCCCTGGGACTTACAACCACAGCATTAACGTGGCTTCATTGAGTGAAGCGGCGGCGGACTCGATTGGTGCCAACGGATTGCTTTGTCGAGTCGGTGCCTATTTCCATGATGTGGGAAAGATTCGAAAGCCTGAGTACTTCATCGAAAACCAGGGGGGCGGCGTCAACAAACATGACGACCTCGTTCCTACGATGAGCACGCTGGTTATCATCGCGCATGTCAAAGACGGCTCGGACATCGCTCGCAAACACCGACTTCCCAAACGTATTGTCGACCTCATCGAGCAACATCACGGCACGACGCTGGTGGAATATTTCTATAACCGTGCAACTCGTCAACTCGAAGAACAAAGCGACGAAGAAAACCCTCAGACGGTAGACGAAGCAGACTACAGGTATCCAGGCCCAAAACCCCAGACTCCAGAAGCTGCCGTCATGATGCTTTCCGATGGCGTTGAAAGCGCTTGTCGGGCGCTTCGTGAACCGGCTCCTGCTCGAATCGAAAACTTGGTAAAAGAAATATCCAAGAAAAAATTTGATGATGGGCAGTTTGATGAGTGCGATATTACGATTCAACAGCTTCACACGATCGAAGAGTCTCTGATAAAATCTTTGAACGCGATGTATCATGCTCGTGTGAAGTATCCAGAAAAACAACAGACCGCCTGATCGCCTTCTTGCATTTTTTCGCACCGGCGATGTCGTCACTCCGTGTTCTTTAAATTTGAATCATTGCCAGAGAATTCTCACAAAATAGAAATTGCAGACGAACAAACGCATCCGTTTGAATCTGAATCTCTCATTGCCGCCGTCGAAATGATTCTCAACAAGCATGGGTTTCAAAGGTCCGAGGTCAGCATTGCGGTGGTCGACGATCCCACCATTCGCAGACTGAACAAGGAATATCTAAACCACGATTACGAAACAGACGTGATTAGTTTTGTTCTTGATTCAGAAAATTCGACCGACCCCAGTAAGCCCAAGCGATTGATTGGGCAATTAATCGTCAGCACAGATACGGCGGGTCGGCTTGCTGCAGAACTCGGCGGCTCGCTTCAGGAGGAGCTGCTGCTTTATGTGGTTCACGGAACGCTGCATTTGGTTGGCCTCGACGACCAAACAGACGAGCTTGCTGAAGAAATGCGGAAATCGGAAAAGGAAATCCTTAGCGAGTTTGGCGTAATTCATCGTTGGGATTCGGAATCCGTGTCGCAGCGGAAGGAATCGTCAGAATGACCGCGATCTTTTTCTGGTTGATGATTGCCGGTTTTGCTTTGACAACGTTTTGTGCGATCACTTGTATCGTGCTCACTGAGATTCAATGGCATGAATTAGAAGAGTATTGCAAGCAAAAGAAAAAGCCTGAATCGTTCGGCAGGATTTTTGACTTGCGCGACCAACTCGCTTTGGGAGCCGGGATCTTGCAAATGCTGGCGACGGCAGTTGCGGTTTTGAGCATGCTTGGCTGGCTATTGAATGGTCGAACGTTTCCCGAAATCGACACTTGGAACCTAATGTCGATCTTTGGCTTGGTCGCGTTTGCTCTCGTGTTCACCGGTAGTTGGATTCCATGGGCAGTTGCAAGAATTGCCTCGGAGACATTTCTTTTTCGAACATGGCGTTGGTGGTGGATCGTATCTGCGTTGGCCTGGCCATTGATGATTGGCGGAAAATTTGTTTCCAACATGCTTGCCAGAGCAAGCGGTCAAGACGAAGCGGAAGAAGACGAAGAAGAAGCGTTCGAAGACGAAATTCTCTCCATGGTCTCTGAGGGCGAACACGATGGTTTCCTCGAAGCCGACGCCCGTGACATGATCGAAGGCGTGATGGAACTGGATGACACGAACGTTGCTGCCGTTATGACGCACCGTTCGCGAGTCGATGCGATGAATGAAACGACCGAGTGGGAAAAAATGATGACGCTCGTGGTGACTTCGGGGCGAACGCGAATTCCAGTCTATCGTGAGAACATCGACAACGTTGTCGGCATCCTTTTCGCCAAAGACCTATTGCGAGAGTCGCTGCGAAGCGAAAGCAAACGTCGTCCGTTGCAAAAGCTATTGCGAAAACCAATGGTCGTTCCTGCCTCGACGCTCCTCGACGAAATGCTGAACAAGTTTCTCCATGTGCGAACGCATATCGCCATTGTGCAGGACGAGTACGGCGGGATGGCGGGCGTTGTAACGATCGAAGATATTCTTGAAGAAATCGTCGGTGAGATTGTTGACGAAACTGATAAAGACCAAAGCGAGGCGATCACCATTTTGAATCCCTCCCAAGCCGACGTGTTGGGTCACGTACACATTGGGCATCTCAACGAGACTTTAGGGATTAGTCTGCCGGACAACGATCAGTTCGATACAGTTTCCGGATTGATCATGCACGAATTGAATGAAATCCCACGCTCGGGACATGAACTGGTGATTGGACCTGTTCAATTCAATATCCAGGAGGCCAATCGCCGACAGATAAAGTCGGTCCGAGTCACCTTACTCGAAGAAGACGATTAAGAACCTCACGTTGCTTTTTCGGCACTACCGAAATGCGAACTTGTTACTTAAAATCTTGTCCGTCAATCAAGCATTCCGAGAATAAGACGAGACATGACGGTTCAACAACAATTTTCTATCGTTCGTTCTGAAATTTGCGGCCATTCCGTTTCTGATTTGGCTGAAAAATTTGGCACGCCGACTTACTTGTATGATGCGGCGACGATTCGCGAACGTATCCAGCAGCTGAAACAATTCGATGTGATTCGCTATGCCCAAAAAGCGAATTCCAACATCGCAATCCTCGATCTTATGCGAAAACAAGGCGTCTTGGTTGATGCCGTGAGTTCTGGAGAAGTCCACCGGGCAATCAGTGCTGGGTTTACCTATCAGGGCGAGCCGGACCCAATCGTTTATACCGCCGACATCTTTGACCGCGAGGCGTTGGACTTGGTGATCGATAAAAACATCCATGTGAATGTCGGTTCGCCCGACATGATTCAGCAGTTGGGCGAGAGAGTTAGCGGGCGAGGCATTACGCTACGAATCAATCCTGGATTTGGTCATGGACACAGCGCTAAAACCAACACAGGTGGAGAGTCTTCCAAGCATGGAATTTGGTTCGAGCAAGTCGAAGAATGCGTCGAGCTGGCCAATAAACACGAACTCAGTGTGACCGGGCTCCACATGCACATTGGCTCGGGAACTGATTTCGAGCATCTTTCTCAAGTTTGCGATTCGATGAGTGAAACCGCGATTCGGGTCGGAGATTCGATCACGACGATCAGCGCTGGCGGTGGACTTCCGACGCCTTACCGCGACACGGACACCGGTTTGGATGTTGATCGGTATTACCAACTCTGGGACCAGACTAGAAAAAATCTCGAATCGAAATTCGGACATTCGATTTCGCTAGAGATTGAGCCAGGTCGATTCTTGGTCGCTGAGTCTGGGTTTTTGATCACTGAGATCCGTGCGATCAAACAAATGGGCGGCAATTTGTTCTATTTGCTAGACGCAGGTTTTAACAACCTCGCCCGGCCAATTCTTTACGGGGCGTATCATCCAATGTCCGTCGCGTTTGCGGGTGAAGTAAACGAACAAACTCAAAACGTAATTGTCGGTGGCCCACTTTGCGAATCGGGCGACATTTTTACTCAGGAAGAAGGCGGATTCGTCTGCAGTCGCGAGCTTCCAGTAGCCAACGTAGGTGATCATCTGGTGATCGAGTGTGCTGGAGCCTACGGGTACGTCATGTCATCTAACTACAATTCAAAACCAATGGCTGCGGAAGTGCTGCTTGACGAAGGCAACACGCATTTGATTCGCAAACGTCAGACGCCAGAAGATCTTGTCGCGGGTGAAGTAATCCCCGGCTAAAACGGGATGAGTAACAAGAACCATCAACAGAAACCATGCGAGCTTTGCGGGCGGACTCTTAAAACGGGCACGACCAAGCATCACCTGATTCCACGAACTTGCCACAAGAATCGCTGGTTCAAAAAGAATTACACACGCGAAGAGCAACGGGAAACCGTTGATCTTTGTCGCGATTGCCACAGCGCAGTTCACCGTTTAGTGCCATCCGAAAAAGAGCTGGGGCGACACTTGAACACGCTGGAATTGCTGAAAGCGCATCCTCTGATTTCCGGATATCTGGTTTGGGCACGCAAACAGTCTTGAGCGAACGAGCTGTACATGAGCTGGCTGTTCAAAAACAACCAAAGTACAGAATCACATTCAAAGTGATTCCAATCGTTCCGCGTAAATACGCAGCATTTCTGATGCTTCTTCATCAGAAACCACTGCCGGATCGTAGTGCAGTGTCAGCCGAATCTTGGGGCCGAATTTTGTGACAGCGAAATTGAGCGGAGTACCCTGACGAATAGGTCCTGCCCAGTCGGCTTCGACAATTGGAGGCATCTTGGATGGGTCACCATTGTTTCGAAGCCGTTCACTTTTCCTCAATGGTTCCGCCAAGTTGGTAAACACTGCCATGCCTCTCGATTTTTCATTGCGTGCAGACGAACGAATCCACGATTCAAACATCGACATTACCCGGACCACAATGAGAAACATTTTATCCAGCTGCCAGCGACGAATAACATCAATCTCATGATCAATCCCTTGGTAGAACTCCCTAACAGAATTCGTTTCAGGGGCTGAATTTGGATGGGGGGTTGGCTGCGGGACCGTTCGGTCAATTTGAACGATGGATGCCCTATTAGCGGCAGGCAAACGGCGATCGGAAATACTTCGAATACTGACCGGCAGAATAATCCTCATCCAGTCCTTCGCGTGATGAACTCCACAGGCCAATCGCCAATCGGCGAGAGCCAAAAAAAGCTCCGCCAGATAGACAGAATTTTTCATGACGTTGAAATCACTGGCTCGATCATTAATTTTGACTGGGGTAGAATCAGCAAGCCAAATCGCCGTCAAGGCAGGGTAGTCGCTATCAATTGTTCTATCCGCTTGATGCGCTGCGGGTCGTAGCCGAGCCGTTCTTCTAAAGACAAACTTCACAGCACCAAATAGTGCCACACACTGTTTCAAGCTATGTTTTAGGTAACGCCACCGAGTCAACCCAAGATCATTTCGGCGCATTAGCTGCGACGAATCAAGCGGTGACATTCCTGTTTTACTCGGCTTACCATTTGCGATATTGGCGTAAGCAATCAGCCAGTCGTTGATTACAAGGCTTCCACCAACGCCGTCCACCACCGCATGGTGTACTGCAAAAAAGAGCGTGGATTCGAACTGATCATTTGATTTTGGGTTTGCTGAAATCAACACCCAAAGGTGGTTCTTTTTTAGCTCCGAAAAATCTCTTACACAAAACTTGGGAGGCGACTCGACGGCA
>CAZQQR010000127.1:0-4146 GCA_964595515.1 uncultured Pirellulaceae bacterium
AAACTTTCTTCCGAGGCCGAATCGTCACTGGTTTGGGAAGTGGATTCAATGGCCGCTGACTCGGCCTCGATCATATTGAGTTGAGCAAGCGCCTTTTCCAGAGCAGCCGTTGTATTGAAATCGGCCTGCGTTGCATTGGTATTGTTGTCGGCCGAAACGTTCTGATCCACTGTCATTTCGTCAATCTCTAAAGGGTTCGTCTCTTCGGGGTTCACATACGGGTCTGTAGCGGCAAAAACCGGTACAGCATCATCGACACGGCCGAGCGTTTGAGGGAGGCCGGATAAACCGTTCGAATTTGGGTAAGGGATGTTGCTCATAAGCTGTAGCGAGAAGAAGATTTGTATCTCCTTAATCGGGCAAACGAGCGAGCTTCATCTACATCTTGGACGTGCATTCTAGATATGAGGATTATTTGGCAGGTGAATAGGGGTGCCAAATCAAGGTCGTCCCGTTGACCGCTAAATTCGCCCTTTCTTATAATCTCAATTCAATTCAAAGCGAACATTCATGGGCGTGAGTCCAAATTTAACTGGAAACAATCAATGAAAATCCACGAGTACCAAGGTAAAGAGGTCTTTAAGCGTTACGGCGTGAAGGTCCTTGAGAATCGAGTCGCCCGCTCAGGTGATGATGCTGCCAAAGCTTTCGAAGAGCTAGGTGGTGCGGTTGCGGTCGTTAAATCTCAGATTCATGCAGGTGGTCGCGGCAAAGGCACCTTCATTGAAAAACCTGATCAACACGGTGTCCAGCTTGTAAAGTCTGCCGAAGAAGCAAAACAAGCGGCCGACAATATGCTCGGCAATCGTCTTGTTACGATTCAAACAGGCCCAGAAGGGAAAACCGTCAATCAGGTAATCGTCGAGGCTGGATGCGACATTGATCGTGAACTGTATCTCGGAATCGTTCTCGATCGTGCCAACAAGAAACCAGTTCTAATGTGCTCGCAAGAGGGCGGTGTCGAGATCGAAAAGGTCGCTCACGAGACACCAGAAAAGATCTTCAAAGAACATTTCGATCCCGCACAGGGAATCGAAAGTTATCAAGTCCGAAAGCTCTGCAAGAAACTTGGTATCACTGGAAAATCGGTTCGGGCTGCTGACAAATTCATGAAAGCCCTTTGCAAGGTTTACTGCGAAACCGATTGCAGCCTAATGGAGATCAATCCACTGGTTGTCACAGGTTCTGGTGAACTGGTTGCACTCGATTCGAAAATCAATTTTGATTCCAACGCTCATTTTCGTCACAAAGCCGAATGGGACGAAATGCGAGACCTTAGTGAAGAAGAGGAGTCGGAAGTACGTGCCTCCAATTCAGGCCTCAGTTACGTCAAACTAGAGGGCAATATCGGTTGTTTGGTTAATGGTGCCGGGCTTGCGATGAGCACGATGGACATTATTAAGCTTCATGGTGGTCAGCCAGCGAACTTTTTGGACGTGGGCGGCGGTGCTAACGAAGAACAAGTCACCGAGGCGTTTCGGATTATTTTGTCTGACCCCAATGTCAAAGCCGTGCTCGTGAATATCTTTGGCGGAATCATGAAGTGCTCGACGATCGCTGAAGCGATTGTGGCTGCCGCTAAATCCGTCGGCTTTGAAGTTCCACTGGTTGTTCGGTTGGAAGGAACCAAAGTCGAAGAAGGCCGAAAGATCCTTGAGGACTCAGACGTTGAGTTGATTACGGCGACCGACCTGACCGACGCGGCATCCAAAGTCGTCGCGACACTCGGAGCGTAGCGCGTCGTAACTGCTTCGCCGAATTTGAGCCTTTCTAACCAAACAAATAAAAACGCATCGCGGAAATAAAATGAGCATCTTAATTAATAAAGACACAAAAGTTATCTGCCAGGGGATCACCGGCAACGTGGGTGAGTTTCACACACGCGGCTGCCTCGATTATGGCACCCAAATGGTTGGCGGCGTCACTCCGGGAAAGGGCGGCCAAGAAATCGCCGGCCTCCCTGTGTTTGATACCGTCGAAGAAGCCAGAGAGCAAACCGGCGCAAACGCCACCATGATCTTCGTCCCACCGCCCTTTGCTGCTGACGCAATTCTCGAAGCGATCGACGCTGGTATCGAAGTCGTGATCGCCGTTACCGAGGGCGTGCCTGTGATCGACATGGTTCGCGTCTACGAAGCCGCTGAGAATTCCAGTTCGATCTTGGTTGGCCCAAACTGCCCAGGCGTGATCACTCCGGATGAATGCAAGATCGGAATCATGCCCGGCTACATTCACCAAAAAGGCTCTGTCGGAATTATGTCCCGCTCTGGAACGTTGACTTACGAAGCCGTTTGGCAGACGTCGAACCTTGGACTTGGCCAGACAACATGTGTGGGTCTTGGCGGCGACCCAATCGTTGGAACTTCGTTCATTGACTGTTTGAAATGGTTCCAGGAAGACGGCGAGACCGAATCCATTTTGATGATGGGAGAGATCGGTGGAACCGCGGAAGAAGAAGCCGCCGCCTATGTGAAAGAGCATGTCACCAAACCGGTTGCCGCATTCATTGCCGGTCGAACTGCCCCACCTGGAAAACGTATGGGACACGCGGGCGCGATCATTTCTGGTGGAAAAGGTACCGCTGAACAAAAAATCGCTGCACTCGAAGCCGCCGGGATTGAGGTCGCCCAAAGCCCTGCTGATATGGGCTCCGCCATGGTTCGCGCAATCGAAAAAGCAAAGTAAGACGCTGGGCCTTTGGCATCAGTGTCAAATTGCAAATAATATTGGCAGCGTTCAATTTAGAACGCTGCCTTTTTTTATACTTACCTTTTCCAATTACGTGTTACCGCAAGTCATTTTGTCGTAAGCTCATAACTACTCGGGTAGAACGTTTTTTTGAGCCTTCTTTTTGACAAGTTTTTACCAGCCAGTGTTGGGTGGGGATTGGAACTGAATGTCTTTCATCGTCAGAACATGGTTATTGGTCCTTTTATGCTTTCCATGCGGTCACCTATCGGCTCAGCCAGCAACGGATAATGCCCAATCGTTCAGCGTGATGGCTTGGAATATTTGGCACGGCGGGAAAGAAGACGGCAAGGAAATTGGACCTCAGCGAGTCGTCGACGTGATTCGGGACAGCAAAGCCGACTTGGTTGCCATGCAGGAGACCTATGGCTCAGGTGAATTGATAGCCAAAGAACTTGAGTTCAGCTTCCACCCTCGCGGCACGAACGTTTCGATTCATAGCCGGTTTCCAGTCGTCGAAGACATCTCCGTTTTTGAAGAATTCAAATGTGTTGGGGCGCTGGTTGAACTTCCCGATAAACGTCAGGTAGCTTTTTATTCCATTTGGTTGCCGTACAACAAAGAGATTTGGGAAGAAGGAACTCGCAAGCTCGAATCAAAGGACATGCTGGCGGCTTGTCAGGCTTCATGTGACGATTTGATCAAAATCAATAAAGCGATTACTGCCCGACTGTCGGACAAGAAATACCAAAACGTGCCGGTCGTAATCGCGGGTGACTTTAACTCGATGTCGCACCTGGACTACATCACTTCGGCTAAAGATCAATTCGGGATCTCGATTGACTGGCCGACCAGCCAAGTCCTCAACGATCATGGTTTTCGCGATTCCTATCGTGAGCTTCACCCGGAGGTCAACCGTCAAGACGATCGGACTTGGACGCCCCGATTTAAAAACCAGGAGCAGGATCGGATTGATTATATCTACTACAAAGGTAGTGGTGTCTTGCCGATCGAATCCAATGTCATTGATACCCATGCCGAAAAATTTCCGTCGGATCACGCGGCTCTGGTTACTCGATTTGCTTGGTTGAAGAGTGAGAACAGTAAGAGTGAGAACAGGAAAAACAAGAATGGTAAAGAGAGCACTAACGGCCAACCAGCGACAGGAATGCCGGTGACTGTTCGCGTGGCGAGTTACAACATCCGCCATGGTGCTGGAACAGACGGTCGTTTGGATCTCGAGCGAACTGCGGCCTTTATCGAGAACTTGCGACCCGACATCATTGGCTTACAAGAGGTCGACAATCAAGCTAAAAGAAGCGGCGCTGTCGACCAGCCCGAGTTTCTTGGGCAGCGTCTCGGCATGAGTTCCGCGTTTGGTTCCTTCATGAAATATCAAGGCGGCAATTACGGGATGGCGATTCTTTCCCGGTATCCAATCGTCAAAGAGCATGAAAT
>CAZQQR010000127.1:4246-8965 GCA_964595515.1 uncultured Pirellulaceae bacterium
CCGAAATCAAGTTGGGGCTTGCATCACACTTACGTTTTCGACGGACCCAAAACATCAGACCATCGACCAGTCCTGGCGATTTTGGAATTAATGAAGAGCGGCCGGTAGTTTTGATTTATTTCACAAAGAACGCGTGACGGCGACGAAAGTTAGCTTTGTTGTGCGGACGTTGATTCAGCGGCCAGTTGTTCTAATATGAAGAGAGCTTGATCGCCCTGCCCTTCTTTTGCCGCTAGAGAGACATTGTCAATGCGGCAAAGTTCCCCTGCGGTTGTAGTCCCTAGCACCCCGGTTTGAAAAAAGACGCTGTTTGGTTTGCCAGATATCCATTTGGGAGCGATTGGCCCCAATACGATTGTTGGGATCGAACCAAGATGTTCGGTCGCAGTGGATCTTAGGTGTCGCAAAGATTTGTCGGCATCCAGTCCGGTGGCCAAAATCGCCAGATCACATTCACGTCGGTTAAGCACCGTTTCAGCGGAATGTTCAAGCCAGTTATAACGCGGGTATGGACGAGCGTGATTGACTGCGAACGGATAGCCGGTGCTCCACGTCGTTACGTTTTCCCCGCTTTGTCCATTCCTGTCACCTCGCAACTTCAACGAAACAAATCGGGTGTGGTTGTTCAACTGGCGGATGAGTCGGTGAAGTGATTCAGTCGTATACGAACATTGTGATTCGGATTCAGTCTGGCCAAAAATAAAGCAGCCGTATTTGGCGGCCAGCAATTTTGCAGCGAGTTTTTTTGCATTATCGTTTTCTGGAGCAAGAACGAAATTAGAGTTTTGCTGTTTGGCTGGTATCTGACTTCGGATGGCAGCTACACAAGCGGCAGCTTGATCGCGATCAAGTTGAATGAAGTCGTCTGCGATTTTTGCCGTCGCAGTCTGTTCATCGTCAACCACAACGATCTTTCGTTGAACTTTGTTTTTTGACATCCTTTCAAGCAACCTTGGGTGTGTTTTGACTGGATCGCAAAACCAGAACACGATCAGGTCCGACCGGTTTGCAACCTCTCCCAGCGTGGCCGTAACCTTGCCGACTTTTTGAAGTGCAAACACGCTGGCTCGATTTCCATTGGTCAGCGTTGTATCAATCGTCGCGCCAATTCTGTCTGCCAAATTCCAGGCAGCCTGTTGAGCTTGGGTTGTCAGTTGATCCAGGCCAGCGATCAGCGGGGCTTTCGAGTCGGAAATCCATCGCGATGCGGCCGCCAGTACCTTCGAGAGGTCGGCGGGTTCGCCGTTGATGTGTTGAGCAATGCTCGTGGGTGCCAAATTCAGGCCAGCCTGCTGAAAATAAGATTCGCCTTTTGTGCAAATCCGAGTTTCGCTGCCATTTGCGTTCAGTTGAATATCATCGCATAGCAGCGTACAGGCAGGACATAGCGAGGAGTTCGTTTCGTTTTTCATTCGTGTGTAAAATCCATTTTCAAATGATACGAAAAACGAAAGACGTGCTGCGGCCGTTCTGAACTCGTTCCTTTGATCCAACCACTACGATAACGCTTACTCGAACACCCAACGACCGACTTGACCATCGTTCAAATCAATATAGTACAGATTCCCGTCCGGACCTTGCTGGATGTGCACAACGATCTGAGCACCGGTCGCAAACGTCTCCACGTTGGAGACATTCCCGTTTGAATCAAAGCTTACGTTTCGAACGATGCCTTGACCAAGATCGTTGAAGAACAAATCGCCCGTGTACTCAGCAGGATAAGCCGTTCCGGTATAGACATCACCAAGAATGATCGCGTTGATGCCACTTTGACTGTGGTTCAAAGCATAAATCGATGGTGTGACTTGGTTGTCACCGTTGGCAGCGTAAAACGTTTGGGCTTCGGGGAGATCCTGATATCGATTGGTTCGCAAGCTGACATCACTTCCGCCCTCGTAATATGGCCAGCCGAAATTGTCACCCGGCCCACCGGCGTTGACTTCTTCCCATTGCGTCCATCCCACGTCACCAATGAACAACTGTCCGTCGTTGGGGTTCACGGTGATTCGGAAAGGGTTACGTAGTCCCAGTTGATAGACTTTGGAGCGATTGGCATTGGGGTCGCCGTTGTAGAACGGGTTATCGGAAACGCCTTGACCGGTGATTGGATCAATTCGAAGAATTTTACCGCTTAAATTGTCGATGTCTTGAACACGAACTGTTCGTGGATCGACTCGGTTGTACGAAGTTCCGTCACCAATCGAAACGAACAGGTTTCCATCCGTTCCAAAATCGATGCCTCCGATCGTATGCGATTCGCTATCACTGGCAATAAAGTCACGAAGGTTGGATCCATCGGCGAGAATTCCTGCTGGCGGCTCGTCGAAATCACTCGTGCTGTTTACGAAACCGTTGAAATTGTCCCAAGTGCTGTTGGTCCCAAGCAAGACGACTTCGCTGCCGGCAACTGCCGTTCGGTAATTGTTACTGGCATCAGCCGTTACACGGATCAATCGCCCGGCCCGGTTGCCATTGCCGTCTGGTCCGGCAAGCCCGGTGTAGTTGTTGACCTCAGGCGGGTCATACGTGAATAGCAGGTAGACATAAGGGGTGTTTTCGAAGTCTGGATGAACAGCGATGTCGAGCAATCCTCGGTCACGTGTTCCGTTGACGATGCTTCGGATGTCGATGAAGTCTTGGCTTTGAAGATTCCCATTGCGAACAACTTTGACTCGACCATCCTTTTGTGTGACGTACATATTTTGTCCGTCCGGTGTCCACTCCAGTGAGGTTGGATTCGAAAGTCCGCTCAAGACAGTTTCTGAGACAAGGTTGTTTCCGGGATCAGGCCCAGGATTGTCGGCAGCGTACAACTGACTGCGAGGGATGACTTCTAAAGACTGGGTAGCACTTTGCCAGCTTAGTTGGGCAACCGCGTCGCCTGCGTTTTCGTAGTACTCCAATCGAATATCGTTGCGTATACCTGCTTCGAGAAAGATTTGACCGGTATGGATCGTGGCCGCATGATCGTTCCACTGGTCAATAATTAACGTGTCATTTACCCAGAGACGAATCCCGTCATCCGACAAAGTTTGGAAGGTATAGTTCTCGCTATAACGAGCTTCGACTTGTCCCGTCCAGCGAGCCGAGAACGTATTCACACCGACGTCGCTTCGAGGAGAACCAGTTGCCCAGTCAAAATCAATTACGTTGTCAGTTCGGACAAACACCCGATTGGTTAGATTCGAATTGTTGAAATATTCGCCCAACAAACCATCCCCTGTTCCATCAATCGAGTCGTTGTCGTCGATGGTAATCGTGGCAGTTCGCGGAGCGAGTAGCTGAGCGTTGCCGGTTGGGTTGTCGATAGTAAAACTAAACTGCTCGTCGCCTTCGACCAAACTGTCGTTGATGATTGGGATCGTTATCGTCCGAGTACCAGACTGACCGTCTGCCCAACTCACCGTTCCACTTCTACTTTGGTAATCCTGCCCAGCCGTAGCCGAAGAATTTACCGTTGTATATTGGAGGCTAACTGCGCCATCGGCCCCATTTTCACGAACGATCTGAACCGCGATCGAACCACCTGATTCAGTGACGGAGTATACGCTGTTGGCAAGTCTCAAATCGCCGGCGTCTTGATTGTTTTCACCGGCCCATTGAAAGTAACCATTGGAATTCAAGGTTTCACTTTGGCGAAAACCGGGTTGAATTCCATCTGCTGGTAACCACGAACCGGTTGAAAACACGGAAGGATCTTCGGTTTCGTAAATTGTTCCATCAATCCGGATGTAGTTGACGTCGAGGTTCTTATCAATTCCCTGGTCAGGTTCGTAAACATCGCCAAAGAATTCAACTCGAACATCACCTGGCTCGACATTGCCGCTGGCGTTGTAAGTAAACGTTTGGTAACTGGTGGTTGTTGTGAATGTTTGGACGGTTGAACCGTCGATGATCAATCGGAATTGCTCACCGCCTTCATCGCCCCGAGCACGAACTTTGACTTCGGTACCATTCCCACCATTGTTTCCTGCATACTGAAAATAGCCGTTGGAATGAAGCACTTCTTCCTGGCGAAAACCAGGGGCAACGCCGTCTTCGGGACGCCAAGTCCCGGTTGAGAACACTCCTGGATCTTCCGTTTCGTAGCGAGTGCCATCAATCACAATTGCGTCGATCACAAGATTGCGGTCGACGCCGTTGTCGGGATCATAGAGATCGTTAGTAAACTGAATCCGAACATCGTCAGCATTGACGTTGTCGGCGGTGTCATAGGTGTAGGTTTGAACTTGATTGCTAACAGTCCAGGTCTGAGCAACGGCGTTATCGATTCTCAGCTGCATCACTTCATTGCCCTCTGCCCCCGAAGCAATGATTTGAACGGTCGAGAGCATCATTCGATCTTCGAGCGACTCAAGTTCGAGCGAGTTGTATTCGTCGCGAAGATCGTGATTTGATTTTTTAGAAGTGAAGTAGTTCATGGTTGGTATTTTGTTTTGACAAACACGTTGAATGAGTTTCGATACTTTAATTCGAATAAATCCTTCTAACCACCATGCCGTTACTTTTGCAGAAAAATCGTGAAACCTTGCTGGATTTTCCTCAACGATTTGAGAACGGAATCGTTGACCGTGGGGACACAAAATACTGCTGAACGGATGATTTTTATCTGAATCTTAGGTAAATATTGACTCGAATGATAAGAACAAGAACGACTCGTTGCTAAACCTCCTGAGGCTCAGGTCTATTTCGCTTATTGGTTCTGGCTTTGCTTTTTTC
>CAZQQR010000127.1:9065-14275 GCA_964595515.1 uncultured Pirellulaceae bacterium
TTGTTGGAAATCCAATCGTTTACCGTTGTCCAGTTTTCTTTTGCGAAAGCCAGTTCTTGTTCGGCGAGCGTTTCTTTCTCCGTCGCATTCATGAACGCTTCGCGGCGCTGAAGGACTTCGTTGATTGAAAGATTCCCATTCGCGTTGACGGCTTTTTCGCAATAACCGCCCACTAGACGAGTATTGATTGCTCCGCCCAGTGGCGAGAATTCGCCATTTAGATTGCAGTTACGAACCCACCATGGGGCGGCGGTAACAAAGAAACCGATGGCCAAGAGCGCGATGGGCTCAGCGACATTCAATGGCTCACGTTTTCTTCTGGCGGAAACAAACGCGAGAGCGATTCCGACAAAAAGACAAGCTGCCAGTGGAATCAAAACCAGGGGAAATGTTTCCTGCAGCATCGTCGAGCAGCCGAGGCTACAGCCAATCAACGGCCAACGCCAAATTGATCTCGTGGCCTGAGCGGGACTGGCAATCACACCCATCGCCAACAGTAAAGCAAATGTGACGAGACTCATGATCAGAAGTTCGGTGGAAGCTTGATGAAGTCTGATGTCGAGCGAGAGTGTCAGCAAAAGAACTAATCCAGCAACGACTCCAAAATAGGACCACATTTGATACACAAGAAACACGCACGTTGCTAAGAACAACAAGAAGCCAACCCCGGCTAAAAAATCCCGTCCGTTTCCAGTAAACCTTTGCAATATAGAAATTAAAAAAGGAATCGCCGGAGAGTGAATGGACGTCTTTCCATCCGCATGAAAACCGAAAATCCACCATTCATCATCCGTCTCAACGTCAACCGGCACTCCATACAAGCCGCCGAAATTTCCGCCATACTGGGAGGCGTCGACCGAACTTTGAAAGTTCATTCCAAATTCGTTGTTGGATCGGATGTGGGAGACAAGGCATGTCTCCATTAACTGTTGGTATGCCGATTTCTTGTAGTGATGGTCTTCGAAACTTGACCAAAAAATGGAGCTTAAGAAAAGCACAACCGCGGCCGTAACAAGAATGCCACAACCAAACGATTGGTCGTGAGTCATCTGATGGTTTTCTGAATCTGCGGAAGCCATGGTTCGCTCGAAAGTGCGAATTCGAATCTTCCGAATTGTATCAGATCGGCACACGCGAGGGCTTTAGCCCTCTCCGCGCTGAGACAGCGAATCTCCCAAGGGGTTCCATGGAAGATTGATTCTTGAAACTCTTCAGTTAGTACATCATCGATCGGAAACGTCAGCGATCTTAAACGTCGTCGATCTCAAACGAGAACTAAACAATTGGTCCGCCGGAGAGGACTTCTTCGCTTGCTTTATCCTCAAAGATTTTGAAGTTCTCACGAAACTTGTCCGCCAAAACTTTGGCCGTTGCCTCGTAGGCTACTTGGTCCTTCCAAGAACTTTTTGGCTGAAGTACACGTCCGGGGACTCCGATACATGACTTGGGAATCTTCAATCCGAAATTTGGATCTTTCGCATAGTCCGCTAGCGCCAAAGTCCCGTTGTGAATGGCGTCGATGATCGAACGTGTGTACTCAAGGCTGATCCGCGATCCGACTCCGAATGCTCCGCCAATCCAACCTGTGTTGACCAGCCACGCACTGGATCCATGCATGCTCATTTTTTCAGCCAGTAACTCAGCGTACTTGGTCGGATGCCAGACGAGAAATGCCGCCCCGAAGCACGCCGAGAAGGTTGCTTCTGGATCTTTGACCCCGACCTCGGTTCCAGCGACTTTGGCAGTGTACCCGCTAATAAAATGGTACATCGCTTGAGCACTAGTAAGTTTGCTGACCGGCGGAAGTACTCCGAATGCGTCACAGGTTAAAAAGATGACATTTTTAGGCGGATCGGTGATGCACGGAATCTGTGCGTTGTCGATGTATTCAATCGGATAGGAGCAACGAGTGTTTTGTGTAATCGATACGTTGGTGTAGTCGACTTGGTGAGTGTGCGGATCTTGAACGGTGTTTTCCAGTACCGATCCGTAGCGAATCGCATTGAAGATCTGGGGCTCTTGTTTTTCTGACAAGTTGATGCACTTTGCGTAGCAACCGCCTTCGATGTTGAATACGCCGTCTTCTGTCCAGCAGTGTTCATCGTCACCAATCAAAGGACGAGCCGGGTCGGCCGAAAGCGTAGTCTTTCCGGTTCCAGATAAACCAAAAAAGAGCGAGACGTCTTTGTACTGCTCCCCGAAATTGCACGAGCAGTGCATCGAAAGCACTTCTTTTTTAGGCATCAGGTAATTCATAATTGTGAAGACGCCCTTCTTCATTTCGCCTGCGTACTCGGTGCCAAGAATCACCATTTCAGCGCGGTCAAAATTAAGGGCGACACAAGTTTCCGTTTCAACGCCTTCGACAGATGTATCTGCCAGTTGCTGACCCGCGTTGTAAATCACATAATCAGGTTCGCCGTAGTTTTCCAACTCTTCGGGCGTTGCGCGGATTAGCATGTTGTGCATGAATAGTGCGTGGTACGCTCGCGAACAAATCACGCGCACTTTGAGCCGGTTTTCTGGATCCCAACCAGCGAATGCATCAAGCACATAAAAGTGTTCGCATTCGTCAAGGAATTCAACCGCGCGCTGGCGGACTTTTTCGAATGAGGACTCGGACATGGGGACGTTGATATCGCCCCACCAGACGTCCTGATCAATGCTTTCCTGTTTGACAATCCGTTTGTCTTTTGGGCTGCGTCCTGTTTTCTTTCCAGACAGCGATGAAAGCCCACCTGAGCTGGTGATAGTTCCATTGTCGTAACGAATCGCTTCTTCGTATAAACGAGCTGGAGCTGTGTTTCGTAAGATGTCTTTTGAAAACTCGCCTCGACTGATTGCCGCGATTCGAGAGTTGGTTGCAGTGGCCATCGTTGCATCCGTTGGATCTGGTGGTACTAATTGAGTTGCAATCTTGCTGAACCAGATTTTGGTTTAAGCAAGCAATTGCAAGTTTTAATTGCGTCAGTGTTTTTTGGTAAAACTATGAGTCGAATGCTTCGTCGAAAAATTTAGCGATCGACTTCGTGCTCAGCGGCGACCAAAAGTTTAACGATGTTAGCTAATTATTGCCGTATCACCAGCCTGATCCGATTGAATCATCGTGAGTGAGATAACAAATGTCAGAAACCCTTGGCCGGAAGAGATTGGGATAGCCTGAATTCGAGTTAGACGTCGTCTGGTGCAGCTTGATTGAAAAAACGATAATCGCCTCGCGTGACAAATAACTGGCCTGCCCGTTTCACTATTTGAACAGAACAAGGACTGAAGCTCTGCCATGACGGATACACCTGGAAGTCGTTTTCGACAGGCTTGGGAAAATGAATCACCGCTTCAAATCCCTGGAGCGATCAACGCTTATTCGGCATTGCTGGCTGGGCGGTCGGGGTTCCAAGCGATCTATTTGTCAGGTGCTGGGGTGGCGAACGCTTCCTTTGGAATGCCTGATTTGGGAATGACATCGATGACGGATGTGGTGGCGGACATCTCAAGGATCACCAGCGTGACGGATTTGCCGTTGCTGGTGGATGCGGACACTGGCTGGGGGCATTCGCTTTGTATCGCTAGAACGGTCAAGTCATTCATTTCGGCTGGTGCTGCTGGAATGCACATTGAGGATCAGGAATCGGCCAAACGCTGTGGGCATCGGCCAAATAAAACGATTGTTTCTACCAGCGAAATGGTTGACCGGATTAAAAGCTCGGTGGATGCGAGAACGGACGACTCCTTTGTGGTGATGGCAAGAACCGATGCGCTCGCCACCGAAGGGCTTGATGCAACCATTGAGCGATGCCAACAATACGTCGAAGCAGGTGCCGACTCGATTTTTGCGGAAGCGATCGAAGACCCGGATGACTATAAAAAATTCACGAGTTCATTAACTGTTCCCGTTTTGGCGAACATGACAGAATTTGGCATGAGTCCTCTGTTGACTTTGGATGAGTTGAGAACAGCCGGAGTGCAAATGGTGCTTTATCCTTTGTCTGCGTTCCGAGCGATGAGCGCGGCCGCGGAGAGAGTGTTCGAAGCCATTAGAAACCAAGGGACTCAGAAAAACGTCTTGGACCAAATGCAGGCGCGGGAAGACCTATATTCGGTTTTGGATTACCACAGTTACGAACAAACAATTGACAGGCTACTTTCAGATAAAAATAAGGCGGAATAAAAATGGCAACGAAAAAGAAAACTGGAGGACTTGCGGGCGTTGTTGCTGGCGAGACTGCGATCGCCACAGTGGGCAAAGAAGGCAAAGGCCTGAATTATCGCGGCTATTCAATTCACGATCTGGCTGAGAACGCTTCGTTTGAAGAAGTCGCGTTTCTTTTGTTGTTCGGCCACCTACCGGTCCAAAAAGAACTCGATAGTTTTCAGTCAAGGTTAAGGCACGCCAGGAGTTTGCCTGCTGCATTATGTGAAACGCTAAAGAATATTCCCAAGAGTGCCCACCCGATGGATGTGCTTCGAACCGGGTGTTCGATGTTGGGCGTGCTTGAGCCGGAAACGGATTTTAGTCAACAACAGGAAAAGGCAGAGCGTCTCTTGGGGAGTTTGCCTTCGATGCTTGTCTATTGGTATCAGTTTACCCACAACGGAATCGAAGTTGATTTCGAATCGGATGAAGCAAGTATCGCAGGTTACTTTTTAGACAAATTGCATGCTTCCAAACCATCGGACTTGCATCGCCGCGTGATGGACATCACTTTGATCTTGTACGCGGAGCATGAATTCAATGCGTCAACATTTACAGCCCGAGTGTGCACAGCAACGCTATCGGATCTCTATTCAGCGATTACCGGAGCGATTGGAACCTTGCGGGGACCACTCCACGGTGGAGCTAACGAGGCTGCGATGGAGTTGATCGAAAAGTTTCAGACGGCGGATGAAGCAGAATCTGGGATCATGGAGATGCTTAAGAACAAAAACCTAATCATGGGTTTTGGGCATCGTGTCTACACGATTTCTGATCCTCGTAGTGATGTGGTCAAAGGTTTGGCGAAACAGCTTTCGGAGGCCAACAATGACACGGTGCTTTACCCTGTTTCAGAGCGGATTGAAACCGTCATGCGACGTGAGAAAAATCTATTCCCAAATCTGGATTTTTATAGCGCGTCGGCGTACAAGTTTCTTGGAATTCCGACGGCGATGTTTACGCCTATTTTTGTTCTTTCTCGTGTCTCTGGCTGGGCAGCTCATGTTTTCGAGCAACG
>CAZQQR010000128.1:0-14261 GCA_964595515.1 uncultured Pirellulaceae bacterium
GAACGGCTCTACAGAATTACTTTGCGGAGATCGCGTCGACGATTTTGTCGAGCGGATTACGAGTGGATGCTTGAATGAAAATCACATCACCAGGATGAATGGCGTAGTCTTGCTCAGGAAGGACACGCTTGCTCCTCGTTTGATAGTCGCAAGGAAGCCGAAGTTCGCGGCCTGATTCTTTGACTTTGCGAACCAGCGTAACGTCTACATTTCGGAATTTCTTGGTCGCTCCAGAACGCTCCAGAACTGTCTGAATCGTGATCGGGCCATCAATGTCGCCTTCGAACGCGTTCACCTTGCCCATGGCTCCCATCATTTGAACTTCGTATGTCCCGGTGACTTCGCCCTGCGGCTGCATCGATGGAATCGCTTTTTGATTTTGAAGGTTAATTGCTGAGCAGCCCGTAAAGACACACATCAGCGAAAGGCTTGCAAAACCAAATAGGACTGATTGGCAAAGGGTGTTTTTGCTGTTTGAGTTTTTGATAGACATAGTCGACCGAATTGGATTGAATTACAAATTCAGCTGTTAAACTTTTCCTATTCCCCCTAGCTGATACAATCGCCATCGACATTCTGACCAGCAGACTTTAGCAATTCGTGGAGATAAGTTGTTTCGCTAGCAGTTTGCGATTCAACTGTCATCAATCGTCGCTAAAACTGCGGGCCAAACCACGGGCCAATCCACTTAAAAGATACTCAATGTCTCAATGGAAAAACAAAGTCGTTGTCGTCACCGGAGGATCGGAAGGGCTTGGCAAATCGATTGGAATTGAGTTTGCCAACGCGGGTGCAACGGTGGTTCTTCTGGCTAGAAACGAATCAAAGCTAAAATCCGTCATCGAATCGAGCCGGCTCGAAAATGGCTCACTCGAATATCGTGTTTGTGATGTGACCTCGGACGAGTCGGTCGCCGCTGCCGTTTCTTATATCGACGATCAATTTGGTCGTATCGATGTCTGGGTTAACAATGTCGGGCAGTCGACGCGAATCAAATTTGAAGAATGCGACATTGCGACTTACCAGCATTTCATCGAAATGAATTTGTACACAGCGGTACGTTGCACGATGGAAGTGCTTCCTCATTTGGAAAGGACATCAGGCCAAGTCGTCAACATCGGATCGTTGGCAGCCAAAACTGGCTGGAGATTTGTTGCTCCCTACACGGTGAGTAAACACGGTCTGGCGGCGTTTAGTCACCAGTTTCGTTTAGAAGGTCCGCCGAACGTGAATTGCCTTTTTGTTTGCCCGGGCCCTATTCGAAGAAGTGATTCCCAGCATCGATATGAGGCAGAATCAAAGGAATTGGAATCAGGCGCGAGTCGACCAGGAGGCGGAGTAAAACTAAAAGGGATTCCGCCGGAGCGATTGGCATCCCGCATCGTCCGTTGTTGCGAGAAACGCAAGAAGGAACTGGTAATGCCATGGTACTCGCGAATTCTGTTTTCTATCGCCCAACTCTCACCCTCGGTCGGTGATTTTCTACTTCGAAAATCATCCAAGTCCTGACCAACTGCATCGAAATTCGAGCGCAGATATTGATTTGAATTCGAGCGCCTTCATCACTTAAGCAACTCATCGCGTTTGCCGATAGACCGACGATTGATCGGTTTCATTTCCAAGGCTTGCACCTGGCGCTCGAGCCAGAGTTATAAATCTCTTGATTAGCCGTGGAGAAAATCCCTTGCCGCTGCCGTCTGTCCATGCCGCTTGAGGGAATCCCCGCAGGTTCAATCGTAAATACTGGTGCAACGTTCTCTCAACCGGAGATAAGGATTTGCACAAGCCGTTTATTTGAGCCCAGCAAACGATTCAAAAGATACTTTTCAGAAGCGGATAGAAAACAACGTGAAATCAGATCAGGAGAAGAACTATCATGCCCCAGAAACCCACGCTAACGGCCTTTCGAAAATCGCCTTCGAGTATCGGGCTGTCAGGTTTGCTTCAAGAGATTGGCACCGTGGTGCACGGTATGGACCGACGAGCCGAAGCCCGTGTTCCCAAAAGTATTTTGTTACACGTCCAGCCGTTGGACTCAAATTTTGATCCAAATGGACAACCCTTCAAAGCAGTCACGCGTGACTTCAGCGACGCGGGGTTAGGTTTCCTACACAAACACGAATTTGAGTCGGAGTACGTGCAAATTGGCCCCAACGAACATTCGCAATCGCAATCAATTGCCCGCGTCTGCTACAACGTCGCCTACAAAGGCGGGGCGGATCTGTATTTGATTGGCGTCGCGTTTCTGAAGTAAATCGGATGTTGATTACTTAGTGCTTAAATCGTGTTTTGAGTTCGTGTATTGAGCCGACAGTTTGCCAGCGAGAATTTTACTCAACAAGGCAAGGTTACTTGCCAAAATTTAGCGCCGCTTCAAGGTCCTCGATTTCACTCATCGCTTCGCCGTCAAATGAATCGAATTCCGACTCTTTTCTTTCCGGCAAGATTTGTGGCATCGGTGCATAAGTTGAACCAAGTGGTTGGGCAGCTCCGTTGGGCCTTTGATAAAGTTCGCCAGTCCAAGGGTTATTGTATTTTGGGCACCCCGCCATCAGCGCAGCAGCGATTGCCAGTATGAGTAAAAAACTTTGATGGCAGCGGCGACAGAGCATTCACGTATTTCAGCGATTGACTGCAGGTTTGGCAATATCAATCTGAATTGAAACCAACTCAAACTGCCCCAAACCAGTTCGGAATTTGCGAGCATAAGCAGCAAGTCAGCGTCTTGATTCCCACCAACGAGAGAGCGAAGTCATTTCAACCGCTGATCCGACTTGTTCGGTGAAAAATTCAAAGTCGTTTGCGGACGAGCTCTTTGAACAAAATCGACGACCCGATCGATGCCAATCGAAAATGAAGCCACACGCATTGAACGGGCAATGTTAATACCTAACACTTTGCCTTGGAGGTCGACCAAAGGACCGCCACAGTGTTCCGGAAGAATAACCGAGTCATGCACGATGACTTCTGAAAATCCAAATCGTTTTTCGCTGAATGGTCCTCCTCCCCAACGATCGTGAAGAATCCTTGGAGAAAGTCGATTGATAATGGTATTGAAGGTTTCAAGTTTGCCTTCTCTTATCAACACGAGCTCCAGCGTTTGGCCTACCTTGAGTTGATTACCCAGTCGTTTAAGTTCAGTTGAGTTGGCAAACGCTTTTCCGTTAACCAAACACAATAAGTCTTTGGTCAATAAACCACATTTTTCGCCAGGGGTTCTCGGGTAGACACGGGTAACTTCGAAACCGGATAGATTCGTGAGTTTGTCTTGAACTTGAACGGTTTTGGTTTGGCGAATTCCTGAGATCGTAATTCCGAGGTCAACGCAGTCCTTGCATTCAGGCGGTTTAACCTGAAACTTTTGCGGTTGTACGCTGACAGTCCCGAAAACCGGTTGGGTGGAATCGCCGGTTATCGAAACAACAAATTTGCCCGGTCGAGAAAGCTCGTACAGTGGTGGGATTTCAATAGGAGACGAGAGTCGTTGTTGAACTCGGATCAACGCTAAGTCCAACTCACTATGAGATGCAATAATCAATCCTTCGACCTCTTTTTCGTCAATGAAGCAACTCACATTGCGAGTCGAGAATTCACTTCTTTTGCCAACGATTAGACCGTCCGCTGAAATGATGGTGCCGAGCGATTGACGACCTACTTCGGAGCGAAGAGGGATGATGCTGTTGGCAAATGATTCGGCAAGCGGTAACAGCGCTGAACGAATTTCTAAACTTGATTTTCCGTACTTGGATGCCGGGTAAGTCGCCGTAGGACTCGAAGGCAAAATAGTATGGACGAACGGCTTTAGCGGTTTGTATTCAGAGAACTGACTGGCAGCATAATCGCACGGAAACGCGACAGCAAAGATCAAACTCCAAAGGCATCGCCTAATTGTGGAGACGTTATTCCAAATAGTAATTCGATCTTTGACTAACATAAAAACTGAGACGCAACGTTCCGTCAACGCGTTCCCCCAAGATGCACAGAAACGTCAATTAGTTCGCCGTATCGATTTAGTTTCGCGGATACGATGTCGCCGGGGCGCTTTTTCTGAAGCACTGCCAGCACGTCATCAAACTTAAAAACGTTTTGATGATCAAGCTTCAAGATCACATCGTTATTTGCCATGCCAGCAATCTCTGCTGGTGATCCAGATTGAACTCGTTTGATTCGCACTCGTCCGGCGTCCGTTTCGCCAAAGATGCCGAGATAAGCTCCTGACGAAGCCACATTGGCAGTCGCCTCAGGTTTCTTTTTCCGAACGTCCTTTGATGCCGCCAGTTCGTTCCAGTCTTTTCGAAATTGCTCCGTCGGAACATGAAGATTTTGTGTGATGTCCGTTTTGACTCGTGAGCTAATCGCAATCAAATGCCCATCCAAATTTAAGAGCGGACCACCGGAATCTCCACCCATGATCGGACAATCGGTTACGAAACGTCCTTTATTGCGATTCAACACTCTGCCAATTCGAACAGCGGCAGGTTGGTCCCGCTTGAATGAAAGTGGATAGCCAAGCCCGATACACCAGTCGCCTTGATCTACCGAGGTTGAATCCCCTAGCGATATAAACGGCCATGGACCGTATTCCAGTAATTTCAGCGCTGCGGTATCGGTAACACTGTTGGTACCCAGCGTTTCAGCGCTCACATATCGTCCGCTTGAAAGTCGAACCTGAACGATCCGGCTAGCTCGTTTAGTGACGTGAGAAGCGGTCAAGATTAACCCGTCACTTGAAACGATGACACCGCTTCCCCCTTCGATCGAAACAACCGCCGGCAAAAGACTAGGGAGCATTGCCTCGACCCGGTTTTCCATTTCGATCAAACTGCGTAAAGGAGATTCCGCTTTGGGCGATTCAAGCTGTGCAGGTTTGTTTGCGACCGGAGGGAATCTTAGTCCGTTTGTTACAGTGGACTCTGTGTAATCTTGTGACAGCGGAAAATTCTGATGCAGAGAATCCGCCACACGCGGAGGAAGGATCGCGGGAGTCGCTACGTTTGGGAGTAGGTGCCCGTTCAATGGTTGATACGGGTAGACTGGCAACGAATATGGTTGACCAATCGGAGCGTAATTCGGCTGAATTGGGGCGTAGTAGACTTGGCCATCGCTCTTCAATGGGTCCAAGGCGAATAGCAAGCAGACCCCGAGGGAAAGCCATTTAAAACGAGTCTTGCGAGTACGCACTTTCCCGCCAATTCGAGAGTAAAAATTCGTGGTGTAAATCAAGTCCGCTACGACCAAGATTATGGTCTGAAGAATGCGAAAAATCGTTGACGAGGCCTTAAAATCTTAGCGGTTTAACCAAAATTGTCAATTTGAACAGCTTCTGCGGTTTCCCCCTTTTTATTGACTTGAAAAGATAACGCCAGCAACAGAACGATTGAGATCGGGATCTGAACAAGCGTTAATAAGTGTGGCGGCATCAACGGTAAGCAACCGGAAAATCTCCAAGTCAAAATGTGGATTACGGTCGCGAGCAGGATGATAAGAGAAAAATTTTGAGTTCCTCGAACTGAGTTTAAGAACGCTGGCTCGGGACGCCGTTTTTCAAAAAATGATGGATTGATCATTGCAAGCGGATTTGCCGCACGCATTTGTTTTTCTTCTTTAGTTTGTCGAACCAAGTTTTGCTCGGCCAAAACTTGATCTCGATTCTCATCGAGTTTGAGAAAACGACATCCTAAAAACAAAATACTTGAGATCACCGCGACCACGATCGAAGATTGCCAGCCGAGGAATATTCCGATCAGGCAAAGCGACGCAAGCGATCCGGTTGTTGTCCAGCGATTCGTCTGAAATCCGCTTGCCGTCTCGATTTCGATTTCTTGTTTAGGGCTTAACATCCAACCAGTGCCAAGCCCAATCAATCCACCCAATCCTAGTGTCAACAACTGGTCGACTGACAACGAGTCCATTATCGAATATTCAAATTGCAGTGGATTCCACGAGGCCACCAGCATCGCCGGCCAGAAGATTGGCAAGATGATTCCAAATGCTAACCCGATTCCAAAAATAGAAACGGGAATTTTCAGACCTTCGCGACGAATCAACGAAAATGTGAACAGGAAACAGATCAAAGTCATCTGGAAGACCCAGATCTGCAAAAGGTGCCACTTGGGTGCGAAAACGAGATGCTCAAACCCAATCAGGTTTTCCACTGGCCGAAGCGGCAGGTTAATGCCACCACTTAAGACTTCCACGACCGCGATGAGCAGGAAAACAACTCCGAGAAAAATTTCAACCAGTAGATACCGAATTGGAATCGGGAGTTGGCAGTTTCGACATTGCCCCTGATTTCGAAGCCACCCGATCACAGGAAGGTTGTCAGAGAATCGAAGTTTCACATCACACTGCGGGCAATGGCTGGAGCCGTTGATGCTGCGACCCCGCGGGACGCGCCAAGCCACCACGTTGAGGAAGCTTGCAAAGCAACTCCCGAGAAAGAAAACCCACAGATAGCCGAGTCCGTTCAAAACATACGTTTGGGCAGACTGGATCAAGTCAAAATATTTCGCCAACTTGATCGGAAAGTTGCCTGTTGCGATCAAGAGATTGGTCAACAGCGGAAGCACAAACATCAATAAAACGAAAAACGCGGCGAAGACCCACATCACCGCTTTCAAAAAGTACCAGCAACCCGGTCGTTTCATAATGTTAGTGCGGGCTAATGTTTGTGCGGGCTTCACAAAATTGTCTGCTTTGCAAAGCCTTTGGTTGCGGATCGTCTAATCGACACGATACCGGCGCGGTTCCTAGTGCAGCGTGACATCTAAATTTTCGGGTAGCGGAACTCGTCAAGAGTTTCGATCCGCACCATGAATCGTCGAAAGTCTTGACGACTTCCGCTACGACCACAACCCTAATTCTTAGTTGTCGCGATGCCGCCAATCAACACAAAAGAAATGCAGATTACAATTGAAACAATGGGGCGTACTAGTTTGCTTCCGGATTTTCAATCGATGAATGAGAGCCATCGCATTTGGGCGCGTTACCGGTACGTTTGCACTGGCAATAATGAGTCGTTTCAGAGACTTCGGCTTCAAAGACCATCGGTGTGAACTCAGTTCCTTTGTGCTTGCCGTCGCAAAATGGCTGGTTTTCAGACAAGCCACAAGTGCAGTAGGCGTATTTTTTTCCAGCTTCGATTTCGACTTGTTTGGGAAAACACGCGGCGATTTTTGGTTGGTCCATTTTTGACATCCGTTCAGATTTGTGTTTCGTTGATAGAGTTCCAAACCAGCATACTCTCAACCCCGAAAAGTAGAAGATGCCGTGAGCGTGCCAATCCTGTGGCGTGCCTAATCAACTGGCTTTGATTCCAACTCAAACGTTAGAGAGTTCTTTTCTGCTGAGACCTTGGCCCGTAGCTTGGAATTTTGATCGTAGACCGCCGGAATTCTATTCCTCGCCTTGGCAGTCTCAAGTTTTGCTCGCGCGATCGCAGCCGTATTTTCGTCGTTGTCCAGGCGAGCTTCTTGAATTGTGGTCATCAATTCGTCTTCTATCATCGGGTCAAAGCCCAAATATTGAATGCAAACGATATGACGTCCTACGACCGCACCCGCATCCCCGTAACGGGTCTTCAACTCAAATTTACCTTGATCGTCGGTCAAACCGACTGAAAAAGGACCAACGTTGGCGGTGAATCGAGTTGGTTCAGGATAGAAGTAGACCTCGGCGTTGGCGAGAGGCTCTCCATCCATCGTAACGATGCCACTGACGAGTCCGAGGTTGTCAGGGGTCTTGTCACATCCGATTTGCGAAACCAAGAAAGCAGCCAAACCCAAAATGAGCGTGACTCGAATCAAGTGATTTACTTTCTCAAACATGTTCGCAAAGAGTGAAAAGTGTTTTGGGTTAACAAGCGATTGATTAAAAACCGTTGGCAATATTACCGTCAGCCATGCAGGATAAGTTACGCAGTACTGAGTTGGCGAGGTTCTCATTCAAAAAATGCCCTGATCCATCCGCCAACGCAACAGTCCCCCCGCCGGGATGTCCACTGGAGCAGATGTTGCGGCTGCGGTGCCAGCCGTTAACGAGATAGGCCGCCCCGCCCGTGCGACCGCCCCATGCGTAATTGCCTCGGTCTTCAATCACTGCCGCTGGTTCATTAATCGGATGGAATCGACCGGCCCAAATCGCGCCCTGTTGGCTTACTGCATTGTAGCCTTCTTCTTTTTCGCTGGAACGTTCGCCGAGCATGATGGTGCTCGACGTGCCATCTGAAATGTTTCGAATTTCAACTTTCGAGTTGATCCGAAAGATGCCCCATCGGGCCGCCATCATCTGCATCTTGGATTGATCCCAGGCGAGTCGAGGACCTTGGTTGCCAATTGAAGTGTTCCAGCCAGTGCAAGCGACGTAGTTTGATTTTCCGTTCTTGCGAATCTCGGGCGCGTAACTTCGGGAAGCCTTGTTTGTGTAGTAAGTGTCGTTGAAACCCGAAGAAGTCGAATCACTTGGGCACATGAAAAGTGGAAGTGCTGTTCCGGTCAGATGCTGCCCAGTCGCCGGATCCGTGAAATCCTCACCCCAAGAAACTTTGATATCGAGTTTCTCATAGAGTGAGTTCTGCTCGACAAAGGGAAGTATGAAACGGTGCCACGAAGGGTAATTCCCTTCGTGCGCCGTACCGCTCCGGTTATCCCAAATCGAAGAATCGATGTAGCGCTGAGTGCCACTGGCTGCCCAATAAGCAGAACCAGGTGGGAAATGACCATGCGTGCTTTCAAAGTTATGACACGCAAGAGCCAATTGCCGAACGTTGTTCATGCACTTCGTTCGCCGAGCTGTTTCACGAATTTGCTGAACGGCTGGTAGGATGATTCCTACCAAGATTCCGATGATCGCAATGACCACCAAAAGTTCAACAAGCGTAAATGCTTTTTTTCCCATGACGTGGTTACTACTTAATTCGACAAAAAAACGACAACCAAGCCGCTCACGCTGGCATTCTGCTAAACACAAGCGGTAGGTCGTATCGAATTAATCCTTAGTCGAAATTTCAATTTTGTGATCTTTCAAGCCACCCGGTGGAACCGTAACTTTCAGCTTTGAATTTTCGGAGTACTTTTGTGGGATCACTTTTTGAGCGTTCGCAGCCTTTAATTTGGCAGCGAGTTCCGATACATCTTCATTTTCCGCTCTGGCGTCTTCGATTGCTTCCTGAATGCTACCCGCGCTCTCCGGGTCAACCCCGCGATACTGAAGGGCGACGATGTGGTCTCCAGGAACAGCCCCAGGATCACCCTGTTTCGTCTTCAATGTGAATTTCCCACTATCGTCAGTAATTCCTGTGGAGAATGGGCCGACGATGGAAGTCTCTGCTGTCGCGAGCGGAGTAAAAGTTACTACCACATTCGCAGCTGGTTCGCCGTCAACCAATACTGTTCCGTTTACTGGCGAGCTCCCATAATTATCGCCCGCACAACCGGCAAACGTAACCAGAGCCATCACCAATACCAAATTTAAGAATTTCGCAGCCATAGTTCTCTTTCTCTCTATCCTTTTCACATCCTAAAAAAAAAGCCCGATGGAGATCCAACGGGCTCACAGTTTAGCAAATTAACAACAGATTAGAAATTGCTGACAATTACACCGTCTGCCATTTTAGTCATGTTACGAAGAACGTTGTTTGACAAGTTCTCGTTGAAGAAGTGACTTGAGCCATCAGCCAAAGCACATGAGGCGCCACCAGGGTGGCCACTTGATGCAATTCCTTGAGCTTTCAATCGACCGTTGACCTCAAACGCGTTGTTCCAACCACCACGTCCAAGAGTCGCGTAGTAGCCACCAGATGAGATCGCATCTTGTGAACCTGGGTTCAGCTGGCTCCGGTTTACTCTACCAATCCAGATCGCGCCTTTAACAGCTTCTGGCTGGGCACTTTCAATACGAGAGGTCGTTGTGTTGACTTCACCAGCAAGGTCTCGATCCGATTCAGTTGATCGCTCGCCAAGGAGGATTACGTTGCTTGAACCGTCAGCGATGTTCGCAAACCTTGTTTTAGTGTTGACACCGAAGATTCCGAAACGGGCTTTTCGATCAGCCTTAGCACGATCCCAAGCACCGATGTCACCTAGGCAACCAACATAGTTTGATTTACCGGCTTTCGTCTCTTCACCACCAGATTTACTGGTGGTGTCGAAGTAAAACGGGTTACTTCCTTCGCCTTCAACATCTGAAGGGCAAATGTGTGGAGGTAGTTGTTTTTCGTGACCCTTTTCACCACTGGTCGGATCAATAGCAACATCACCACCCCAGAAAGTTGAGCGTGCACCTTTTGGGTACATGTCATACACAATGTTCTGCTCAATAAACGGAAGTGTGAAGAATCCCCATCCCGGGAAACTACCTGGGTTACCAAGTGAGTTGTTTGCCCAGACCCAGCTAGTAAAGTAAGAGGGATCTTTGTCTCCGGGAGGGCCGTAACCCTGTGAACCTGCTTGCCCAACACCTGGTGGGAAATGCTCGTAAGTGCTTTCAAAGTTATGACAAGCAAGTGCGAGTTGTCGCTGGTTATTCATACAAGACACACGACGTGCCGCTTCACGAACTTGCTGAACGGCTGGCAAAAGCATTCCAATCAAAATGCCGATGATCGCGATGACCACAAGCAATTCGACTAACGTGAACGCCTTTCTGGATGTTGAACGCATAAGAAATCCTTAAAAGAACAAATGAAACGATGTGAGGTGGTGCGTAAGCACCTTTAAATTCTAGTTTCCAAATGCTGGAGGGTGACCCAGCGAAGTCTATTATGGGAGGATATCGCTTCCCGGCAATGCAGTAATTGAATCGAAAACACCAGTATTTAAAGGTGGAACGGGGAAAATTCCCGTTATCCTTTTTCATTTTTATTACTGAAAAAGATCTGTCAGAAATGCAATAAATCACCGAACAAAATAATCGGAAAACAGGACTAACCAATCAATGGTAGCTTTTTGTCCTTTAAAATTTTTGGGGAATTCTTTTTCCGAAGGCTATTTATCCCTGGAATCTCTGATCCAGCCCGTCGTGACTCCGACCACATCTGTGATTTCTACGATCCCAAGTGGTTTTCCTTTTGCATCGACCACTGGAAGTTCGCTGAGATTTCGGCACGCCAATGTCTCGACGGCTAGGGTGGTTTTAGAACCAATCGGGATTGAAACCGGAGATTTGGTCATCACGCTTTTGATAGGGCTATCGAGACAATGATCCAATTGTTGTTCTAACAGTTTTGCCAGATCACTATCAGTAAAGATGCCCACAAGCCTGCCTGAATGATCGTCAACCACAAGAACCGCTCCAGCTCGCCGATCTCGACCGCCAAGCCGAACATAGACTTCGCGAACCGTTTCAGATTGAGTAGCCACTCGGCATTCATGCACCGAGCGCATCACGTCGTCGACCATTGAGAGCTTTTTGCCAAGCGAACCTCCGGGATGAAATTTGGCAAAATCCGACATCATGAATTTCCGCATTCTCGAAAGCACCAACGTTAGTGCATCGCCCATCGCCAACATCATCGTCGTCGAAGTTGTTGGCGCGAGGCCAAGCGGACAAGCTTCCTTAGTCGCGCCGTAATCCAAAACAGCCTGACTGTGTGTTGCCAGTGTTGAATCAACTTTTGAAGTAACCGAAACGATTGGCGTTTTAAGCTTTGCCAATGTCGGCAACAGGCAGACGATCTCCGCCGTTTCACCACTGTTGGAAAAAACAAGTATCACATCGTTTTCGCTTACCCGACCGAGGTCTCCATGCATCGCTTCGGCTGGATGAAGGAAGTGGCTGCGAGTTCCTGTTGAGGCCAGTGAAGCCGAAATTTTTTGTCCGATCCAACCAGCTTTTCCGACCCCGATTACAATCACGCAGCCGCTGCAATTCAGAATTAGCTCAACGGCTTTAGGGATATCAACCAACGGCTGATCCGCAAGACGCGCCAGCGCGCTGGCTTCTTGCCGGATCACATCGGCAGCGCTGCGAATTTGATCCAGCGAACTTAGATCACCCGACAAAGTCGTTTGTTCGTTTATTGTTTGCTCAATCGCCGTTTGCCTGCGAGTTGTTTGTCTACGAGCCGTTTCGCTCATCACGCCACCTCTTGGAGTTCAACGTTTCGCATTCGTTGGTAGTCAGAACATCGAGCCAATAATTGTTCGTGCGTTCCACAGTCGACCACTCGGCCTTCTTTCATGATCATGATTCGGTCAACCAATTCGAGTGTTGACATTCGGTGAGTAATCACGACCGTGGTTCGGCCTTTGATAAACTCAGTCAAAGTCTCATGAATCAATCGTTCGCTTTCGGGGTCAATCTGACTGGTTGCTTCATCAAGAATCAGAATGTCGGGATCTTTCAGAATTGCTCGAGCCAGCGAGATTCGCTGGCATTGCCCGCCAGACAGTCTGCCTCCGTGTTCACCTATCGACGTGTTGTAGCCTTCTTCTAGTTCCGCAATGAACTCATGCGCATGTGCTTTGCGAGCTGCCGATTTGATTTGCTCGAGTGGAACGTCGGGACGTCCGTAAGCGATATTGTCGGCGATCGTGTCGTTGAACAGCATCGTTTTTTGAGTCACATAGCCAACGTTTTCGCGGAGCGCTTTGACTTTTAGGTCACGCACGTCGATCCCGCCAACTCGAATAGAACCGCTCTCCGATTCCTTGCCGCAAACATCAAAGAAGCGCGGGATCAGGTTGATCAGCGTGCTTTTACCGCAGCCGTTGTGCCCAATAATCGCCAGCGATGTGCCTGCCGGAATTCGCTCAGAAACTCCGTTCAGAATTAGCTTGTCAGCTTCGTACTCGAAGTGCACGTTTTCAAACTCAAGGTCTAATCCATCCGTTGGAAGTGATTTTGGATTGGCGGCATCTCGAATGGCTGGAACCTGATCGATCAGTGGAAAGACACGATCGGCCGCCACGATTCCGCCTTGGATCATGTTGAAAACGTCACCCATTTTTCGGAGTGGATCTGCAATCCCGATCATGAATCCGAAAAACACCATCAGGCTTCCAAAACTCATGGGTGCAGTACACATTCGGATTCCGAACATGGTGCAAGTTGAATTCAATACCAGATATCCTCCGGCTAGAACACTGAGCGTAATCATGCTTACGCCCAGTAATTCGTTATTGATCCGTGAAAGCGCCGTAAAGACAGAAATTCGCATCGAACGTTTGTAAACGTCTTGGGCAACGACTTGGAATCGTCGACGCTCGTTGTCTTCGTTGGTGAATGCTTTGACGACTCGCATGTAGGTCAAGGCTTGGTAGAGTCGGTTAAGCAATCGGGCCGACTCTTCCATCGCTTTCTTGTTCGCGCGTTTCAGCATTTTTGCCAACCGCACCATCAGGAATCCGGCCAAAGGGCAAATCAATAGTGAGAACAATAGCAGTCGCCAGTTCACATAAGCCGCACCCGTCAAGCAACCAATCATTTTGAGCGGTTCACGAACTGTTTTGCCAAACAACGCGACGATCGCTTGGCAAATCGCGCCCGTTTCTCCGCGAATTCGACTGATCAGATCGCCAGTTCCTTTGACGCCCAGTTCAGAAGCTTCCATGTCCAGCACGTTTTGAAAAACGTTGTTCTGCATGTCAAGCATCGTTCGCTGTCCAACCCTTGCGACCGAAACCATGCTGCCCATCAAAAACAGGCCTCGAAAAATGGTCCCCAAGAACATCAAGCCCATCAGTCCGGCCAGAGTCGTGAATGGATCTTTGGGCGCGTACGATGCAATCCATGGTCCAAGTTTCGCGAGACCTAAGGTTTGTGCCTCCGCGATTTCGATATCGTACCGAGCGACCGCAATTTTGTTGGTCAAGACATCGATTTTTGGATCGTCTTTGGCGAGCCAGATTTTTTCCGACGCAAGTGATTCGATTTCATGTTCTTTTTCGACGAGGAGTTCGTCGTTTAAGGAGACTTGTTCGCCATGCCAGTCATGAAGCGATTGGCTTTTTAGAACGACTTCGACGAACGGGTAAACGGCACCCAGGTTCAGCGACCAAAGTGCGGCAACCATCACGCTACAGAAGAACGAGATGATCAAAGACCATCGATAGTTGAGCGTCATCCTCAACGCTCGGTACAGATTTTTCATGGCACTGCCGACTTGCTTCCTTGCAATTCACTGCCAACAATTCGAGCCGAATCTGCTAGCCAATGAGCGGACTTTAATACTTCGTTTTACCCTTTGTTGTATGTTTCGACCAAGGTCAATGTGGTGCGATGACAACCACGCTGACATTTGATCTGGCAGCATCATTCAACCA
>CAZQQR010000129.1:0-14172 GCA_964595515.1 uncultured Pirellulaceae bacterium
TCGGGAAACTACTTTTTCTTTCCTTCGCCACTACCGACTTCTTCCAAGGCCCAGTCACCGTTGGTGGTTTTTGAGTTGGTAGCACCATCCTTTTTCTTGCCGCCTACTTCTTCCATTTTCCAATCGCCACCGCTCTCTGCTTTTGAGCCAGGACCGGGATCTGAGAACTTGAATCCGGTTTCGTCATCTTTTTTCTTAGCATCAACTTCTTCCATGGCCCAATCGCCGTTAGTCGTTTTGGATCCACTCTTTTTTGAATTATTGATTGGCTGGAAACCGTTGTCGTCTTTTTTTGTCGCAACGTCGTCCATGTTCCATCCACTTGCTGCTCCACTGCCACCCGTCGTTGGCATCTTGGAACCTGCAACATTTTGGGAGTGATCGTCGTGTCCGTGATCGTGATCGTCGTGCCCATGGTCAGCATGCTGCCCAATATCCTCAACTCCAATCCCTCCGCTTCCAGATTGAGGAGTAGCTGAACCGCCGCCGCTCATTCTCGAAAAGATCATGAATCCAACGAATCCAATGATCAACAGAAAGATCAATCCGCCGCCACCGGGCTTTTTTCGACTTTGTTGCTCTGGAAAACCGTAACTCATGGGAACCTCTACGATTGAGATATTGATTTGAAAACCGACGCTAAAAACGCCTTTTGACTCGCGCCTCTGTCATCAAACACACTGGTTTAAGGTACGGGCGGGCCTCTTTAGTGTCAAGGATTACCCTCGTTTGATCACGATGGACCGGCTCAAAACACCGCTTAGATAGTTGGCCGAAGTATCTTTACTGGGCCGTCAGACGAGTAAGTTGAACTGAAACGCCTGAACGATATTCCGATCGTGCCCAAACGGTCTGCGCGGTTGGGTGATGAAACATTACGGATTTCCGATTGAGGAAAAGCGCTCACGAGTGCACCGTGTTAAATTCAATACCGTCTGCTGCGGACAAACACTTGCCGATCTCTGGGCCAAACGAAGTGCAAGCTGGAGGATGACGATCCATTTCAACGCTGAGCCCTGCATGATCTGTCATTTCGGATTCCTGATAGACGCCGCGTTACCTCCAAAAAACGGCTCGACTTCTCAACCCTCAATTCGCTTCCTTGCTGCGATTGTTAACTTATGACGATTAGCGCGCACACAAGGTTTTCATGAACTTCCCAGCTTTACACCGGCTGTTAAAACATTCCAATTTTTCGGCTTCTAATGTTTAGATTTGTTCTAACGACGAACGAATGCCTGCCGATGATTAGGAATGTTCCGGGTCGGCAATCCCGAACGCTGATCGGAACATCTCGTAAATTTGATGACCCAGATTCTATTCAAGTGCATTGCATTCTTGGAATGCTTGTGGTGTTGATTCGCGTTCATGCGGTTCGACTTGCGGAGCCACGCATTTTTGTCTCATGGTCGTCTCGTGCGAGAATTTATCGCAACCATCAAGGATGAGAAGATGACGTATTTTCTAAAGCTGCTGCAGAAAAAGTCTCCAACCAAAAACGGTCTTGGGTCGTTGCTGTGCTTGGGTGCATTCACCGCTGGATGCCTGTTCTCTGGAACCGTCGATGCTCAAACCATCAACGCGAAGACCGTGGACGCCAATCAAGCTCAGCAGATTCAAAGCTCGAACTTGAATCAGCTATTGTCGGGCGCCCCGTCAATCAACGCTTCGCCTTTGCGAGATGGAAAAGTTCCTGCTCAAACGAACGGGGTCGTTCAGGCCGGCGGTGCTAACGCAAATCAGTTGGTTCCACGCGAAAACGCAACCATCGTTTCCTGGAACGCACCGCTTACTCCAGAAGAACCACTGCTGACTCCAATCCAAGTCGCCCCCATTAACCGCCCGGTCTATCGTCCACCAACGATCGCAGCGCCTGGACAACAGCCAACCGCACAAAGCTCAGCGTCGTTCCGGCCTATCGCTTCCGCCACAACCCCAGCAGTTCAGCAGCCTACATCGGTTCCCGTGTCCACCAAAGTCGCGCCGGAAATTCCTTCTGCGGCGAAGTTGCCCGGAGTTTACAACATCCAAAATATCGAGCTAAGAGAATTTGAGACCAAAATCATCTCGGCTTGGGGTGATCGGCTCGTCACTTCCGCATCATCTGATGGGAGACTGGTCAAAGTTCAGATCCCAACCAAAGTCATCCAGCGGATGCAGATGACGATCGACCGCAAATCCAAAACCGTCACCTACGAAGGCGACAAATCGCTGATGGATAATTGGCGTCGCCTGATGGTCACGCTTGATTCGCCTCCATCGGCCGTTGGAACAGCAGAAGCCCAAGCCATCGTGATCGCCCCGCGTGGCGCCTCGGCTCAAACCGTACAGAACGTGGCTTACCTCATGGGTATGACCCAAGAGCAAGACGATGTCCAAAATGGAATCAAACTTCCTGCCAACATGACGCCGGAACAGCTTGAACAAGTCCGTCAGCAAGCAAAAGGGCTGAAAGGAAAAGTCACCATCGTCGAAGACGTCCAAACCGGCGCCCTGACCTTGATCGGACTCCCGGAAGATCTTCAAACCCTCAAAGCAGTCATCGACGACATTAATTCTCAGTCGTCCGACAAACAACCTTTGACCAAGCGTATCCCGCTCAAGAACCTACAAAGCGAAGCAATCGCAGAACAGATTCAAACGCTGTATGACAACGGATTCGCCCCAACCAATGGTGACGCTCAAATCATTCCGTTAACAAGTCCAAACGCGATCATCGTCATCGCTCAGCCTGAAGGTGTTGCGTCCGTCGAAAAAATCGTCGCCGAAATGGATGTCGAAGGGGCCGCCGGTGAGATGGGTGACTTCAAGACCTTCCGCCTGAAATACATCTCTTCAGCAGACGCAAAAGACCGATTGGATACCTATTTTAGCCTTGCCAATATTGGACAAGGTGACAACACGCTTCCGTCCGCCCCCGTCAATGTGATCGCTGATTATCGTAGCAACTCAGTCACGATCAAAGGAGCTAAACAATTCATCCAGCAAGCCGAAGAGTTCCTTAAAGGCATTGATGTAATCGACGCCCCTGCTGCCAACGTGGTCAAGATTTTCCCGATCAAGAATACGCTTGCCGAGGAACTCGCAATCGTCATTCAAGACGCAATCAACGGCCAACAGCCTAATGCCGGATTCGGATACAACCCAAACCAAGGGGCTCAGGCTCTCAGGAACCAAACGGGACAGAACCAAATCAATCCGCTTCAGTCGAATATTCGATCGCCAGGTTTGACACTTCAGACAATCGACAAATCTGGCCGAATGGTAACCAGCGGGATCATGTTCGATGTGCGGGTGACTGCTGACCGAAACAGCAACTCGCTCGTGGTCACTGGCCCCGCCGAAAGCATGGCATTGATTGGCGAGTTGATCGAGCAGCTTGACCGACTTCCCAATGCGGAAACACAAATCAAAGTCTTCGAGATCGTGAATGGTGACGCCCAAGCGTTACTCGACATGCTGGAAGCCCTGTTCGGTTCAGACGCCAACGCAGGATTTGGTGGAGGCGGCGGTGCTCAAACCAACAGCAATTTGAGTCAACTACCACTTCAGGGAGCATCAAGTACTGACGGACAGACTTTGGTCAACCTTCGATTCTCAGTCGATCTTCGTACCAACACGATTATCGCTTCGGGGCCAGCGGGTGACCTCCAAGTCGTCGAAGACCTATTGAATCGGCTTGACGCAACTGACCTTCGCAAAGCAACCACGAAAGTCTATCGCTTGAGCAACGCTCCAGCCTTGGACATTGCGGAAGCACTTACCGAATGGTTGGATGCTCGCTCTGACATTATCAACAATGATCCTCGAACGAGCAGCGGTGTCGGCCCTTCGAACTTGGCGATCAATGTTGTTGCAGAAGTCGTCAGTAACAGCCTGATCGTGACGGCTCGACCGGAATACCGTGAAGAGATTGAAGGCATTATCAAGGCACTTGACCGTCGACCTCCGATGGTCAAAGTCAAAGTCTTGATCGCCGAAGTCAACTTGAACACGTTAGAGGAGTTCGGTGTTGAACTTGGGATCCAGGATTCATTGCTGTTCGATCGAAGCACGATTTTGGACGCCGCTAATGTCATTCAAGCCGGAACCGGATTTGGATTCAATCAAAACGTACAGAACAATTTAGTTGCTCGATCGCCTAACAACGTTGCCGGGCAAGCCCTGTCTAACCTTGGGATTGGCCGGATCAACAACGATCTTGGGTACGGCGGACTAGTGCTTTCAGGAGGAAGCGAATCTGTCAGTGTTCTCATGCGAGCACTCAAAGATCGCCAGTGTCTGCGAGTGTTGAGTAAGCCTCACATCATGACGATGGAGAACTTGCAGGGGCGAATTTCGATTGGCTCGGAAGTCCCGCGAGTTGCAGGAACCACTTCGACAAACTTCGGCATCACCCAAGAAGTCCAGTTTGTCGACGTCGGTGTGATCCTCGAAGTCACCCCGCGTGTCAGCCCTGACGGATTGATCGTCATGGCGGTCAACGCGAAACGCTCAAGCGTTGGAGGTGATGAAACTGGGATCACAATCGGATTCGGACAAAACGGTGAGCCAATTATCGCACCACAAATCATCGAAACCGAAGCCAACACGACTTTGATGGCTCGATCAGGTCAAACGGTTGTCTTCTCGGGTTTGATCCAAGAAGAAAAGGGACACTCAGAACGAGGAGCACCGATTCTTTCGGATCTCCCTTTGATCGGACCACTGTTTAAATTCGAATCAGACAGTGCTTCGCGATCAGAACTGTTGATCATCATGACACCGTTCTTGGTAACGGATGAACAGGACATCGCTACTCAGAACCAGGATGAAACAGAACGAATGCACTGGTGTGAATGTGATGTTGCAGATGTCTACGGCACAACAGAATACGGCCGGCACATGAGCACCGAACAGCCTATCGAAACGTACCGTCCATTCACGGATCCGGCAGGCGATCAACCCCAAGCTATTCAAATCGACGCTCCACAGCCAGTGTTTGAAACCGGAGCTCGATCGGAAAAAGCGGGTCAAACCAAGAGTCAGGTTCGCCGGGCCTCCTTTAGCCGCGAATTGCGAAAGTAAGCGTCGACACGAAACACAACGTTTGATCAGGAAGATCACATGAGAAAAACTACACTCTTAGCCGGTTGCCTTTCGCTTGTCTCGCTTGCCGTTCTCCTATCTGGATGTGCAGGTGTCAGAGACACTATGCGGTTGAGCGAAAAGAACTCGATCTGGAATCCTGTTCAACAGCTCAAAGAAAACAAGGCCGAAGAAGCCGAACCGTCAGAGCCACACACGATGACGGTCCTTTGGAAAGAATCCGTTTTCGATGTAACGGGTTCTAAACCAGTCCGCGGTTTTGGTGGACGCGTCTTTTTCTATGACATTAATAACAACGCTGTCAAAGCGGATGGTGAACTGACCATTTACGGTTTTGACGAATCGGCAAATGAGAAAGCATCTTCTGCCCCCGACAAAAAATTCGAGTTCAGCAGTGAAGAACTCGACTCCCTGTTCGACGATTCCGGGTTGGGACCATCGTACAGCGTTTGGGTTCCTTGGGACAAAGTGGGTGGCATGCGAAAGTCGATTGCTCTCATTCCAATGTTCAAAACTGCTAACGGGCAAATCATCAAAGCAGGTCAGTCATTGGGAGTACTCCCTGGCAAAGTCGAAGAGAAATCAGACGTCACGGATTCTCGTCCTTACAAAGTTCTTGGATCCAGCCCGGCTGTTGTTGACCAAAACTCGGCAAGCCATTCACGGCAGAAAACTGGCGATCCAATTGCACAAGTATCGTATGAAAACGAAATGGTGGTAGAAGCCGATCCTCAAGCAAAACGAATTAAGACATCGACCATTCGAATGACACCAGGACTGGCCGAACGAATCGCAAAACAACGACGTTCGGAAGCTCGCAGTCGAAAATCGAACGATACTCAATCTGCCAGCGAGATTCGAACTGAGATTCGGTCAAAATTGAACACGCGAAAGAACCTTGAAACCGTAAAACAAAATACAACCAGAGGCGCGGCTTGGAGTGACGGTCTCAAAGCCACGGTTGACCCGGAACCGGGAACCGAAGACCAGTCGCGAAAGGTCTTTGGGGCCCCCGGGAGCTTCAATTAGGAGTTTCAGACGATCATCGGCCTAGTGTGGTTCGTCAGACCTGATTTGGCCAGATAAAAGGTTGCTACCTTGATTTGACCAGATCACTGGGTGCCATGCCTCACGCTTGTCGTGAGCATGCTCACGCAAGCGTAAACATGCCACCTGACAGTTCAGCTTTGATGCACCATTAGAGCAACAAATATTACTTTTCAATCTGCAATCTACTTCTAATCCCATCGTGAATCTCAGTCATGGATCGCACGAGTAATTTAGCTCAAGCCGCATTGGTTTTGAAAAGCCTCCCCAAACGGCAGGCCGCCGAAATCCTGGCTCAACTTTCGCCCGAAGACAACAAAACTGTCCTCGACGCGATGACGCGCATCGATCTCTATTCGGCTGAAAACCTTGCCAACATCGTCAACCGACTTTCCAAACAAGCCGAACGCTGGCAAACGGATCCTACCAACGATGAAGCGACTGCAACGGCGAAATCCAGCGTTGTAAAGGCTCTCGACACGCCTCAAAGCGATGTTGAAAAATTGCTGCACAAAAGCAAGCCGTTTGAATATTTGTATGAGCTTCACCCGTCGATTCGATGCCAGATTTTGTCCGACGAACATCCAAAAAACATTGCGATAGTGCTTTCGGCTTTGCCACCACTGATGGCGTCTGAGACGATCGAATCTTTGGATCCTGCACTTCGAATTTCGGTCCTTCGTCGAATTTGTGAACTCGAAGAAATTAGCGAAGAAGAGATTACCGGTTTAAGTTTTGCACTCAAACTCCGCGTCAACCGACTTCTTTCTAGCCGCTCTGAGTCAACAGGCATTAATATCGCAGCGAAACTCTTAAGCTGTGTTCAAACTCAGAATCAAGAAACGATGCTGGAAATGATGAACGTGTCGGATCCAGATCTTGCCCAGAAACTACTTCGTACTGTGTTTCGAATTGATCGACTGATCACTCTCTCAGATGACGACGTAAAAGTCATTCTTCGCAGCGTTGATACCTCTTGCTGGGCTCCTGCCATCAAAAATGCATCCGTCGAACTCAAGTCAAAAATCTTACGAAACCTTGGCCAACGCCCCAAGGAGATTTTGGAAAGAGAAATCGATCAGACCGGATTCGTTGATTCGCTGATTCAAGAAAAAGCGCGTCAAACCATCATTGCTGAAACAATGCGACTGGCTCGTGAAGGCAAAATTGAACTACGAAGTCAATCCCGAGAAGCAGTAGCGACGCCTTCAATCAACTGAACCGCAAGCTCAATCGCTTCCAATGGGATCGCATGCTGTCCCCCGAACTCATGAAATTCGACTGAGTGGCCATGGGACCGCAGCATATCTCGAAGATCCACCGCACCATCAAAAGGCAGCACCGGGTCTTGTCTTCCGTGCGACTGAACAATGTTCAGAGAATCTCGCGTTTTCGATTTTTCGATCCACTCCGATTCGTTAATCAATGAGCCCGACCAAATAATTAGCCCGCCCAGCAATTCTGGGTAGCTAAGGGCCACATCCGTTGCCAACATTGATCCCTGTGAAAAACCACCGATCAAAATCTGGTTGGGCTGGACATTGAAATCCACTCGGCAATGATCGATCAGGCCGCACATGCTCTTTCGGCGTTCCGGCAGCACATCGGGAGAATGCGTTTTGAGCTCGCGAGTTTCGCCCTTCATCATCAGCTGCTGAATGTGTTCAACGTCGATCATCCACCAAGCGCGAGCATCGAACAACGGATCCATTTCAATCGGACCGGCAGGGAATACATAGACGACTTTTTGATTCGAGTTTTCTCGGCCGAGCAATTCATTGCTGATCGAAACCAAATCCGTCGAGGGTGCTCCAAATCCATGACACAAAATTACAACGGCATTTGGTTGTAGACACTCAGAATCTTTGACGACAACACAATCGAAATCACCAATCTTTTGTTTTTGTTGCGTAAGCATAGCAGTCGCTAAATCAAACCTCTCTGGTCTACTTTTATCAAAGGATGCTGTTAGCACGAAATGGTATAAGGACTTTAACAAGCATGGAGCAAACATTGCCATCAACAGCAATCCCGTCTCACACCCCGTAACGGAATCCGCCGTTGACCGGAATAATCTGTCCAGAAATAAAACTGGCCGCTTCGGAGCAGGCAAACGCAACAACCTTTGCGACGTCTTCGGGTGTTCCCCACCGCCCCATCAACGACTCATTCTCGGCTCGGTGATTCCAATATTCGGAAGTCTGCTCGCCCCATTTCGTTTTGATCCAGCCTGGGGCGACACAGTTCACGCGAATGCACGGCGCAAACGTTTGGGCGAGACTCTTAGTCATCGACATCACCGCCCCCTTGGTGGTCGAAAACAGCTCACCACTATCACCACCCATTCCTTGCCAAGCTTGATCCCAGCCAATGTTCACGATTGAACGGCTGCCATTGGGCTCAGGTTTTTGGCCAGCCAACTGACCTGCCAATTCTTCATTCATGCGCCAACCGACCGCCTTTGATAAAAACAAACTGGACGTTACATCGGTACGCCAAAGAAAATCCAGTTTCTGTTCCATCGTTTTCTCTGGCCAATTGCCAGTCAAAACGTCGCCACCCGCGTTGTTAACCCAATAGTCGACACGCCCGTGGATTTTCCAAGCCGACTCAACGAACGCCTCCCAGTCCATCGACTGAGCGAAGTCACCGTGGACTTCACCCACACCACATCCCAGTTGTTTGATTTCATCGGAAACGGCGTCCAGTCGTTTGCTTGAACTGCGTCCGTGCAGAACAACGTCCGCCCCGCTACGAGCAAGCTCAATCGCGATCGCGCGGCCAATCCCGGATGATGACCCGGTAACAACAGCGACTTTTTTTGGCTGTGATTTGTTCTGATTCATCTAGTTTCCTGCCGCAGACTGTTCAACCAACGGCAACCGAAAACATGCCATCTCGAGATCACTTCGCACGACAACGAGGTCGTCGTAAAGACAAAAAGTGTTCCAGCAAATCCCTTTTACCGTTCGGATTTTACCAAGCTCTTTGTACTCCGAAGGATTGGCTTCGACCAAAAAAAGCGTACTCCGCGAATCGGAAATCGACCCCCGTTCACTGTGAACCAACAGTTTATCGCCGACCAATAAGATCTGCCCGTTACCGAATCGCCCCCGTTGTTTCCATTTTCGCGTAATCGTTTCTGCGCCAATTTCAGCACACTCGAGATACCCATCAGAAAGTGAATAAGTGTGCCCCTGATAGACGATTGGACTGGTCAATTTGGTTTTTAGAATACGAGGGTCTTTGATTAACGAGGTTACGTTCCACCGGTCGCCATCCGATTCGACTTTGATCATCTCTCCGCCCATGTTGTAACCTTTGGAGACGATCAAACGAGAATCATCGACGCGTGTTACCTGAGAACAATTCGCTTCTCCTCGACTACTTCCAGAACGTTCGTGGCTCCATAACTCTTGGCCAGTTTCTGCGTCGTGCCCGACCACCGTGTCTTCCGCAACCAACAAGATCTGCCGTTTTCCACCAACGGTTTCAATGGATGGCGAGCCGTAGGCAATCATTCGGCTTCCTCCACGCCATTTTTCTTCTCCCGTGTTTTTATCGAACGCGATTAGGGTCACCGGCGGCTTTGTCGTTCCATTTTCTTTTGATGCCAGAGGCCCACCGGCGCCAACTACCACGGCATCATCGACGACCAGAGGCGAATGACTTCGCCCCCACGCCAACGTCGAATTTTCCATCGTGTAATCGAGCCCCATGCTGTTTTTGTTTTGCCCCTGCTCAATTCCCACCAGTTCAGGCACATCGACGCTCCAGATCAATTCACCTGTTGAACCGTCCAAACAATCGAGGACGCCAATCCCGCTTGTGCAATAAACTTTTCCTTCATGAATCGTCGGCGTGGCTCGGGGACCGGCTTTACCCATCGCCATGATGTCTTCGTGACGACGCTCGACCGAGTAAATCCAATTTAGCTCGCCAGACTCAATGTCGTAACAAGTCACGCACTCATCTTTTCCACGTTGTTCTTGCGTAATCGCGTGTCCGTTGACGACTGCGATCCCAGCCCAGCCTTCTCCAACGTCGTGTTTCCAAAGCTCAACAGGGGCCGCGCTAGTCCAGTTTTCTGCGAGCTTTACTCCCGCAACCACGCCGTCACGATTGGCTCCAAGAAACTGCGGAAAATCAAAAGACGTCGGCGTAAAATCCAAACCTGTAGTCGCAGCGTCTACTTTGGTATCAACGTAGTCCGAGGTATGAGTCCAAAATCTAGGCTTGAATCCGGCAAAGTTCGCATCGCCAAGAAAGTTCGGGTAGTACAGCGTAAAAAAGGCTGTCGGAACGGCGAGGATCAACAGACCGACCAATCGAAGTTTGGCAAAAAAGAACGCCCAGAGGAACCAGAAGACCAACGTAAGAAATCCAAGCAACAACAAAGCGATCCAAGGAATCGCCGGGTTCATGTTGAAGGTTTCGTTCAGGTAATCCGTCTGCCAATGCAAAACCGCGACCAAGACCCCAACGAAGATCGTCCAAATCAGAGCCTTTTTTGGGAATCTGGATTTGGTTGACGTTTCCGCAGGATTATTCGCTTGCTCTTCTTCGCTCATGGTTGAATTCACGTTGGAATATATTTGAGTAGTTCTATTTGTTCGTTGTCAAAATCAGCAGTTTGAGAATATCAAAGTGGTCCATCGTTGCCGAGTCACGTTAATGAAAACACGGGATGATATGCTTGAACAAAATCAGGTATTTGCTGTGAACTCGAAATTCTGGGACTTCTTGGTCACTTGCGATGACAATTCTTATTACTAATTCTGAGCGAGATGACGCCAGAGACTTCGGTGAACCGATCCGCAAACCATCGCAGCTAGCATTCATTTCACCTCTTTGGCTTCCATGAGTCTGGCGGTTCATGTTGACACTATTTGCCTTGTTTTTTACTCTTTGATGGCAGAAACGATCATTGGTATAAGATGATCGGCTTGGACGACCCAATGAGGTATCGTTCACCAATCAGCTACCGAAAAGGAATTCGGAAACGCGATGAAACAACCACTTACTGTCATTGTTCCCTGCAAAAACGAACAGCTAAATATTCGGGCTTGTATCGAGAGTTTCTATGACATCGCGGACGAAGTTCTGGTGGCCGACTCCGGCTCAGAAGATGCCACAATGGAGATCGCAGCACAATTCGACAAAGTTCGAATCATCGAGCGCGAGTATCGCACTTCAGGTGATTTTAAGAACTGGGCGATCCCTCAATCAAAATACGATTGGGTTCTCATCGTAGATGCCGACGAGCGAATCACTCCTGAATTGGCCAGCGAAATCAAAATCGAACTTAGTCGTGGTGCCTCACACGACGGATATTGGATCTATCGCGACAATCATTTTATGGGTCATCAGCTACGACATGGTGATGCCAAATCAGACAAAGTGCTCCGTCTGTTTAAGCGAGATCGAGGTCGATACCATGGTCCGAGCGATCACGGTGAAGTCATCATCGAAACGCGAAGTGTTGGAAAGCTACAGTCCAAGATGCAACACTTTTCAAACTGGAGCTACGATCAGGTATACGCCAAGAACGATCGTTACACTCAGCTTCAGGCATTGCAGTGGAGTCAAAAAGGTAAAGACACGTCGGCGTTCAAACTGCTTGTCCGACCGATGTGGCGATTCTTTCGAGAGTATATTCTTCAAGGCTCAATTTGGGACGGCAAAGTCGGAATCCAGACGGCTTGGATCTGCGCGTTCTATTCCTTCAACAAACAAGCCAGACTTTGGGCGATCAACCACGCGCTTGAACAAAGTGATCCAGACGCTGTCCGGTTCCGTGAACTCATGCAATCGGACGAGTTCCGAGACCTTGTTGAAGACGAGCAAGAACTGAAAAAAGCTGCGTGATCGATTTGGCTTGGGTCTTGAAGAGGATGGCTTGGGTCTTGAAGAGGACGTCGCAGAGTGATCTGGCGCAAATTTCAGGTAGCGGAACTCGTCAAGAGTTCTGACCGCGTCGTAATTCACAGAAGTCTTGACGACGTCTGCTACAGTTCAAAACCCCATGTGGGGCCTTGTGGCCGCAAACGAACGCGGTAAATCTACCTTGCTTGGCTGTTTGGCAGGCTTGCGCTGATCGATCCGGATCTCACCATTGGAACCGAAGCGCATACACGCGGCGATGGTATGCGATGTTCTCGCCGATACAAAACGCTAAATCTGGCTGGAAAGGCTACGCTAAACCTCTTTGGCAAGCTTGTAGACTTCCTGCGTTCCAAGGATTTCGTCATTCGACTCAAACAGAGTCTTGATCGCTCGTTTATGAACTTTCATTTTTAAACCACCCACGCCGATTGCTCCAAAGCAAACGATCCCGTTTCGTTGTTCCGCTTTGTCCATCACACCGATGCCGTGTATCCCTTCCGGTGGGACCCCGTTGAGATCAATGGCGACTTCGATCCCCGGTTTCATCCAGCCTTCACTCAATAGCTCAACTCCCGCAGCACCAGCCGAAAAAACAACCGATGCTCCTTCTACAGCCGCCATCGCCTCATTGTTGTTGCCAGTTTCCACGGCAACCACGTTGACATTTTTTGACTTGAATTCATTGACTACGCTTGCGATCCGATCGCAAACCAATTGCGCCTTTTCCAATTTTCGAGAACAAACTCGAATGGTCGTCACCGTTTTGGGGTCGCCATGATTGGCGGCAATAATTTCTGCGATCCGTTGTCCTACCGGACCCGTTCCGCCCAAGATAGTAGTCGTTTTGCCAGTAATCATCGTCGATTGTTCCGCACAGATCACCGCGGCAGCAGCGGTCGTATTGCTACCGTTTGGATCTGACAACATTGAGACTCGCAGCGGAGAAAACACAACCTTCTTCGCAGCCTCAAAAATTGCTTCGGATTGCTGCACATTGCTGCCGCCAAAAAACAAAGCCGTATGGTTTAGATCTGCAGGACCGCGAGTGAACATTGCTCCATGAACCAGACCAGTGATGTTTTCCGGTGTGACGTTGGAATGCCGAAGTAGATGATCGATGCCCGAATCAATGGCCACCACTGAATCAAAAGTGCTTGGCTGCTCATCCGGGTCGAGCTGAATCAAGATCTTTGGTTTTGGCATGTTAGTTACCACTTGAGTCAAAAAAACGAGAAAGAAATCTAATGACGATCAACAAAAAAAGCCCGCGCGAGCGCGGGCCTTGATCGAGTCACGAACGAATCGGATCGTCGTTTCTTAGAATCCGCGGAACGGGTGAGCGGCTTCTTCCTTCTGAGCGATCATCTCATCGGCCGTTGGAGAGCCTTTCATCGCGTTTGCAATGGCCATCTTGGTAGCTTCGTAGTTGTAGTCGTAAATCTTTTTGTCGTCTTCGGCCTGTGGGTGAATGAACACGCCGCAGACACAAACAAGATCTTCCGCTTGATCCTTTGGAATCACACCGTCTGCGACGCAGTCTGCAACGGCCTTGGCAACGGCTGCTTGAGCAGGGCCAAACATTTGAACAGCCTGCTTCATTCCCTTGATGGTGACCTTTGTGACCATCACTGTCGCTGGCTTCACGGCAACATTTGGAGTAAGCACAGCAAGCAGGTTTGTGTGACCTTCGCTTTGGGTAGATAGTGCATTGGCGAATGCTGTTCCAACAGGACCGCTTTTGCTACCGATCATCAAATCGATGTGTGCGATCTCGTTTCCGTCACCTGTGAGGGCTTCTCCGATGAACATTGACATGAATTTCTCCTGATTTAAGTTGTGTTTTGGGATATTTAAAATCGGGCAAACAAACCTGCTGACCCGTCTCTTTCCGCGCGGCAATAACCTACCAAACTGGTTCTCAATTGCCAACCATCAGACACATCTGATCGCTTTTTAGCCCGACAACTCAGCATTAATCGCGCAGTCTTAATGCCTGGAGTTGTTAAATTGATCTGAGATTACAACTTCCTCTTGTTGTAACGTCAAAGTCGACGGCCAAATGATCGCAGAAGCGCGCTAAGAAAACTTCAAAGTCAGTTTCGCGAATTTTTAAAAACGTGACATACTCACCGAGAGCATTCTCTCCGACGC
>CAZQQR010000130.1:0-9463 GCA_964595515.1 uncultured Pirellulaceae bacterium
TCCTTGTTCGACCAAATCAAACCATTGCTATTGGTTGATTGAATTCAAAATCCCATAGGCGTCTTGAACAAGCTTGCCCCTGGATCCCTTAAATCCAGGTTCCATTGAAATACAATTGGAAATCCGTTTCGCCAGTAAAGTTATAGTTGTCGCCACCATTGATTCCATTAGCGATGACGACGCCAAACCCTGATACAAGATTTGACGAACCGTCGGCAATTAAGTGCACGTAATTGCCACCGCCGAATAGTGAATCATTCGAATTCGAATCCGTTAAATATGCTTCATCATCTCCGCCGGTCGAATACGCTGTAAAGTTATCAAACCCGACGGTATGAAACGTCTTCACCCACCCAATCATAGAACTATTTTTTCCGTCTGAATACAATCGATCATTCCCGGCAGTATCGTAAACAATCGCCGTGTCATTGCCTGTTGATGCCAATCCCGAAACAACATCAAAACCACGTGTAAAATTCAGAAAGCCGTTGCCTTGCAGATAAGCTCGCTCGGGACTTGCAAAAAACAAATCGTCGCCATCAGAATCCAGCAAAGAAGCTTGATCCCTCCCACCCGTTGCGTTGGCCCCCACCGAAGAAAATCCAATCGCCGTGTTAAGGAAACCAACGCCTGAAAATGTTGCCGAGTTGGGAGTTGCGTGAAAGAAGTCATCTCCTCCAGAATCGTATAATGTGGCCTTATCCGTTCCGCCGCTACTGAAGGCCGTCACATCATCAAAACTATTGGCCACAATTGAAAATCCGTCGCCGTACATGTACCCAAAAGCCGGCGAAGCAAAGAAGGTATCGTCCCCAGCTGAGTCCAACAAATACGCCTTGTCTTCGCCGTCAGTCGCGATAACCGAAACTTCGCCAAATCCGTTCGCGACGGATTTTAAACCGACGCTTGAAAGATTCGCAAAGTTCTCACCAGCAACCAGTTCATCCGCTCCGATCGAATCAATCAATGTCGCCCGATCGTCACCACCATTGATGGAGTACCCGAAAACTTCTTTGTATTGGTTCAGTCGGATTCTAACATCCGCTATTGGCATCGTCATACTGGCGAAATAGGGCCGTGAGTAAAACTGATCGTCGCCTTCGGAATCCTGTACAACAGCAACATCGTTTCCTGTTGACGAGTACGACTCCACATTGCGGAAACCAGCAGCGGTCAAAGCAAAACCATTCCCGACCAACCTGGATACTCTCGCATTTCCGTAAAACGAATCATTCCCCGCAGACCCCACCAAGGTCGCTTCGTCATCTCCTCCTTCACCTGCAACAGCCGTGACCAAATCAAATCCGTTTGCTCTTACGAGCACGCCGCCCGAATTCAACGTTGCATACCTTGGAGTTGCGTAGAAATCAGCCCGAGTCGCACTCCCTGAAAAATATGATTTATCGTGCCCCTCGCCCGCCGTCACAAAAGCGCGATCAAATCCATCAACTCGCAATAGACGTGGCCCCATCGTGAGCAATGTTGAATCGAATCGTGCGTTCAAAATATCGTCACCACTCGTACCCGTTAAGAAAGCAACATCCTCGCCCGCAGAGCCCAAAACAGTGACCTGCCCAAACTCGCGAAGAACATACTCAGCGCCACCCGACTCAAATTGACTTTGCGAATAGCCACCATAAAAAATATCATCAGACGATCCACCGGAAAGTCTCGCAGTGTTGGTTCCTTGTGTTGCAACAACATCAACGAAGCCAAATCCAATGACGCTCATTCTGTATCCGTCACCTGAAAGCGTCGCAGTGTCATCGGTCAAAACAAACTGATCGTCACCCTCTGAATCGAACAAGAATGCAACGTCGTGGCCGCCGCCGCTCTGAATCGTCACATCCTCCGCGTTCTCGAAAATGAAATCCAAGTCTCCTGAGATAGATGCGAAACCAGGGTAAAGCCGCACCTCTTCGTCCTGAATTCCATTGATCAACGTGACTTGATCTCTCCCTCTCATCGTATTAATTACGACTTGATCGAACTCCGCCCGGGAAAGCGATCGCTCTTCACCATTGACCGTCAACCGAATTACGTCCTCGTTGACGATGACTTCAACAACGTCATCACCATTAGTCGTCATAATTTCTTGCGACTCCACGGTGCCCGAATTGCAAACAGATCGGAAGTCGACCCAAATCTCACCATCGTTCCGCAATAGCATGCGGCGAACCTCAGCATCGGGTAGACAACTCTGCAAAAAGCGCACTCCCCCATCACCAAATGCTGCCCAGGTTCCAGTGCCGAAAAACAGCTCCCCAAACCCTTCACCGATGTTGTCTGGGTTAAACCTTAGATCGTCAGGTTTGGTCCATTCAACCGCTTCGTCAACATTGGCGTTCACGAACAAAATGGTTCTGGATGTCCCGTCTTGAAAGCTCGCGAGCCTCGATCCCACATTTGCTTCCGGAAATGCTGTCGTGAGTTCACGAGGATTGGCGTCCCCCAGTACGGCTTGCATCAGGGTCATACCGTTTTCCACTAGTGGATGAGCAAAGATATCCGGCATCATCGGAAGCAAGGCAAGGTTGTGGGGACTGTCCCATGGCTCAGATTGATTGAACTGGAGATATAAATCACTTTGGTCCATAAAAGGTAACAACTGCACCCGCCAACTTAAGAGTGGTTCGCCTCCTTCGCGCGCAGAGTAAATGGCATGGGTTGGAAGTTCGCCATGTGCAGATTCGTGATTGTGAGCCGCCAAAGCAGCCTGTCGTAAATTGTTCGCAATGTCTCTACCACTAGAATGAAGTGGAGTTAGAGGAACCAAATCGTTGGTCTCAAAAGACATTCCGTCATCACGATGAAATAGATACCCCAGCTCTTCGTCGGAAACTGCTTCGCTAAAAAACCGAACCCTTCCGTCAGCCGTGCTTGCCCAAAAACCCGCTCCATTGTCATCAAACAATTCGTATCGGGGATCGGAAAAATCGAATTCAATATCTTCTGGCTTGGTCCATTCGACAGCGAACCCCGGATTCGTTTCCGCAAACATAATCGTATTGGAAACCCCATCCCTTACGTGACCAAAACCAATATTGCGATCTTCTCCTGGCAGAAAAAGCGTGTCTTCGTGAACTGCCGCCTGGTAAACGGTCAGTCCATTCTCAACTCCAGGAGTCGCGAAAATTCTTGGCATTAATGGGAGCAAGGCAAGGTTGTGGGGACTGTCCCAAGGTTCGCGATGGTTAAACTGCCAATACAAAGCCTCCTGCTCGAGATAAGGCAATATTGCAACTCGCCAACTCAACAACGGCTCGCCACCAGGATTAGTCAAATCATAGATCGCATGCCCCGGAAGCTCTTGGTGGGAAGATTCAAAATTGTGAACCGCCCGGGTCAGAAGCTGCAGATTTTCCGAACTCGAGTTGAATGGATCAATTTCGGAAAAATCAGAGAACTCTCCGTCGTCCTTCAACATCAGACTGCTTAAATTGGCGTCAGTAACTGAGTTGGGAACAATAGCCACGTCGCCATCCGCGAACGCAAAGACCGTTCCACTTGGGTCTTCACCCAATCCGGCTCTTGGATTCTCAGAATCGAACAACAAATCTTGTGGACGCGACCACTCAACTGCCTGATCTGAATTGGCCGAAACAAACAACGCCGTATTCGAAGAACCATCCGTGATCTCACGGAACTCAGTTGCTTGGTCTCCGATTTCAAAAATTGTCCCAGGACCACTAACCGCAAGAACCGATGTCATTCCGCTCCCGCCACCTGCTTGACCGTAAAGCTTTGGCATCAGAGGCAAAAGCCGAAGATTGTTAGTACTGTCCCATCGTTCATCGAGCCGGAAACGATCGAACAAGTTCTGTTGCCCAATATATGGCAAAATCGCGACCCGCCAACTTAACAGCGGCTCACCAGTATCTGAATAAATTGCATGGGCAGGCAATTCATCGTACCTTGATTCGTAATAGTGGCTCGCCAAGGCGACTGCCCGGAGATTGTATTCGACGCTTTCTTGGGTATTGAACTCAGAGAAATCGATCGCCGCTCCGTCGTTTCGACTAAGCATGTTGGCGAAATTGACCGGATCCGCGGTCGTTGGAATTGTCATCGTTTCACCGAACGCAGTCACCGCCGCAAAACCTTCTCCGGTTTCCTTCATCCCAGCGAAAGGATCCAGCGAATTAAATGCCAGGTCTCTCGGTTTTGTCCAAGCAGTTGCACGAGTCGAACTCGATTCGACGAACAAAATCGTATTCCGTACATCGTCCGAAATACTCTCGTTGGTGATCTTGGAACTGATCAATGGAAATATCGTCTCCTTGCCGCCAACAGCCATGAACACCGTTTCGGAATTTGAAGGATGATTGACGCTCTCAAAAACATCCGGCATCTGATCGAGCAAAGTCAAATTGTGAGGACTGTTCCAAGCTTCGTCCAAATTGAATTTTTCGTAGAGGCTACCCATCCCAATAAACGGAAGAATCTGCACTCGCCAACTCAACAAAGCCGTTCCTTCATCATTAAAGATCGCAAGGTTAGGAAATTGGTCGTACAAACTTTCGTAACCAGACACGCCTAGATACAGCTGAGATAGCTTTCTTTCACTACTGCTCAAATCCATCGAACTAAATTCGCTTAGGTCCACCTCGGTACATTGGCCAAGTATTGAAAACTCCCCCTCGTTCTCGAGTCTGGCGAATCGATTCGCCTCGATCGCAAGGTCGCCTTCGAGATACGCTCGCGGGATTCCATTAACAATCCAAGGCCCACCAGCCATTGTTGCGTTGTCTGCTTCGAAACTAACCTCTGCAACCAACACATCACCAGCAACCGTTTCAAAGTCAACCCAATTCAAATCATCGTTGTATTGCCACCGAGCCCCTTCCAATCGAACCGCAATAAAATGATCAGCGTTTTGTCCATGGATGTTATCAAACCGAGAATGAACTCCCTCCTGTGAGTACATAATAAATCCGGTACCAGTCGCATCGTCAGCGACTGCCACTCCGCCGTTCAAATGCCCAACGTTGAATCCACATGTCAAAAGCAGTCGAGGCTCAAGCGATTCATAAAATCCATGCTGCTGAGGTCGAGATCGACGAATTTGTTGAGAGTTCGAAACTGTTTTGTTTCGACGTGGGAAGAAGGTAAAAAAAGGAAAAGGCATAGATAGAATTACCAATGCAGAATAAGAGAGAAGCCAAATTCAACACGAAATAGAACTCAATCTACACTCGTCGTCAAATTTTCATCAGCGGACTGATACGAACTGCCAGGCATATCAAAACGCTGAGCTTTATCATTCAGAGATTCAAAACGCGAGCTTTAGGCAAAACTCAATAGAATAAATTTTCAGACGGGGCTGACTCAGTGGGAAGCGAAAAACAATGGACGCTATCAACTATCAAACCGAGATCGAGATTTGTAGAGAGAATTTTGGAGCCCCCGGCCAGCGGGAGTTTTCGTTCTTTGACAAACTCTTTTACCTGAACGTTCGGAAACCGTTGTGGTGCGGCAAAAAGGATGATCTCTACACGTTCTTCGGAAAGAAATGGGAGATATTCCAGAGCGGAATCGTCGTTTGGGCACATCTTGTCCAAGCCAACCTGTTGCTGTTCAAGCCAGGACACGACAACTGTCCGGCTTCCGCTGTTTTTTGCCCCGATGAGAATGCAGAAACCAACATCGAACATCTTCGACGTGTCGCGAAGCAATTGTACGAGTTAAAAGGAACCACGCCTCAGGATCCAAAACTTCGTGAGATTGCTGAAATGTTGACAGACGAAATGATTCGAACTTCTGGCAATCAAATCCCTGAAGAAATTTCTGGCGTGACTCCGATCTTCGAGTCGACCGTGTTTGTGACCAGAAAACATCTTCCAAATCCTAGATACCTGAAACAGTCTTTCTTCCCGCTCGTCGTCAGCCCCAATCCGCCATTCTACAATTTTCCTTTACCAGCACGTTTCTGGTCAGAACGACTCATTGAGAATTGGTAGTTGGAGTTCACAAGTGCGTTTGATCGAGAGCAACCAGACGTAGATCGAGGGTTGGCCGCGAGCGGTCGACTTACATTTTTAGGCGGCGCATCGCCACCAAAGCGACAGGTACGAAAACGATTGCCGGCAACCATGCCGCTAACGCTGCCGGACGAATCACGCTGCTCGCACCCAGAAATTGGCAAGCCATAATCGCGACTTGAAACAATGCCACGATCCAGAAGCAAATCCCAAACGACACAAACACGTTTCGTTCAATCGAGCCCAACACCAAAGGCAAACCCAATAGCAACAGCGTCAGATCCAGCAGCGGACGAATGATCCTTGAATGAATACTGATCTGGTGATCGCTACCGAACCAGCGACGCGGTTTCCGCGCCTCGACGATCAGCTCTTTGGTCGAAAGATAGTTGACGAGTTTGGTGCCATAAGCCATTTTTTCGACTTCGAAATTACAGGCAACGAAACACTGATTCGGCTGAAGCCAATCATAGTCGTTGGGCGTAAACAAAATCATTCCGGCGTCCTCGGACGCGATTGACGGGAGCTTCTCGATGTCTTTCGGATTGGAGACTTGATGAAGCCAAAGTCCAGAAGGATGAAAATCGGAGGCTGGCGTGACGACGGCCCACTGGGACGAAACCGCTGGCGTCTCATCGCTCAATCCAATCGGAAGCTGGACATTGGCCGAGGTGACTTTGCTTTCTTCGAGCACCAATTGATCCCCACGCAGCACGACGCCATTGGTAAGATCTTCCTGCACCGTCATATCAACGTTGCCCTTGTCGCCCCAATTTTGTGCCGTCCGAACCAAGCTTTCTTTGACCTTGGGTAACAAGTATTCGCGATTGGCAACCGTCAAACCAATGATAACGAGCGCGGTCAGAAAAACGGGTCTGAGAATCCGAAGCTTGGTAATTCCTGAGGCTTCGATTGCCGTCATCTCGCGGCGGCGCTGCATGAGACTGACCGAAAAAATCGCCGCCGCCAAAATCAACATCGCAGCGGTCTTATCAAAAATCCCAGCCACACGTGGACCGTAGAATTCGTAAAACAAAATCGGCCAGCCATCAATCTTGGCCAACGCCGAAATCTCTTCGAGGTTACTGAACAAATGAACGACGACGAACAGACCAGCAAAACTCAAAAAACAAATGAGGAATGTTCTGAGAAAAAGTGAAAATAGATAGCGGTCAACTATTGTCATCCTGACACTGCCTGCTGTTCATCCTGAAGCCATTCGTTATTTGGATCGAATCACATCATAAGTAAAACTGGGTAATTCGCCGACATCATTTTGTGCAAGCAGTCTTTTAGAACCGCGGTAGAACCATCGAAAACTAAGGATATTTCCTCCGTCTACTTTTCAAATCTCGAAGATCACCCATAGTAAGTCTCTCCCTTTTCTCGATGACACTCGTCCTCGAAACGACCTAACAAAACGACCTAACGGATTGTCGTTGATGTCAAAGCTCATTCAAAATGCGGTCTCACTTTTATTTCCGCTTCGCTGCTTGGCTTGCGAAAAAGAGCTGGGACCCATAACCGCTGATCCCAGCCTTCCAATCGAATCCGAATCGTTGTCGGCCAGTTTCGACTTTCTTCACGCCTTTGATTCTCATTGGTGTACTGATTGCTGGCGAGTCATGACACAGGATTCCGCGCTGGAGACCTGCCGAAAATGCGGCGCTTCTTTTGTCGGACGCAATCCATATATCGATCGTTGTGCACTTTGTCTCGACATGCATCTTCGATTTTCAAGAACGATCGCGATCGGAAACTATCGAGGAAGACTCCAAGAGCTTATCGTTCGAATGAAGAACCAACACATTGAACAGCTCGCGACTCAGCTTGGGTTTATTTTGGCCCACGCGATTCGGCAATCGGATATTTTTGAAGAAATTGACCTAATCGTGCCGGTTCCTCAACATTGGTTCACCCGATTTCGGCGCGGGTTTTGTGCCTCCGAGACAATCGCCGACGCCGTTGGAAAGGCCTGTGATATTCGAAGTTCACATCGCCTATTGCGGTCCCTTCGACCGACAAAAAAGCAAGGAACACTGTCGACACCGGGCAGGTTCAAAAACGTACACAATGCGATTGGAGTTCATGGCAAACAAGTCATCCAAGGCCAGACCGTTCTCCTAATTGACGATGTCATGACGTCGGGAGCGACGATGAGCGAAGCCGCCCGAGCCCTCCTCAGAAATGGGGCGGCAAAAGTTTACGCAGGTGTCATCGCGAGAGGTGCCAGAGTCAGCTAGACTGATTGCAAACCGAGTTGCTCCATGGATCGAACCGCCCGTCAATTTGCATGAATTCAGAATCCGATCCTCTTCCACCAGAAAACTCGGTGGACAAAAAGCCCTCAGCAGATAAAAAGTCCGGCTGGCTTTCCAAATCGTTCAATCCGTTCAGGATTGCAACGCTGCGTGGATTGGCTGTCGTCTTGCCCCCGCTCTTAACCATTCTCGTTTTCGCTTGGGCCTGGAACACGATCGACCGTGTGGTTCTCCGTCCGGTCGAATCATTGGCACAGAACTGCGTTGCATGGTCGATCGAAGACATCCGCGACCAAGCCGACGTCGACAACCAGATCAAAAACGCAGTTCCCCCCGGCTCTAACCTAACGATCGTTGACGGCGTTCCCAATTTCTTGCCGGTGGATGGAACTCCAATGGTTCGCGTTGGCAATCAATGGATCCCGAAAAAAGTTTACGAGACGGTTATCAAAAAACCGGGCGAACGAGAATTGAGCACTGCCCACGAATATTACAAACGCTATGTTCAAATCCGATACCTGAAACGACAGTTGATCATTCCAGCTTTGTTGGCCGCATTTTTGGCCCTCATGTACTTAATTGGAAAACTGCTTGCCGTTGGAATCGGGCGAATTTTTTGGGCTTGGTTTGAAGCGTTTATCAATCAAATCCCCATCATCCGAAATGTTTACTCTTCGGTAAAACAAGTTACCGATTTTGCTTTCAGTGACAACAGCATTGAGTTTAATCGTGTGGTCGCGATCGAGTATCCCCGCAAAGGAATCTGGTCGATCGGATTTGTAACCGGCGAAGGTTTTCTTGATCTTCGAAAAGCCGTCGGCGAACCGATGCTAAGCGTGTTGATGCCGACCAGCCCGATGCCGATGACCGGGTTTACAGTGACCGTTCGCAAAAGCGAAACCATCGAATTGGATATTACGATCGACCAAGCGATCCAGTTTTGCGTTAGTTGCGGAGTCGTCGTCCCTAATCACCAACTCGCAAAATCCGCCATCGAAGGAGAAGTTCGACGCCGAGCGGGCCAAAATCAAATTTCGACTCAACCCAAACGTTCAGCCTCAGAATCTCCATCCGCCGCTGACACCACCGACCGTGCGGAAAAAAGAAAAGAAGAAGAATAGAAGATGCCGTCTCCGACTAAATCACATCCCATCAAGACAATCCGATTGGGCACACGCGGAAGCCAACTCGCACTTTGGCAAAGCAACTGGGTCAAATCTC
>CAZQQR010000130.1:9563-12617 GCA_964595515.1 uncultured Pirellulaceae bacterium
CACGCGGAAGCCAACTCGCACTTTGGCAAAGCAACTGGGTCAAATCTCAATTGGAAGGACTCGGTGTCCAGGTTGATTTGATCAAAATTAAAACCGAAGGCGACATCAAAACCGGGTCACTGGCTCAAATTGGCGGTCAAGGCGTATTCACCAAACGGCTTCAGATCGCGCTACTGGAAAACGAAATTGATCTGGCGGTCCACAGTTTAAAAGACCTTCCAACAGAGGATCACCCCGATCTCACCATCGCTGCCGTTCCGCCACGCGAGACAACGGCAGACGCTTTGGTCAGTCACACCGTGAGTGATTTTGAGTCGTTGCCAATCGGCGCAAAAATTGGAACCGGAAGCGTTCGCCGAGCGGCTCAGTTGCTTCACCTTCGGGATGATTTGAACATCGAAGACATTCGCGGCAACGTGGATACGCGTTTGAAAAAGCTAACCGATGAGAATTTCGACGCGATCATTTTGGCATCGGCCGGATTAACGCGATTAGGATTGGCCGACCAAATCGCCTACTCGTTTTGTCCCGAGGACCTAATGCCTGCGGTCGGGCAGGGTGCATTGGGACTGGAAACTCGAAAAGACGATTCTGAAACGATCGAGTTTGTTGGTCGATTGAATTGCGAGTCCAGTTTTCATCGAGCGATGTCCGAACGAGCGATGCTTCGAACACTATTCGCAGGATGTCTCGCCCCGGTGGGAGCTTGCACCACGATCAGCGAAAAAGATGGCACCACAGAATTGACACTCGAAGGCGTTGTGCTCAGCCGTGACGGTAAACAACGCATCTATGCGAGCGAATCCCGCCCCTTAGCCGAATCGGGGGAACTTGGAATTGCCGTCGCGAAACGTTTGATCGAACACGGCGCGGACAAACTCCTCGCGATCGAACGATAGTGTTTTATCGACAGTGTTAACATCCAACTGACTGAAAGTGCGACACTCAGGACTTACGTCTGTACAAAGTTCGCGCGTTACCCAGTGGCTACCTCGCGTTACCCGCGCCGATTTGTTTCAGAATCAGAACGCCGTTTTTCAAACGCCTGATACTCTTCAAAAATCTCAGCGTTGGAATACATGACCCACTTCATCAAGGCCCCCAATGAGAGCGTTAACAGAATCGCCCCCCACAACAATCCGACTGACTGAGGAAGCGTAACCATTGATTTCCCAAATCCAGCCATCGTAAAATTCGTTTGAAAAGCACTTAAAACAAACTTTCCAATCGAAGGGCTTAAGATCAACAACAAAAGACTTGCACAAAATGCAGCTTCCACCAGACAAGCCTTCCACATAAACCGTCCCATGAATCGCTGGCAATCGGGATAAGTTTTATAGGACGGAGCTTCCTTTTCGGCTGACCACCAAAGCCAAACGAACAACCCGACGCCGATTAAGAAACAGGGTAGAAATGCCAAATGCACAAATGCTCCAACCAACAACAACAGCAACAACCAACTCCACGCGCCAATGAGTCCACCAATGATTCCAATTATTCCGTCGCCGCCAGCAGCTGCATTATCAAGATGATCACCGAACAGTTCGTTGGCCCGCGAAGTTCCTTTTCTATGCTCAGGTTGTCCATGAGCATGATAAAGCTGATGAAGCCTGAGCTCTTTGCGTTTTGACCTGACGCTTGCATAGTGCATAAAAAACGGCAAGAAAACGCAGAACACTCCTCCGCTGATCTGGCCTTTCAAGAAAGCCGACACGCACAAATACGCCAAAAGAATGACCAATCCAACCAGCGTCAATTCATGAAACAAACGCCAGTGAAGTGATTTTTCTTCTTCGGAAGTCGAACGGTCAGCTTCTCGTTTCGTTTTTAACCAACCGATTCCGACGCCGAGGAACCAAGCAACCCCAGCCATGATTCCCGCAATCGAAAACGCACCCGCTGCTGCACCTGCTACTTTTCCGCCGGCTACCTTTGCACCAACGAGCTTGCCCCCAACGGCCACACCAGTTTTTACAGCCGTCGCGCCGACTTTCGCTCCCACTGCAGGCAGTGCTGCAATCACCACCGAAGAAAATTTCTCATCCGGACGAGTTTGGATCAAGAACTCTTCAATCTGCGACTCAATTTCTTTTCTTAGTCTTCCCCGTCCACGCTTGAGGCGCTGCTTGACCGCGTCTTGTGAAAGTTGCAAATGCTGAGCCACTGACTGAACCGATTGCTCCTCGCGATAGTAGAGCACCATCGGCTCTCTGTATTTGAGCGGAATGCGTTCCAAAGCCGACCACAACAATGCACCTTGTTCTTTTTCAATCAGTGCTGACTCCGGTGACAAACCACTGGAATCGACGATGGCGGGTTCTTCTTGCGAAGACGACTCAACATCAGCACTCTGTTGAACGTTGGCTTGAACATTGGCTTTTAACCGATTGTCATTGCGAGCAAGATTATTGGCGATTCCACGAAGCCATCCTGCAAATCGATCAGGGTCCTTTAGCTCTGCATGTTTCTGCCAAGCCAACAAAAATGTCTGCTGGGCAATGTCTTCGCTTCGCTGCACGTCGCCGATCTTGGCGTATGCAACTGACGTTACAAAATTCTGGAATCGCCGGACAAGTTTTTCGAACGCATCTCGGCTGCCCGATTGGAACGCCATCACCTGCTCTGTAAGACCCAATTTGTTTGCCATTGCAAAAACCAGTTTTAACCGCCGAATGGTTCATTCACACGAGTGAACGAGCTTCTATCTTAAGGTGTCTTCAGGACGTCAAACGGTGACATAAATTGATCCAAAAAAAGTCAGTTTTGGAGCACTCATTCGATTTTGGCCAAGCTTCACCAATCAAAACCACGCAAGGACGGCACAAAACGATTGTCCATATCGTGCAAGGCTCACCTTTGCTAAACGAACTGCAATCAAATAAAAACAAATTTTTTCGTGGAAAACGCAATCAACTGACCGTGGTAGATTCGATTTAAAAGACAAGCCGACTTTATTCGAATCAAAAAATCTATAATTTGGCAGCAGCCAATACGAACCTAAAAGACTCCATCGATGACTCAAACAAACCCGGACGCCAATCGCGCCGATGCAAA
>CAZQQR010000130.1:12717-14043 GCA_964595515.1 uncultured Pirellulaceae bacterium
TACGAAGCGATCGCCAAGACGAACCATGTCGACCTGAACTCTGTTCAACCACTGTCGCTTGAAAGTCGTTTGGAAAAATTGGAATCGATTCTCAGACTTACCGATGTTCCTTTCCCGATCCCTGTCGAAAAACAAAAGGCTTACCTCGAGGCCGCCAAATCAGGAAAGCCATTCAGTATTGGTGAGTTCAGTGATGAAACCGTTGACCTAGGTCAGTACACCAATCATCAAATTTATGACGATTACTCATTCGAAGAACATTTGAGTTGGGCGATTTTGGTTGCACAGCAACAAAAGACCAAACACCAGTTTGCTTGCCAGGAATATCTCAGCGGTGAAGCCCTCTTTGAAATCGGAGGAGGCGTCATTCCCGATTATTACATTCTCAATGCGAGGATCTTTCAACAAACTCAATGGCAACTAGCAACGGTGAGCGAGATCATACCAGCGGAGTTGTTTTTCACTTGTCATAGCCGCCGGTTCTTTCCCGTTACGACTTTTATGCGTCCACTGGGAACGGACTATCTCGAAGAACCCGATATTGGACACGACGTCGCGGGTCATGTCGCAACGTTCACGATTCCGGCTGTGGCGGACGTGATGAAGTTTCATGGAGAAGCTCGAAATCTGATTTATCAAGAGCGCGACGACAAAATAAAAGACGCAGGCGGCGATCAAGACAGAATCGAAACCCTTAAACTCGAAGCCGATGAACTACTCAAATACGCAGGTCGAATTTACTGGTTTACCGTTGAGTTTGGACTGGTCATGCAAGATGGCGACGTTCGCGATTTTGGTGCAGGGATTTTGTCTTCACCCGGAGAGACCGTTTACAGCATTGGCAGTACTGAACCCAATCGTATTTTGATCGATCCTTCAGACGATGCTGACTTGATGCGATTGGCCAATACGGATTACTTGATCAGCGAATTCCAGAAAACGTATTTTGTCTCGGAGAGTTTTGAGCTGCTTCAATCACTCACACCAAATCGGATTTTAGAAGCAAGCAAAAAGGCAATGTCGCTCCCAGATTACACCTGGCGTGAAATTGTTCCCGGCGATCGTGTGATTAACGTTGGCTCGCAGGCAACCAGCCCGAACGAAAAATACTATCGATTAATGGCCGGGCAGGAGCAGGACGAATGTCTTCAGCGAACCGCGATCAAGAATCTGGAAATGTATCGTGACGGAATTAGCGAGGAACTACTTTCTCAGTTCCGTTCACCACCACCCAAAGTTCCGAAAACGATCCAAGACTGGTTTGACAAAACACACCCAGCCCGCTGATTCGGCTATCGCTGTTTTCGTTCAGCGAAGTGGGCTTTC
>CAZQQR010000131.1:0-13959 GCA_964595515.1 uncultured Pirellulaceae bacterium
AAAATCGCATTTGAAAATGGAATGCCGCTGGATGATGCTTCTTTTTTGAAAGGGCTCAGCGAATCAGATTTTAACAAGATCTTTGACGGTACTGGTGAGCTTACGTTTGCAGCAAGGCGAATTGAAATGCTCCGAGAAGTTGGTCGAGTGCTTGATTCAAAATTTGACGGCAAAGCGATCAGTCTCGTGAGATCCGCAAATCAGTCAGCGCTCAGGCTGGTTTCGCAATTGGTTGAAAATTTCGATAGCTTTGTCGATACCGCGCGCTACGATCAACAAACCGTAGCGTTTCATAAACGTGCTCAAATTTTTTGTGGTGACTTGTACGGTGCCTTTCAAGGTCACGGTGTAGGTGAGTTTCACGATATCGATCGGATTACTGCGTTCCCGGACGACAGTTTGCCATACGCTTTTCGTAACCTTGGATGGTTGCAATACTCCGAATCGCTCTCAACCAAGGTTGACACAGGTGTTGCCATCGAAAGTGGTGCCGCGGAAGAGGTTGAGATTCGAGCCAGTACAATCGTTGCGATGGAGATGTTTCGTGATGCGCTTGCGGAGAAAGGCATCGTTCGAAACAGTGTGCAGCTTGATTGGATATTTTGGAATCTTGCGAATGAAGAACACAGCGGACGCCGCCATTTTACTTTTTCAACCGCTTATTAGTCCCCGTTTAACTACGATACGACATGCCGATTTCGCGAATAATTGAATTAATGAATGGGATTCCTCCGGAATTCATTTCGTTGATGTTGCTGTTCACTTGCTTTCTAGCGATCGGGATTTTGTTCCGGTTCTTTGGAGCAGATGGCTTGTATGTTTTTATCGCCGTGGCCATCGTTGCGGCAAACATTCATGTCTTGAAAGCGACGAGATTTAGCGTTTTTCCTGACCCGGTCGCACTGGGCACAGTCCTGTTTGGGACCACCTATTTGTGCACGGATTTGCTGAGCGAATTTTATGGGCGCAAGGCGGCGATCCGAGGCGTCATGCTAGGGTTCGCGGCCGGGTTGCTAATGACGGTGTTGATGCAGTTTGCCATTGGCTATCGCCCTCTAACGTTGGCAGAAGGCGAAGAATTTCAATGGGCGGTAAATAACCACAATCATATTGTTGCCCTGTTTACGCCCGCGCCGGCTTTGTTGGCGTCCGGAATGATCGCCTATTTGATCAGTCAGTTTCATGATGTTTGGATTTACGAGCGAATTAAGTCTTGGACCAAGGGCAAACACCTTTGGTTGCGAAATACGATCTCAACCTGCATCTCTGGGTTGATCGACAATATTATTTTTAGCGTTCTGGCGTGGGTGATCTTGTCTGAGCACCCGCTTGAATGGCGCGTCGTGATTTTTACTTATATCCTTGGTACCTATTTGTTTCGTGTCGTGGTTGCGATTCTGGACACGCCGATGATGTACCTGCTAAGAACCATTTGCCCCAACCCTAATCAGCCAAACATTCACACCAGTCCGTCCGATAGTCAGGCCACCGCATGAGTTCTTCCGACCGTTTTTCTTTTACGATTCAACAAGAAGTTCCGTCATGCCGTGCCCGGACCGCAGTCTTGGAAACGCCCCATGGAGCGATCAACACACCAGCCATGATTTTTTGCGCAACCAAAGGTTGTTTTCGCGGGCTGACGATGGAGCAAGTCCGTGGGACAGGCGCCCAGATTGTGCTTTCAAATTGTTACCACTTGATCATCAATCCTGGTCCCGATGCCGTTGGTGAAATGGGCGGGCTGAACAAGATGATGGACTGGGGCGGCCCGACGATGACCGACTCAGGCGGGTTTCAGATCTTCAGCCTGCAGTACGGGGGCGTGGCCAATGAAGTCAAAGGTAAACGTAAAACGGGCTTTGAAAAAACGCTTGGCAAGATCGACGAAGAGGGAGCGGTTTTTTCGTCTTATAAAACAGGAGACAAAATCAACCTGACGCCAGAGATGTCGATCGCCGCTCAGCGCAAAATCGGTGCGGACTTGATCTACGTTCTGGATGAATGCACGCCCTGTCACGTTTCAAAAGAGTACACCGACATGGCGATGCGGCGTAGTCAGCGATGGGCGCTGCGCAGTATCGAAGAGTTTAACCGCACGCAAAGCTCAACCGGACTTCAGCAAGCCTTGTTTGGAATTGTGCAAGGCGGAGTCTATCCGGATCTCCGAGAAGAAAGTGCCAAGTTCACCAACGACAACGATTTTTTTGGCAACGCGATCGGTGGCAGCCTCGGCAAAGACCAAACTGAGATGGTTTCTGTTGTTCGCAACACGGCGAAGTTTTTAAATAAGCATCGCCCTGTGCATCTATTGGGCATTGGTGGAATTCGCGACATTTGGAATGGTGTTGCGTCCGGGATCGACACGTTTGATTGTGTGCATCCTATTCGTCTTGCTCGTCATGGCGGTGCGTTATTGGAGCCAGAAAATCCTGGCGATCGCGAACACATTAATCTGAAGAACGCCAGGTTCCGATCGGACCAAGGCCCAATTGACGCGAATTGTAAATGCTTCACTTGTAGTAACTACACTCGGCAGTACTTAAATTATCTCGTCAGCGTCAATGAGCCACTTTCCGGAACCCTGATTGCAATTCACAACATGGCGTTCTTGGTGAACGTGATGAAAACGATTCGAGCAGCGATCAATGGCGGAACGTTTGAGCAAGAGTTTCAAAAGTGGGCGATGTAGTCTGCTGCCAGCGCCGATGGGTTTTGAGTCAATCAGATGCGCATCAATTATGTACATCAAGCTTTGGGTAAAATGAAATGAACAACATGAAAATAAGATTCCTGTTAGCGACTGCGTTTCTCGTTTTGACTTCCGCAGTTTCGGCACAAACGCCCAAGAAGAACATTCTGTTCATTGGGGTCGATGATTTGCGAGTCGAACTTGGATGTTACGGCGACGAGTTCATGAAGACGCCAAACATCGACGGGTTGGCTCGACGTGGGGTTCTGTTTGAGAGAGCGTATTGCCAACAAGCCATCTGCGCCGCGTCCCGAATTAGTTTGATGACTGGAATGCGTCCAGACACCACGGGTGTGTACGACTTAGCCCATCCGCTTAACAAGACGCTTCCTGATGCAATGTCGATGCCTCGGTTTTTTCAGCAAAACGGTTATCGAACTATTTCGCTTGGCAAGATCTATCATCATGGTGGTGACGACAAAGCATTCTGGGATGTGCTTGATTCCTGCACGATGCCGACTTATATGGATCCTGAAACGGTGGCTTCCATCAAAGAGAAAACGAAGCAAGCCAAAGCCAAGAACTTAAAAAGTAAGGAACTGCGGCAATTTACCAAAGGGCCAGCTTATGAATGCGGCGATGTGGACGACAGTAAATACACTGACGGCGCGATTGCAGACGAAGCCATCAAGCAGCTTCAACAAAAAGATGATCGTCCGTTTTTTCTGGCTGTCGGTTTTAAAAAACCACACCTTCCGTTAGTCGCTCCCAAAAAGTACTTCGATATGTATGACCCTGCGGAAATTGAAATTCCTTCACGGGAATCACCGGCCGGTGTTGCCGATCAAGCTACAACAACCTGGGGTGAGCTGAGAGCCTACAGCGGCATACCCGCCAAAGGTGATCTCAGCGACGAACAGACTCGGTCCATGATCCATGCCTATCGCGCTTGTGTTTCGTATGTTGATGCTCAGGTTGGTCGCGTGCTTGATGAACTAGACCGACAAGGTTTAAGAGAAAGTACCATTATCGTTTTTTGGAGTGACCACGGTTGGAAACTTGGCGACTACGGCGATTGGTGTAAACACACGAATTTCGAGTTGGACACCCATGTTCCTTTGATCTATAGCGGTCCCGGGATTCCAAGCGGTGCAAGGTCCAAAGCTCTTGTTGAATACATCGATATCTATCCAACCTTGACGCAGTGGTGCGGTTTGGAAACGCCACAGAGTTGTGAGGGCAAAAGCTCTATCCCTTTGTTCGCTGATCCGAGTCTGCCCGGAAAAAAAGTGGCACTCAGTCAGTACCCTCGTAGCGGGATGGGCTACTCAATTCGCAGTGGCAATTGGAGATACACTCAGTGGCGTAAACGAAATGGAACGCTTGCCAGTCAAGAATTGTACGATCATTCTCAATCCGACTTAGCCACCGAGAACGTGGTTGATGTTCCCGAGAATGCGAAAACTGTTAAGCAGCTAGACGAACTGTTACGAGAGGTCGTTGACCGGTAGTTGGGTTTGGGTTTTGGTCACCAGGTGCTATTTTCGTTTACGGCGGCAATAGCCCATGGTGATGAGCGTCCCAAACAAAAACGCTGCCGAAGGTTCGGGAACGGATTTGGTGGAAATGGTTGCGACTTCATTGACCCCACCACTCCCCCAACTGACATTCACGGTTTCGCCAGCCACCATCCCCAGGTCGGCAAGCGTCACGTCGGCGAACATAGCCCATTCGTTGACCGTTCCGCTGATCGCGTTGGTTACGTTGTGGGTAATCGTATCGCTGTCTGTTCCCGTACCGTTCCAAAACGCGATGGGAGATACGGTCGCAATCGTTACGCTTTCAAATGCAGACATGTTTCCGGACAACGCGCCAGAGAAGGTCGCTTCGTATCCGACCGTCTCAGCCTCGCTTCCTGTGCTCCAGCCAAAGACTTGAAACGCGGGAGAGACTACTGCGACGGGGCCAAGAAAAAATGGATCCCCGCTGGCGGCGTTGGTCATGTCGTAATCGCCGTCGGCAGTCATGAATAAATCTTGTCCGTTATCCCAGATGCACATGACGATTCCGGCGCTCGCGTTCTGCGGCACCAATGTCACAATCCCAAGAATAAGAGCCAGGCAACACAGTGCAGCTTTGGAAAATCCAAAACGCTGTACCCGCTTTGGCTGATCTAATTGCCAAAGCTGGTTTGAATTTAGTTTCGGGTTTTTCATTGTTTACTCCAAAGGGTGGTTCTGAGCCGCGCGAAGTTCTACAAGGCTTCCATTGGTACGAGCCCATGTAGACTGGCTTGGGGATAATTTGCGGCTTGGTCTGGATCTTTTCCTTGAAATGTTATCGGCGGCGACGTGAGATGAAGCTCAATGCAACCAATGCGAGCAATGTCGCGCTACCTGGTTCGGGAACAGAGCTGATGACTGAGATGCTGCCACTGCTCAGGAAAGAACTCGTGTCCCAGCTAAGTTCACTGCCGAGCGCCGCATCACTAAAGTCAAACATTGGATTGCCTGCGATTCCGCCGGTCACATCGAACAATTGGAATGTACTTCCTTCGATCGGCTGGAAACTGGAAACCAAATTGATATCCATCGTGCCATTGAGCGTTGCCGTCCCGCCTACGTCCAAGGCGTCGTACTGAAAGCCGCGAATGGTACCGCCGATGTCAAATATCGCTGTGCCGGCATTCATTTCGTAGTTGCCGGTGATATCGACTGGGGTGAAACTATCGACCGCGAATGTTCCGTCGTCTTGTTTCAAAGTGCCCAAGACCTCATTTTGAATGGTCAACATTCCGCTTGACATCATATTGAAGTTCTCGGGTGCGGCAGATTCTGTCAAATCGAGCCGAAATATTTCAAGATTGCCGTCAAGATTAACAGTGCCACTGTCCCAAACTTTCATGGTAGTTTCGACAGTGACGGAACCACCGTCTGCGATATTCAGCGTTCCAGTTCCGCCTGCTTGGATTGAGTTACCACCGACAAAGAAGTCGCTTGTGTTGTTCCACTGAGATCCAGCACCGGTAACCGTTGCTGTACCAGTGCCGGTTGCCTGATTGGAAATGATGCTACGAAGACTGGTTACAAGACCTCCATCAGCGACCAATAGAGTGCCTTGGCCGGCGCGCCCAACTATCATTTCACCAGTGTTGTTCCACTGCGAACCTGTGCCAGTAATTGTCGCATCACCAATACCGTTGAAAGTAAAACCAATGAATCCATCGGCAGCGTTAGCGACACTGCCATCTTCCACAAGAAGCGTTCCCGTACCGCCGTTGCCAACACTAAGATTCGCCGAGTTATTCCATGTTGAACTTCCTGTAACAGTGACGGTTGCCATGCCACTGGACGAATTACTAATCTCCCCGTTGCGGCTGGAGACTAAGCTGCCCGATTCAATGTTGATCGTACCTGTACCACCGGAGTTCGCCATTTCGATGTTATTCGAGTTGATCCACTGCGAGCCATTGGATACCGTCACCGTTCCCTGATTATTCGAGCCAACTACAGATCGAAACCCTGTGACAACGCCCCCATTGTCGATGTCGAGAGTGGCGATCCCGAACGCACCAATGGTGAACGTCCCACCCGCATGATTCCATTGTGCCCCGGGGCCACTGACGATCGCTTCACTGACAACGCCACTGTTTTGACCCATCGTAGCCTGTCCGTCGTTGACTACAGAATTTCCAAAAATGAACAGGCGTCCTTCTGCATTTTGACCCACGATCAACAGTGTGCTGCCCAACTCCCAGGGGTCGTCGATGCCGTTGTATTGTTCGCTCAGGTCACCGCCGACGACAATTTGTCCTTGCAGGCTGTTGCAACAAAAAAGAAAAAATGCAGCGACCGCTGTAAAAATCAATTTCTCTGAATTGTTAAATGATCTTTTTTGATGGGGGAGCATCTCGTGTTTCCCTTTCGAATTGTGTTGTCGAGTTGTTGTTCTTTTAGTTGGTTGCTAAAAAAATCAGATTCACTGAATGCAATTCACTGAGTGAAACTACGGATTTTTTTACTCAAGAAAAATGACTGCCTATCCGAGATGAGCCCATTGCATGAAACTCAGGGCGCGCAATCGTTGATTTGAGCCGAAGAAATTTTCACCGCTTACTGAGCGAAGAGATGGTGTGCCCGATTTAGAATTTGCAGTTTGGGCATGCAGTTTTAGACCACTCTCAAACGACCTAAGCAGTTAACGCTGAAGCGTGGCCGCGTCGACGATAAAGCGATAGTGAATAACAAGTTGTTCTTGTCAAGAAATGAGGCGGCTTGTTCGAAAAGAGCCCGTTGTGCGAAGCACAGGGCGCGCAATCGCTTAATTAAATCAAAGAATTTTCATTGCGAACAAAATGGGGCGCAATTCCCCAGAGTTCAAAGAGTTAGACGCAGAAAATTGATTTTTATCGTTGTGAATTCGTGTAGACTTTGATGGGTCATCTCACTTTGTTGGGGCATCTCTTAACTCTTGCATTTCAACTCTCGAACAATTGTCTGACGGGAGGATGTTTGCGGGGCGTCGGGACATTGAGTAGGAATCGATGGACGAAAGCAAACCAACACCTTCAGCCGAATACTTAGATCATTGTCGACCTTACCTTCGGCTATTGGCGGCCACTGGCCTGAATCGGCATTTGCGAGCCAAACTGGACCCGTCTGACATCGTGCAACAGACGATGCTTCAGGCGCATCGTGCAAAGGAAACGTTTCGAGGCAATTCAAGAAATGAACTGTTGGCTTGGCTTAAACAGATTTTGACTCGCAACCTCATTCGTGCAGCACGAGATCTCGGTCGTGAAAAGCGAGATGTTCGGCGTGAACAATCTTTGGAAGCGACGCTGCAAACATCGTGGCTCAAAGTGGAACAAGTTTTGGCTCGCAGCGACACGGCCCCGGTTGACCGCATGCAGCAAAATGAAGAGCAAATCAGAATGTGCGAGGCCGTTTCGAATTTGCCAGAAGCCCAAAGACTTGCAGTTGAACTGCATCATTTTCTCGGGTGGCCGATTTCTCAGGTCGCAATCGAAATGGAAAAGACACCTGTCGCGGTCTCAGGATTACTCAAACGTGGATTGAAATCATTGCGCTCACAACTCAAAAGCGGAATGGAATCGAGCCGATGAAACATTCGCCCCCCATCATCTCCACGCTTGACGCCAGTCGCTTGGCAGACGAAGCGATTGCGAATTTTTTACAAGCCGCGGAAGTTGGCGAGGCACCGGATCGAGCTGAATTTGTTCGCCAGCATTCGGATGTTCGAACAGCTTTGAGTTCGTTTTTCGATGCTTATGATCAAATGGAGGGCCGAACGCTAACCGAGCAAGACAAAGTATGTTCGTTTATGGCTGGCCAGAAGTTGGGCAGGCACAGTCTGGTCCGCCCAATTGGATCCGGGTCCTTCGGAACGGTTTGGCTAGGATTTGATTCGCAACTTAAACGTCCGGTCGCAATTAAGGTTCCCAATCAGGCTCGATTCTCAAGTCAAGCTCAACGGGATTTGTTCTTGCTAGAGGCTCAAACAGTCGCTCAGCTTGACCATCCCAATATCGTGCCAATCTACGATGTTGGCGAAACCGATTCTGGCGACGTTTACCTTGTCTCACGCTTCGTTGCGGGCAACGACCTTGCGCATGAGGCCCGCAATCGACCATTTTCGTTTCATGAAACGGCGAGTTGTATGGCGGATATCGCGAGTGCACTTAATTATGCTCACAGCCGGAACGTGATTCATCGGGATGTAAAACCATCAAACATTTTGATCGACGCAGCAACAAAACAGCCGTACATCACTGACTTTGGTCTGGCATGTATCACTGATGAAAGTTCGGAACAAGCGATTGCCGGAACGCCGGCTTATATGAGTCCGGAACAGGCTTCCGGAAAACCGCTGGATCATCGAAGCGACGTGTTTTCACTCGGGGTCGTGCTGTTTGAGCTGCTTTGTGGTGAGAGACCGTTTTCCGGTGACGATGCCCGGACCGTAATGAAGTCAATTCGGGAAGACAATCCGCCAGTTCCAAGTCGCATCCAGCCGCAAATTCCGGACGCTTTACAAACGGCATGCTTGAAATCTTTGTCGAAGACTTTTGATGAGCGATACGAAAGTTCGGAGGAATTGGAATCGGATCTAAGAGCCTACCTGAACTCGCCGTCGAGTGATTTTCAAAATCCGCAACTGGTTAATGTGGACAAGTCGGCATTCGAGTTGGATCGTCGTCGAGGCTTTGTGATTGTTGGAATTCTGGCGATCGTGATTGGCAGCTTGTTTGCGGTGAAGTGGATGCCTGGGATATTCGACTCATCCAAAATCTCAAGTCCACAAGCTCATGCAGATTCTACTGACCGTCGAATCGCGGAAAAGACGATTGAGTTGGGCGGCCATGTCGACGTTTTGTATGAAACCAAAAATTTCGAAGTCGACACAATCGCTGCCATTCCGGAGGGCGATATCGCTTTGATGTGGATTATGTTCGACAACTTTCAAAACATTGACGACGAATTTTTGAGCGAGCTTCGATCACTTGATTCGTTAATCGGAGTCGATTTGTATTCCTGCAAATTTTCTGAAGCTGGTTTTGAGTTGCTTAGTGAAGTTGAAAGCCTTAGATATGTGCATGCTCCTGATACGCATGTCACCGACAAGGCAGTCGCTTCGTTAGCGGCACTACCCCGGCTTCGGCAGTTGACAGTGACGGGCACAAAATTAACCAACGATGCGATTCGGCCGTTCGATGGTAACCGATCATTAAAGGTGCTGCGGCTTGGCGGGACTGACATTTCCGACGAAGCGCTCAAGTACATCGGATCTATGTCAAATCTCTACGACCTAAATCTGACGGGTTGCCAGATTACTGATGCAGGAATCAAGCATCTAAGTTCAATGAACAGTTTGCGAATTCTCAGACTCAGTCAGACCCAAATCACTGCAAAGTCGTTGGACTATCTCGCTGCGTGTCCACTCAAACGATTGATCCTCGGGTTTACACCAAAGAGTGAGGTAAAAGAAAAGTTTCTAGCGAACAACCCAGACTGTCAAATAGTTCTCGAGTAAGACAGACGCGTTCTACACTTCCTGGTCTAGTTGGCGTTTTAATTTTAGAGCCCGCCGTAACGCTCAGTGTGTTGTTGCAAAATGCTTGATCTGCCAAAATAACAGCAGTTATTGGTTGATCGAAATTGTAGGTGTTTATATGCGTGCGCTGAGTGCTATCTCATTGCTTATTGTTTTTGTTGCCAGCCAAGATATGTGGGCTCAAGAGACCTTCCAAACAGATCCAGTGCTTGTGGATTTTGCGAGGAAGCAGCTCGAGAATGCAGAAGTCGAACTGGAAAAGGCTCTTTCCAAAGTTCAATACAAAGACCCAGGAGCTTCTACGGCTGATCGTCCCCATCTTGTTTCTCAGTCGGCCTGGGAAAAACTCATTTACGAAACTGGGACGCTCTCGCCGCGGATGAAAGAAGCGCTGGAGGCCGACCCCGAATCCCGCACGAATGATCAGGAGAAATTTCTACGTACGATCTATTTGTGCAACATTCATTCGGACTCCCAAGCGAAGCTTCGCCCCTTGTACCAACGAGTAAGTTGGCTAAGGCGTTACGTCTCGGCCTCAAATCAAAACGGATACCTACAAAAAGATGCCGATCAAAACTCTGTTTCCTATCTGCTGCAGCGAATTGTTGAGCCTTATCGGAATTACACGACGGACCCAAAGCCCATTCAAGCTGAGGCCGTTGCCTTTCTAAGACAAGTCGTGTTCGATATTCATCGTGAAACGAAAATCCGACGTAAGACTTTGGAAATGGGAGAGGCTTGTTTAAAGAAAGGTTCACGTGATCCGATCGTCCGGATGCTTGTGATGCAGCTTGTTTTTGAAAAGGACCTCCGTCGTCGCTCGCCAGAGTATTGGAAAGAGTTGCCTGAAATAGAGAAACAGCTTGCCAGAAAAGAATACCCTCGACTTTTGAACGTCATGACGAAACGTTTAAAGTGCTATTTGTTTTTGATTCACTCTCCTCGGGCGATTCCTGATAAAAAAGTCATCGAGGCTTTTGAATGGATGGGAGATGCGATTGTCGATCTGTTTGATGAAGAGCGTCATGTCCCTGAGCACGCCGATTCGCTCTATTACCCAATCAGGCAATGTGTCAGATTGCATAAAATTCTTGGACGCAAAATGTTGCCAATGCGACGAGCTCTCATCAAAAAAGTTGAAAGCTCGAAATCAGTTGACTGGGCAAAAGCGTTTTTCTTGGAGGAGGCCTATCTGTCATTGGGCGCCGATGAATCGTTAGATAAAGAGTTTGGCTACATCAAGTTGGCAGAAAAGTGGGGAAAACGAGCGAGTCAGAAACTTCCACTGTCGGTACTCCCCGTGTCGTCGCTTATGTATGTCGGCTATTGCGAACGAGACAGGAGAAAGCAGCGGAAGTATTTTGACGAAGGAATCTCTCGCCGCGCCGACAACTACAATTTGTTCAAAGGTCACCTGCACTATCTGGCGATTCCAACCTACGGATGGGTGGATAAAGAATCAAACTTGGCACGTGATTTTGTTCTTGAGGTAGCTGCGTCCAAAAATTGGGAAGAACAAGTTCCTGGTTTTGCTTTTCGAATGGCAGACTACATTCGCAGATACGATGCTGGTGCGGATTCAGACCCAAAACTCTTTGGCGCTCTTCAAAATGTTTTAGTCGAGTCTGAAAAACGAGGGTTGTATCGTTCAAAACTGAAAGGCTGGCGACAGTTTTTAGTGTTCCAAGCGTTACGTTCTGGAGAGTTCAAACAAGCTCTCCGTCTTGGAAAAGAACTGAACGGTGAACTCGGTTTTGCCAGTAAATTTCGAGGTCGTAATGTCACGTTATCACGGCTTGCTGTACTTGGAGACGCGACGATCGAGAACATCGAGGATTCGATCGATCGTGGGACACTCGAGGCGAAAAAGATTGATCAATTAATCGAACAGTTGTCACTGAATCGGATGGAATTAGATTCTAGTTCAGGAGTCTATGTTGATGAACTGGTTGACTTGATGGGTATGATTAAGGATTACGAAAGCGGGGAATGGGCTGAGTTGACTTCAGACTCAAAACACATGTTGCCTTGGCATACGAGAACGGATTTGGATGCTTGGACGGCAACCGACAACGCGATCGTTTGTGACACGCCCACACAATCGTTGAAATGGCGTTGGCCATGTACTTCGCCCTACATGATCGAAGCCGATATCCTTAACGAGAGAACAGGCGAAGCGGAAAAAGACGGTGCGTTTCGAGATGGTTTTTGGGCAAGCAGAAATATCATCCGCGAAGGCCCTTATCGATCAAAATTCGTTTTCGTCGACTCCAGTCGTTCCAACGTAGGAATCATGGACAAGCAAGTTTACTTTTGCGAAGTTCCGTTTCAGGTAAAGAAGAACGCGCCAAATCGATTGCGTATGAGAGTCTGGGGTGACTACTTCGATTTTACGGTGGACGGCGTTTTGGCCGGCTACGGTGTGTCACCATTTGACTTGCGGGGCCACGCGATCTTGGGGAAGGAAAGTAAAAATTCGAAAACAACGTTCACCAATGTGCGAATCCGCAAGATGCCGTTGCCTTCTCCGCTCGGTGATAACCGTGAGTCGGAAAAGTACTGGAACAAACGAGTCGAGTTCGAGGAAGAAAGCTCAGATGTTTGGGCGGCACGAGCGAAAATAAGAATGCTCGACCCAACGAAGCAGGATGCTGCGATCGTGGATTGTAAAACCGCGATTAAGCGGTCGCCAGACAAGCCAGAGCCGCTCTGCGAGTTGGCGAAAGCACTTGTCGAGTTGGGCCGTGACCAAGATGCTCTTCCTGTTCTTGAACGGTCGGTCACAAAGTTCCCTAAAGATATGCAGTCTAAGCTGTTGTTGTCTGCTTTGTTGTCTTCTTCTAGCCGCGATGAATTACGTGACGGCAAACGAGCCTTGGAAATTGCCAAAGAAACGAATTCAATGCGTTGGGAGCAAAGATGGCTTGCCCGGCGGGTGATCGCCGCGGCCCAAGCCGAGAATGGGCTCTTTCGTATGGCGATTGCAACCCAAAAGAAGATAATAAAAACAGGGATGTACTCCGTCTCTTTGAAATCACTTGAGAATGATCTAAAGAAGTTCGAGGCGAAAGAACCTTTGCGAAGGTCGATAACGGAATTGACGGATCCTTATCAAATGCCTGAAAATTATTTGGAGACGAGGAAGCCGGTCAAAGTTCAGCGAGGCCTCAAGGCAATGTGGAATTTCGATCACGGTGTTGAAGAAAATATTCAAAGTATCCCGACGAAATCACTTGGTGACGCGAGAATTGTCGAGGGCAAAGTCCGAGGCGCATTAGCTTTGGGTGTGCCGCAACACGATGACCGAGTCGACTCAGTAGATTTTTCGGAAACGATTAACCGGCTTGCGCCGTTCACAATCACGTTTTGGGTTTTGCCGAAGAACAAACGAGGCATCATTCTGGCCAATGGTCGTGGGCAGCTTTCCGCACTCCGAATTACGTCGGAAGAGAAACGATTGTTGGTTGAGTTGATGGGGCGTGAAGTAACTATGGTCGGCGCCAAAACAGTCGAGGAGACTCTGCCTACTGAGCGATGGACTCACGTCGCGATTTCGTTCAACGGCGAGAACAAAAAGCCGTTATTCAATCTGTATATCAACGGAGAACCCAGGAAACGTCAGCATTTTCTCAGTCGAACTCGGTTTATGTCTCCTGGTGGTTCGACGTTTCAAATTGGGGCTGCCTGTAGTGAAGTCAGCGTCGGGGGGATGGTGGACGAGTTGAGAGTCTATAGCCGTGAACTAACTCCCAAAGAAGTTAAAACGGTGATGAATTATGGAACAGAGGGCAAGTGAACTTGCCTTCCCAACTATCTTGAAGAAAAAGTGATCAATCAATTGACGCTTCAGCCATTTGACGTGTGCCGAAAGAAGATTTCACTTGGATAGCAAAAGGGGGCATCCAAATGTGGCTCTGTTTAGTCGCAAGCAAAAAAGCAATTTGTTAGAGGCGTATGTATCGCGCTACTAGATAATCTTCCGCGGACCTACTTTGGTTTACTAATTTTGAAGCTGACTTTCTCGGCCGTTCAGTAGAATGGAGGATTGAGTCTAAAAACAGCCTGAACTCCAGTTGAACCACTTGGCGAGCAAACGAAAAAACACTATTTTCACTGAATCAATTCATCCAACTAAGCTCAAGCCCGAGTGGCGGAATTGGCAGACGCTCAGGATTTAAAATCCTGTGTCCTTACGG
>CAZQQR010000132.1:0-7028 GCA_964595515.1 uncultured Pirellulaceae bacterium
CGCGTAGTTTCTTCTTTGGAAACTGGTGTTTGTCTGCCATCGGTTCGCATGTTGACCACGACACGATGGTCTCCCGCCGACCGACCACTGCCGTTGATGACGAACGTAATTTCGTCTCCCGGGCTCATGCTGTTGATCGGTTCGAACACAATCTGTTGACCAGTGATATTATGCCGCAACGAACCCTCTACGGATGTGGGTTGAATACCGGTTGGGAAAGCAACCTGCAGCTGAACGTTGGTTGCGGTTTTGGTTCCTTGGTTGACGACTCGGACTTTGTACCTCGTGTCGCTGCCAATTTCGATTGGATCGACGACGTCATCAATATCAAAGAAGACGTCGACCAGATGTTCAACAGACAAAGGTTGTTCTGCGCTGTCGCGGATGTCGAGGTCGGCAAAGGTTTCGAATTTGATAGGCTGATTGCCGACTTCGACTGGCATCGTCTTAAGTTCAACACTGGCTTCGACATCGCGCCCAAGCTCTGCAAGGCTCCAAAATACCGAATGGTTGCTCGCGTCGTATCGTCCCTGGTTGTTTGCGCTGACATATCGCAAACCGCTAGGAAGTCTCGCCACCAATTCGACATTGGTTGCGTTGGCCGTCCCCTGGTTGGAGACTTCGAACTGGTGAGTGACACCACGTTCTAGGAATCGTTTGGTTGGTCCATTGGTACGAGCCACCAATTTTGGAGCGATGATTTCAAGATCGATTTCATGTTTGGCTTTTAAACCACCCTCTGCAGAAGCAAACATCACGTTTCTGGTTTTTCCGATCTCAGCTGCCTTGAGCGAAAGTTGTACGCGGCGAGACTGACCTGGCATTAGCGTTCCAATTTCATATTCAAGTTCGCGATAGCCGTCTTGGTACTCAAGCTGCCGAGGAACGTCTTCTTGAATAAGAACATTGTTGGCTGCCCCGTCGCCTTTGTTTTTGACAATCACATCGAACATGACATCGTCGCCAATCAAGTGCGTTTGTTTGGCTTGGTGAGTGATTTCCAGGACAGGTTTGGTAACCAGTGTTCGCATCGAGGCTTGGGTTGAAAACGTCACGTGGGCGACGCTGCCAATTTCGCCGGGGCGAACGGGTTTGAGTTGTAGTTTGATTCGCTTCTCCTGGCCTGGCCGGAGGCTGCCGATTTTCCACTCCAAATCTCGCGTGCGTGAAAGCGATGCTGGTTCTGGGGCCGCCGTTTGATATTCGGTTCCTTCTGGAATCTGATCAAACACGCGAACGTCTTCGGCGGTGACGCGACCGACGTTTTTAACGATGATTTGGAAATCAGCCGGCTGGTTGACTTGGATTTCGCGAGGCGCAAGCTTTTCTACCGTCAGTGCCGGAGCCTGAACGCCTTCGAGTTCACGGTCGCCGGGAACGTTACGCGTCATTGAGCTTGGCGCGCTGCTCGTTGCCAAACGACTGACAGGACGGTTTCCGTTGGCTGGTTGACCGCTAAATGTGGTTGATGCAGGTCGAGCCGGAACGTTTGCACGAGGAATGCTGGAACGTTGCCGCGTTGGCTGCGAATTTATTTTCGGAGCCGAAGTCGACACCGTCGATGCCGGTGTAGTTGTTGACGAGAACGAGCGTGGTCCTCCAAACGAATTCGTTGGGGGGGAATTTGATCGAATTGGCGGCAGTGCCGTGTTGGGGGCTCTCGTACTAGTCACCGAATCAAAGGCAGATTTGGAATTTTGAGTCGTGCGGCTTGGCGACGACGAGATCGGAGCCAAGTTGCGGTTACCCATCGCTGGTGTATTGGGAGCTGGAGATTTAGCGAGCGGCCTCGATGTATTCACTGTTTGAATAGACGACGGAATCGCGGGTCCTCCGAATGATCGGTTTCCGGTAGAAGGTGCTGGTCCAAATGGCCGGTTGGCTGGAGCTTTGGTGGTCGAACCGAATGAAGATTGAACGCTTGGTTTAGTCGCTGCGGGATTGGGGCCAAACTGTTTGTTGACTGTGCCATTGAACGCGCTCGCAGCATTCGATTTTAAATTACCTAAGCTTTCGGCTGTCGCGTTGATTTTGGATTGAGTTCCTTTGAGCAAATCATTTGCTCGATTTGCGACACCAGTTTTCAAATTATTGCCAATGTCGGCCGCGTTTTGAGTCGCTTTATTGATGGTGTTGCTGGCTGCCTTTTGAAGGTTGTCTGCTCGCGCTGCAAATCCACCCTGGCTGGTTACGATCGGAATTCCTGAGGGAGCTTGGGCATATCGCGGTGAGGTTGGCGGTTTAGAAACAGTCACAGCCGTATTGCTGAATGACTTGCTTTCAGGAGCTTTAAAACCTCCTCCGACTTTGGAGTCTGGAGTATTGGTCGTTACCTGGGTCTTCAAGTTTGCGTTAAAAGAAGGAGCAATTCTCTTTTTCGCCAGATCGGAATCCAGGTCCTTTTTGCCGAACACGTTGCTGGCGGCGTTCTTGACTTTGGTTGCTGCGTCGCCAATCCCAGTTTTGACTTTTCCAGCTACATCACCGGCGGATTGAGCAAGCGTCTTGTTTTCGCCACTGGGGTCATTGCCCTGCATCGACTGCATTACCGCGAAAGTTCCAAGAGCGATAAAGAGACCAACGGCAACGATTCTACCGAGGATCGCTTTTGGGAATCGTGGGCCGTCGTCTTGAGGAGTATCCGATTCAGACATGATTAACTTCCATGTTGATTCATGTTGCCTGAACATGAATGCTTCGTCTGGGAGCAGGTTGTTGGTTCTTCCTGAACCATCTCACCACCATGCACCAATGATTTGTTGGAGAGTTGTCGTATCTGGGAGCGCAACTCTCTCCGACTTTTCAGGCAACTGTTGGATAACACAACTGAACACGCAAAGACAATACCAATTGGAATTGAACACGATTGAGCGCCCGATTTGCAGTGTGATTTAGGTTTGCTAGCGAGCCAATCAGCGCGAAAACATCGAACGTTTCATTGATAAATTCGAGTGCAACTGCTGGCCAAGTTCCGGTTGTGAGGGTTGAGCAGAAAAACGAGGCGAATACCCCGATTGATTTCCCCGTTGTTCAATAATATCCATCAATTCACTTCCAACTGCTTTTCCTGACCTATCTTTCAGCGGTTCATCCCTAGATCCCTCAAGACAACTATGCCCGCCAATACAAAAACATCCGAAGACGACTCCGTTCAGAAGGCACATGATGTTCTTGGGCAGATCGAGACTCTTTTCAGCACTCACGAGGAAGCAGCCCAAAGCGGAGTTGGAGCTCTAGAGGCAGCCTTTAATTCGAGGTTCGATCAGACGAGTGATCGAATCGCTAAATTGACCGAAGCGATTCACGGACAACAAAAACTTCTTGAAGTCATTCTGGAAACCATCACCGCTGGTTCGAATCCATCAGACCTTCCACTTTCTGATTTCGCGAAATCTATTTTGGTTGAAGACGGCGATGCCGAAGCATCCGAAATCGCGACCCCACCGGAAAAGATAGAGGCAGAAGAATCCAAAGCAGAAGAGTCAACTAAGAAAGACAGCGCCAGGAAAGACGGTGGTGCGACGTCTAATTGGAATCTTCAAAAAGCTGAAATGCTCAAAAGCTACGGCATGGAATTGGACGAGTCTGATAAGGCCCTGCTCGCTGCCGCCGAAGCGGACCAACTCGAACAAGATGAGGTTGATGTTTCGGAAACTGAACAAGCCGACGACGAGGTGGTGGAAACAACCGCCAAAGTTGAAGAAGACGGAGGCGAGGACGACAAAGACTCCGAAGAGTCAAGCTCGGTTGAGCAACTCAAGGAAGACCTCAAAAAGAAACTTCGAGAAACAGAAATCGAACTTTCAATTGGTCGCGCGAGGATTAGCCAGCAGCGTGCACAGCTAGATGAAAAACTTGTCGAGTTGGAGAGGCTGGAAAACAAACTGAACGACGAGCAGGACGACGATCAGGAAGGTGACTTGGATACCAAATCAAAATTGCTCTCTCGCTGGGCTCGTCACCTTCGCATCAAAAAGCAAAAAGAACTGTAGGTAGAACTGTAGATTTTCGCCCAACTCAGCCACCCATCATACGCGTCACTAAAAAGTGACGCGTTTTTTATTTGGGCGCAACTGATCGCCAGTCCATCTGTCCCAGCGGATGTATTCTTGAAGATCACAAGCTCCTGTGCCTTCTCCTTTTGTGCTGTTTCCTTGCACTTTCCTGAGTCGCCAAATCGAAAGTGACGTAGCCGGCGGCTGGATTTTGAATTTCGACGGTAGAAATTTCTGTGATGTCGACTTAGGATAGGGCCTCAATCTGGTGATCGTTTTCATGGGAAAGCGATTAAAGGGAATTCGGTTGAAATCCGAAACGGCCCCGCCGCTGTGTTTGGTGCATCAAATTTTTGATGCGTCCGTTTTTATATCTTAGCCATTGTCGACTGAAAAGAATCGCTCGATGAGAAGGCGAAAACGGGTAAGCCAAGAGTCAGAATACCTGCCAGATTGAATGTCGCGATTTGTTCTGCGAGGGACGAACGAATCGAAGTGAGTATTCAATGGACCCTAGAAAAAATGCGCAATCGGTGCGCAACCTCAGACCATTTCATGCGCGTTTTCGTTCTTTGAACAGCAGTTCAAAAGGATTCACGCTGGTGGAGCTTTTGGTTGTGATCGCCATTATCGGATTGTTGGTTGGCCTACTGTTACCAGCGGTGCAAATGGTCCGTGAAGCCGCTCGACGTGTGACATGTGCCAACAATTTGCACCAAATCGCACTGGGACTTCATTCCTACCACGCGTCCCACGAAGAGTTTCCCGTTGGAGCAATCGAATGGCGATTGCGTCCGGATCCAACCAAACGACAACTGGCTTGGAGCGCTTTTCTGCTTCCATACGTTGAGCAAAAAAACGTGAGTGATCAACTGGATTTGAATTTTGCATTTGATAGTTCCCGAAATTCGATAGCCGCAGCGACGATCATTCCTGTCTTTATTTGTCCAAGCGGTCAACGCGGTTCTCAACTCTCGTCCGGGCGTGGCCCATGTGACTATGGCGGGATTTACGGAGAACGAATTTCCAGCCCCAACAATCCGCCCAAAGGCACGATGTTGTTGGATGTTGCTGTTGCGATCCGGGACGTTACCGATGGGACCTCCAACACATTAATCGTGGGCGAAGATTCAGGGTGGTCGGATGGCCAATGGATCAACGGACGAAATATTTTTGATCAGGCGTTCCCAATCAATGATGCCCCCGGATTCGAGAATGATCTGCGAAGTGAGCATCCTTCGGGCGTAAACGTCAGTTGGTGCGATGGCCATGTTAGTTTTCTGCCAGAAACGATGGATCTGAAAGTCTTGGCCGCAATCTGTACTCGACGAGGTGGTGAAACTGAAATAGCCAACTGATTTAGCAGCAACTCTCAGCCCTCCCACCCAATACACCTTTGTGAAAGACAATTTTTAAAGTGAATATCCTTGACATGAAGAACAAATTGATGAACCTAACCCGCTCAATGAATCCAGTCCGCTCTGCCCTGCTAGTTGGATTTGTATCTATCGCTGTCTGTCTGCTGACTTCCAGTGTCCATTCCCAAACTACAATCGGTTTTGAAAGCAATCTCAGCGCTGGCGCGCTCAACTCAAATTCGTTTTACAACGGTGGTCCAGTAACCAATTCGGATCCTTGGACGGCTGACGGAATTTCCTTCAATAATACTTTTACGGACTTCGGCACATTTACGACTTGGGCTGGCTGGAGCTATTCCAATGTCATGGACTCGGCCACGGCCGGATTTGGGAATCAGTACGCTTCTTATCCCGGCAGTGGCTCGGGCGGGTCATCCAACTACGCCGTTGGTTTCGATGACGATTTTAACGACGTGAATCCTAGGGTTGACTTTGGTGTTACCGTGGAATCCGTCAGCGTGGATCTTTCAAACACAACGTATGCCGTCTTCGCGATGCGCGACGGAGACGATGGTGGCAATGGATTTGCCCGCCAGTTTGGGGACAACGATGGGATGCCGGGTAACGATGGAGTCGAAGATTTTTTCCTTCTCGAAATCACTGGATTTGACGAGCTAGGAGTAAGCACGGGTACTTTTGATTTTTACCTTGCCGACTATCGGGCGGCCGACAACGCCGACGACTACGTTCTTGAAGACTGGACGAACGTTGATCTTAGCTCGCTCGGTCAGGTTAGTTCGTTGAGTTTTCAGCTTGAATCGACTGACGTTGGTTCGCCGAATTATTTTGCCGCCGACAATTTGCGGTTTACCGTTTCCGTGCCAGAGCCAAGTTCAACGATATTTCTTTCTGTTTTGGCCGGGCTCGGTTTTGCCCGCCGGAAACGAAAATGAGATGGCGTGAGCTCGACATACAGTTAATTAAAACATCGAACGAGTGGCTTCGTTGAATGACACGACGGGGCTTTGAGCTATTTTGAAAGAACAAACAAGTGACAATCGCGGGCAAAGTGTGTAGCCTCTTACTTGTTCCATTCCACCACAGATTGTATCGAGTTTGCCATGATGACTTCTCTTTGCCGCATTAACCTCACGTCGGTCGTGCTGTCTGCCGGGTTGTTGGTAACAACGATGTTCAGTGCGAACCTTGCGATCGCTCAAGATGAGTCAACCGCGAATGAAAAATCTGCTCCAGGCAAAGAGGTGCTGGTCTACAAAAAAATCGGTGAGCGGGAGCTGAACATCCACGTGTCCAAACCGGTGGGTTGGAAGGCTGCAGACAAGCGGCCAGCAGTTCTGTTTTTTCACGGAGGTGGTTGGACGGGCGGCTCACCTGGCCAATTTGACGAACATTGCAAACACTTGATTGGACGTGGCTTGGTTTGTTTCCAAGTTCAATATCGGCTTTTGAAGAAGCCAGTCAAAGCTAAAGGCAAAAAGAAGTCGGATGATCAGTCCGCCAAAAAAGAGACAGCCGTTCAAACGTTCGACAGCAAGGCTCCGCCAACGGTGTGCATCAATGACGCTAAATCTGCGATGCGTTTTGTGAGAAGCAGATCTGGTGAATTTGGAATTGATCCTGACCGAATCGCTTCAGGCGGAGGTTCGGCTGGTGG
>CAZQQR010000132.1:7128-13857 GCA_964595515.1 uncultured Pirellulaceae bacterium
AGTTCGGTGTAGAACATCGCGCTTGGGTCGATGCCGCGATCGTCTAGGAACTCAAGATGCTCTTTCATTGACGGTTGACTAGCGTACCAAGGCAGAACCATGCACCATAGGCAAGCAATGGTTGCCATGGCAAAAGTGAGTTTCCAAATTCCGTTTCGGCGATTCGTTTCGCTGGTCAGGGAATGTTGCGCGTTCGCGGTCTCCATCATTTGATGACGTCCTTAAAGACAATGCCGAACATGATGTAAGCCATGATCAGCGTCAGGATGATGTTGAGAGTTTGACCGCAGAGGTACAGGACAAGAGGTTTGCCGCCTTTGAAATATGGCAGCAAGTCTTTGAATCGCGTCTCAAGTCCGATGCTTACGAACGCCAGACAGAAGAACCAACCACGAAACGTTTTCGTTGAACCCTTGATCATCGCGGTCACCATTTCGGGGCCGCCGTCCATGAACGCATGGATGACCGAAAACAGGATCGAGGCCGCGATGAAGCCCAGCACGAATCGAGGAAAGCGTTTCCAGATTTCTGAAATGCCCGGACGCTTGCCCTCTGGGTTCTTTTCGACTCGCGTCACCCAGTAAGTCGCGATCCCGAATGCACTCACGCCGATCAGGATGTTTTGAATCATCTTCACTGTCGCGGCGACTTCGAGTGCTTTGTCTCCTAGGGTCGCTCCCGCAACTGCAACAGCGCCCGTTGAGTCGATTGTTCCGCCCATCCAAGCACCGGCGACGACTTCATTGAGCCCAATGGCTTTGATAACAACCGGCATGATGATCATCATCAAAACTGTGAACGACAGCGACATGCCGATCGCCAACGTCAGCTCTTCCTTCTTCGCTTTGCAAGCCGCCGCGGAAGCGATCGCGGCGGAAACACCGCAGACCGACATGTCCGCAGAGATCACCATATTGAGAGAACGGGATTCCATCTTCAGCACCTTCTGCCCAAAGATGTAGGTGCTGATTAATACGATTGGCGTCACGATCCACGCAACGAAGACGCCGGGCAAACCCAAAGCAAGCAGGCGTGACATTAGCACTTCTGCCCCCAGCAGCACCAATCCTGTCTTGATAAAAAACTCGGTGCAAACGGCGGGGCTTAACCATGAAGGTGTGCCGATCGTATTCGAAATAATCAAGCCGACGCCCAACGCCCACAATGCGTATTCAAGATTATAACTCTTGACGACACTGTGGGCTGCGAGCGCGTAAGCAAAAGTAGCCAGCAAGAAGACGCCGATAAAACCGACGAAGAACTTCCGTCCGTTTTCGCCCTGCCATGATCGAGCCAGCGAGAGCAACAGCCCTAACACGAGAAACGTTCCGGCAACGCCGACCCACGGGTGAGAGTTGAGCGACTCGCCGGCCTTGGCAACGAACGAGTCGACGGGAGACTGGGTCCACTTTGCGGGCTTGGCCACCCAGCCCTTCAGCGGACTGACCAGTTTTACTTCTTCGCTTTCAACAGTGTTACGAGATTGAGCCGACCAGACGGCGGCAAAGGAAACGATCAACAAGATCGCTGCACAGATGATGGCAAGCCAATCATCTGAAATGCGTTTTGTGGGCTTTGGGATTTCAACAGTCTCGTTAGTCTCGCTCATGGGAAATCTTGAAAACAGAACTTTTGGTAGTAGAAAATGGTCAGGCAACAGGTTGGCAATCAGACCGACGCTAGTGTGGTCAGTCAAAGGTGAAGTTTGGGTAGTGGGCGAGGCTACGAGTCCTTTCGAGCCAACAAACGCAAGGGATTCGTAACCTCATCCACTACGGACAATCCTGGTTTTTAGTTTTGACGACGACTCATTTTTCATTACAAAGAGATGCCTGAACTTCACCGTAAAACGTATAGCGGAACTTGTTACGAGTTCCGATCGCATAAAGCATCTCAAAGGGTCTCGGCAAGCCACTTTCGAAACTCCCGATATTCTCGGAAGTCTCAACGTCGTCTGCAACGTACTCAATTTGGTGTGTTGGGTGTCTTTAGTGGTTCGCCAATATCTGCTTTTTTCCACATCACCACAATTAGCAACCCCGCGAGCGCAATCGGGATGCCTTCGCCTGCAATCCAATAAAGCGGCATGGGCGCGGTCAGGTCGATTCCAAACATCACCAACCCAATCACTACATGTAGCCAGCCAAAGACCAGAACCAATGGCCAATACCGTTTCATATTCATGGAAACGATTAGCATCAACGATCCATGGACCGCATAAAGCAGCGATGTCGAACGAGCCAAATACAACGTGATTGGAGAAGCATCTGGATCACCAATGCCTGGGAAATCGCCAAGCCTAAGCCATTCATGAATCGTTGCCATCGCGGATTCTGGAAGAAAAACCGCGAACGTAGCCACCATCAATCCGCAACCAATGATCGCCAACAGCCATTTCAGCAGCCGTGGGATTCCTGATTCAAAATCAATATTCTCTTCGTTCATTCTGAAACCGTTTCTATTTTCGGCCCCATTTTTTTGGTTCCGCTTTCGCCGAAAGCGTTTTGCGATCAATCAGCATTTCAACCGATGTCTTGCCAAGCAGTTCCGTCAATCGCCGTGTCAACTGATCGTTAATGTCGACTCGTTTTTTGGATTCGAGCTCAACCCGCATTCCATTTTCCAGAACGACTTCGATTTTAAGTTCGCGATTTCCAGGATAGCCACGCAGAATTTCATAGGCGTTTTTAAGCGCGTCCTCTCCATGATGCGATTCGTCCACCATGATCTTCATTCCGTGAGTCAGGTTGGCATCGAGCTGTTCGATCGGAATCACTTTGTCGACGATCATGTTCGCTTCGTCCCCGCCTCGGTAATCCAGTCTGCCTTGCAAAACAACGACCGCATCTGAAACGACGGCTTCTCCGTGTTTGGCATAGTCTTGCGGCCAAAGAATGCATCGAATCGCTCCATCGACATCTTCCAAATCGAACATCGCATACTTGGTCGGCTGATTCGCATCCCTCGGGTTTTTGACGTGAGATTGTTTAACGGCAGAGATCATTCCGCCAAGGCTAACCCGATCGCGGTCTTTGGTGCCTTCCAAGCCCGATGTTTTGTGCGAGCAGTAGCGGGCAAGTTGCTCTTCGAATTGTGCCAGCGGATGACTTGTGAGGTAAAACCCAAGCACTTCTTTTTCCGCCATCAACAACTGACGTTCTTCCCACTCATCCATTTCAGGAAGAATGACTTCCAATTCCTCTTCGTCATCATCGTCGTCACCGCCAAAGAGGTTTTTCTGTCCGCTCTTTTTATCCGCCATCACAGACGCACCCGCCTGAAGGGCACGGTCAACTACCGCAGACAGTTGAGAACGCTTGGCCCCAAAGCAATCCATCGCACCGGCTTTGATCAGCGTCTCGATTGAGGAGCGATTGCATTTAGACGATTCAACACGTTCACAGAAATCAAAAATGTCTTTGAACGGTCCGTTTTCGCCGCGTTCATCGACAATGGCCTGAGCCGCTGAGCCACCGCAGCCTTTGACGGCCGAAAGTGCGAAATGGATTTTGTTTTCCGCAACCGTAAACTCGACTCCGGATTGGTTGATGCAGGCGGGAACGACTTCGACCTCCATCCGGTCGCAGTCCTCCATGTGCTCGACAAGCGAATCTTTGCTCGTAAAGTTTCGACCCGGAATGTCGCCCGTTAGGAGAGCGGCCATGAATTCAACCGGGTAATGCGCTTTTAGATAAGCGGTTTGCCAAGCGATTGCCGCGTAGGCGGTGGAGTGACTCTTGTTGAAGCCATATCCGGCGAACTTCAGAATCATGTCCCACATGTCCTGAGCGTCTTTTTTCGATAGCCCCTGCGAGACAGCACCTTCCATGTACTGTTCGTAGTTGGCGGCGATGATCTTCTCTTTCTTTTTACTGATCGCCTTAATGCAGGTATACGCAGCAGCCAGTTGAATCTGTCCCAGCCGGTTCAAAATCTGCATCACTTGTTCCTGGTAAACCATCACGCCGTTGGTTTCTTCCAGGATCTCTTTGAGAACATCGAGTTTATATTCGGCTGGCTTACGGCCATGTTTAACATCGATGTATTGTTGAACCATTCCGCCTTCCAGCGGACCGGGACGATAAAGTGCGTTGGTCGCAATGATGTCTCTGAAATGGTCAGGTTTCATCTTGGAAAGCAAGTCACGAATCCCGCCACTCTCAAGCTGGAACACACCCTTGGTGTCACCGCTTTGAAGCAACTTAAACGTGGCCTCGTCGTCCAATGGAAAATCGAGCGTGTTGACAATCTTGCCTGTTGTTTGCTCAATCAGTTTAACGGCGTTGCTCAAGATCGTAAGCGTTCGTAGACCAAGGAAGTCCATCTTCAGCAGCCCGGCTGCTTCGACATCGTTCATCGACCACTGGGTAATTACGTCTTCTTTTCCGGCGACCCGGCCAAGTGGAACATAGTCGGTGAGTGGACCGTCGCTAATCACAACCGCCGCTGCGTGCGTTCCGATGTTGCGAGCAAGCCCTTCCAGTTTCAGGGCGAAATCAATCATCTCCTGGACTTCTGGATCGCCTTCGTAAACTCCCCGCAGTTCATCGCTGGTTTCGATGGCTTGGCTTAACGTGATACCAAGTTTATCCGGAATCATTCCCGTTACTTGGTTTACTCGCGCGAGCGGAATCCCAAGTGCGCGACCAACGTCTTTGATCGCCGCGCGGGCTTTCATGGTGCCAAAGGTTCCGATTTGGGCGACGCTGTCGTGGCCGTATTTCTCTTTGACGTATTGGATGATCTCTCCACGCCGCTCTTTACAAAAGTCGATATCAATATCGGGTGCTTCCAAACGATTTTCATCGAGAAAACGTTCGAAAAGCAAACTGTATTTAATCGGGCAGACGTGGCTGAGATAGAGGGCGAAACAAACGATCGCCCCGACTCCACTACCACGAGCGGTCGAAGGAATGTCGCGCTGACGGGCTTGTTCAACAAAGTCCCAGCAGATCAAGAAATAGTTCGCGAACCCAAGTTTATTGATGACGCCCAGTTCACGGTTCAAGCGATCCATTACGACTTGGGAAAGTTCGCCATTGGGCCGCATTTCTTCATTGTCTTTGTAACGATCATGGAGGCCTTTGAGGCAAAGATCGCGCAGTTCGTCTTCTGGACTTCGGCCTTGAGGCAGATCGAATACGGGGAAGTAACGTTCGCCAAGCTCCAGCTGAATGTCAACAGTGTCAGCGATTGTTTGGCTGCGTGAGACGGCGTCTTCCAGACCAGGGAAGTGTCGATACATTTCTTCGGGTGGACGCAAGTAGAATTCACTGCCTTCCATTTTCATTCGCGCCGTGTCGGTTCGGAATTTTCCCATGTTGATGCACAGCATCACGTCCTGGGCCTCCGCGTCTTCTTTGTCGACGTAGTGGCAATCGCTCGTTGCAACCAGCGGCAAACCGACTTTGTTGGCCAACTCAACGGCTCCCTGCAACTGCGGGCGCTGAATGTCGACGTTGTTGTTCATGATTTCAATGAAGTACCGGTCACCAAACAAGTTGTGAAACCACTCGGCGACGCCTTCGGCCTGTTTGAGTGACTCTTCTGCTCCGTTGCCTCCGCCCTTGATGATTGCTTGACTAAATTCGCTGGAGACGCAGCCACTCAAGCAAATAATGCCCTCGTGATATTCTTCCAAAAGAGCCTTATCGATTCGAGGCTTGAAATAGAATCCGTCCAAACTGGCGTGCGAAGCCATCTTGATCAGGTTCTTGAACCCGGTCGCATTTTGGCACAGCAATGTGAGATGGTAGCTCGATTCTTTTCCGCGACCGCCCGATCGTTCGGTGCGGCTACGGGGCGCGATGTAGGCTTCGTAACCGATGATCGGATTGATGTCTTTGGCACGACAAGCGTTGTAAAACTCCAGTGCCCCGTGCATGTTCCCATGATCTGTCAGAGCAAGCGAGTTCATCCCATGGTCAACGGTACGTTGAACCAGTTTGGGGATGGAGCTGGCCCCATCGAGAAGGCTGTAATGACTGTGGCAATGAAGGTGAACAAACGGCCGTTCCGACATGACGTTTCCTTGTCGCGGTAGCAATTCCCGGCCTGTAGCGGAGAGAATTTTGCAAATCTGATGAATCAGCTCCAGATTTTACAGCTTCGTTTGCGACACGCTACCCAAAACAGAAATGTTGCAAAGTATCGGCGATTACGCTGAGTTTTATCGGCCGCAATCAAATGGTTCGCGTGGTTGACGACGGGATAATCGGTCAAGAATCCAAAGTCGGTCTTTGGCAAAAGCACTGCTCGGCGTGCTTAAAAAGAAATCCGGTTCCGGCCATTTTCTTTGGATTGATAGAGCATTTCGTCAGCCAGTTTCACAAGCTCAGCAGAGCTAACAAATGGCCGTTCTTCTGAGGCTACTGCCAGGCCAAGACTAATTGTGCATTTCACGGGGCCAACCGCTGTGGTGAACGGAGTCTGTTCGATGGCGTGCCGCCACCGCTCACCTACCAACAAAGCTTCATCGGAAGCTGTGTCGCTGAGAATGATGACGAATTCTTCGCCGCCATATCGGGCGAAAATGTCTTCGGCTCTTATCAGAGTTCTAATTCTGTTGGAAAACTCTACCAAGACCTCGTCACCAACGGCGTGCCCGTGCGTGTCGTTGATTTTCTTGAACCGATCCAAGTCGATCATGATCAGACTAAGTGGGTTGCGTGAACGCTGTCTTCGTTTTAGCTCGCGGTCGAGCATCTCAAAAAAGTAACGCTTGTTCCA
>CAZQQR010000133.1:0-2776 GCA_964595515.1 uncultured Pirellulaceae bacterium
TACAATTCAGTTCCGCAGTACAATTCAGTTCCGCAGTACAACTCCGTTCCGCAATACAATTCGGTTCCACAATACAACTCAGTACCGCAGTTCAACTCCCAGCCGATCAATAACGCTTATGGCGTGAACAACGCAGTCCTACCAAATACGAGCACCGCAAACGCCAAACCTGCTTGGTCCCATTCTTTGACAAAGAACAACACTCACGATTTTGGTGTTGTTGCACGTGCGACCAAACAGGAACACACTTTCGAATTTGAGAACACCACTGATGGCGACCTGTATCTGACATCAGTACGAGCAAGCTGTGGTTGTACTAAGCCAAGCATTCTGACTTCACATGTGAAACCTGGTGAAGTGGCCAAAGTCAAAGCAGCCTACGACACGCTGAACTTTTACGGTCCTCGCGGTGCAACTGTCACCGTGTCGCTGCAAAAGTCAGGGAGCTTCGTCGAGTATGGTGAGCTTCAATTCACCGTCAAAGGTCTGATCCGCCGCGACGTTGTGATGAATCCAGGCGAGTTTAGTTTTGCTGGCCTCAAAGTCGCGGAAGAAGCTCAACGCACAGGAAAACTGTTGTACGCCGGTAACCCTCAATGGCGAATTCTCGACGTCAAATCCTCCAACGAAAACATTTCCGTTTCATTTTCCGAAACCGAACGAAATCCAGCGACTGGCAGAGTCAGTTACGAACTGGTCGCAAAACTAAACGGCAATCAAAGAGCGGGCTCGATTGATGATTACTTAACCATCGTGACCAACGACAAGAAAACTACCGGCATGCCGATCGCGGTTACTGGCAGCATCAAAGAACTGATCGAGGTTTCCCCTATCCAACTGGGAGTCGTGAACAAAGGTCAGAAGATCCGAAAGCGATTGATCCTTCGTGCCGGCAACGCCATTCAGATCAAGGATATTCAATCAAGCGATCCGAGGATCAATTTTGAGATTCCCAAGGAACCAAAATCGCTCCATGTTCTGACGTACACCTTGGATACTTCCAAAACTGGAATGATTGATCAAACAATCACCATCATGACTGACGATCCGGCGCAACCAGAAACCAAGGTTCCGTTCTCAGTTCAAATTGTCCCTGCGACCATGGCAGGAAACAGCAGCAACTAGCGGCTGTCACCAGAGCGGACGTCACGTTCAACGAATATCAGGCACGCCCACGATTGGCGTGCCTTTTTTTTCGATTGCCAAAACCCGCTTTGGCTGCCCATTGAGCACGCTCCAGATTATAATTCGACCCAAGACGGGCGAAGGTGACATGCTGACCTTCAACAAACCCTACGACGAAGAAGGTCGGAAACGTGCAAAGGCCCGGTCGGATTGGCCGCTTCACGCTTCGTCGAGCCTACCAATTTGTTCCCTTTTAAACTTTCCTGGCGTTCATGCTGATCGAAATAGAATGCACGAATCTGTCATCGTATGATGCTGGATCTGACTCTTACAAAGAGTGCGGAGCCACCATGATTGTGACAACGGATAAAGTCGGCGACTATGTCACTTGCTCCAAGTGTAACCAGCAAGTCGAAGTTACTCAGAGCCGGGCCAAACCTAAAAAACCCAAGAGCGCTGAACCAGCCAAACCATCCAAGAAAGCCCAACCCAAGAAAAAACGCCCAGCTGCCAACGCCGCCACGAAAACGAAATCAAAATCGAAAACAAAACCAACTTCGCCGCCCAAGAAGAAAAGTAAAACCGGGTATCGACTTTCAAAATCAGAAACGACAAGCGGCGCTAAAGGCAACACGATACTTGTCGAAGCAAAACCTTGCGACCAATGTGGTAGCGACACGGAACTAGGACGCTGCACGGCTTGTAAATTCGTTTTCCCGAAATACGAAAAACTATACTCGCCTCTAAAAGCGATTCCGATTCGCACTACCGGATTTCAACGATGGTTTTGCCAGAGGATTAGCGACAGCGGATCAATCGGACTTCTTGCCTATTGCTCACACGCTTTGTTGACCCTTTTGACCATCCTCTTGATTGCACTGGGAGTCGCCTGCATAAACGGGTATCTGTTCAACAAACAGATCGGGATCACCATCATTAGCATCATTGGCGTGGTGTTTTTGTACTACTCACTGTTTGCTTGGAAAGTCTATCAGTTTGGAAGAAAACCGGTCACCAAGCTGACTTGGTTTCAACGACCAATGTGGAATTTCGTACTTCACTATTGCCGCATTTTGAGGTGGCAATATTACGACCGGCGATTGAAAGGTCGGTCAATCATTCGCGTCCGCGACAAAGCTTTTCACGATGGCCGACTGTTGGCGTTGCCAGGCATCCAAGAATGCAATGTGTTGGATCTTCAAAAAACCCAAATCACAAACAAAGGCGTGGCGATGCTGTACGAGCTTCCCAAACTTCAAATCGTTGTGCTGCGAAAAACAAAGGCCACTCCAGAAGCCGTCTACCGACTCCAACAGTCGTTTCCCCATCTTTGGGTTTGGCATTAAGACTCTCGGTTCTTCCGCACCGACCATTCGCACAACCGTTGCCAACCATTGCCAACTGCTTCCATGAATCCAAACGAATATCAGCTGCTTGATTTTGGGGATCATCAAAAGATTGAGTCGTTCTCTGGCACGGTCGTGCAGCGGGAAACACCCTCGGCGATCGGTTCACTTCGTGAGTTTGCGGGACAGCCCAGTGTTCGGTTTCGACTAGGTCGAAAATCAGGAGGCTGGACCGGACAACCACCAGCCAACTGGCAAGTCTCCATCGACGATCTGATTTTTGAGCTACGCACCACGCCAACGGG
>CAZQQR010000133.1:2876-4406 GCA_964595515.1 uncultured Pirellulaceae bacterium
CCAAATCGGTGTGTTCCCGGAGCAAAGTCACAACTGGACATGGCTTTCGAATCTACCACTGCCGCTCGCCGACCTAAAAGCGATCAACCTGTTTGGCTACACCGGCGGGACAACATTGGCGCTGGCAAAACTCGGGGTCCAGGTAACCCATGTGGATGCCGCTAAAAGCGTCGTCAATTGGGCTCGAAAAAATGCAGACCTGAACGGACTCACATCGGCTCCCATTCGCTGGATTGTCGAAGACGCCATGACATTTGTTGAGCGAGAAATCCGGCGTGGTAACAAATACGATATTGTGATCGCTGATCCGCCATCGTTTGGACGCGGACCGTCGGGCGAAACTTGGAAGATTCAAAAGTGTTTCCCGGATCTGCTTCAAAGGTTGCGTGAACTCACGCTCGGCGATCCAAAGTTGATTCTTGTCAGCTGCCACACGCCAGAATTTGATACTCAATCACTTTCTCAATTGGTCTCAAAACATTTTCAAATCCAGCGAAACAAGCTGGAAGCCTTCGACCTTACGTTAGAATCGACTAGCGGGAAACAGCTTCCGAGTGGCACCTGTTGCCGATGGGCAAGCCCTTAAAACGTACCCAAGATCCTTCGGTGAATTCTTGATCGAAAAAATCTCCAGCCTCCAAAACCCCAAACTCAAAGCGGCGATGCGGTTGCATTCTTCACGCGGGCGACTTGCCCAAAACAGGTTCATCATTTTTGGCCAGAGAGAACTCGGACGCGCTGTTGCAAATGGGTTCGAGTTGCTTGAACTGTTCGTCTCAGAGGATTTGAATCAAGCGGATTGTTCGACTGCGATTAATCAATTTGCTTCTGATTCAACGATTGTGAATCAGTTGTCGTCCGAATGTTTTTCGAAGCTCCAATACGGCGAACGCCCCGATCGCATGATCGGGATTGCAACGCGCACCACAAGCGAACTAGACAAATTGAAGATCCCAAAAAACCCGTTGGTGGTTGTCTGCGAAGCGATTGAAAAACCGGGCAACCTCGGCGCGATCATGCGAACGGCTGATGCTTGCGGCGTGGACGCAGTAATTTTATCCAACGCGCTGACAGACTTTTTTCACCCCAACACAATTCGTAGCAGTACCGGCGCGGTGTTTGGTATGCAGCTCGCGGCTGCGACCAATGAGCAAGTCATTTCCTGGTTAGCCGAACATTCGTTTAGGGTCTGTCCGGCTATCGTCGATTCAGCCACTGACGTTTTTGAAGCCAATTTGACGGGCCCCATAGCGATCGTCATGGGCAACGAAGCGAATGGACTTTCTGACGACTGGAAACAGCAACACTTTGCCGGGATCAAGCTCCCGATGCAGGGGATCGCCGACAGCCTAAATGTCTCAGTAACAACAGCCGTGATACTTTACGAAGCAGTTCGTCAGCGAAGAAGTGGCACGGGGCTCAGTAAGTAGGTTGCAGAGATACCGGAACTACTGGGCGATCAGTTTAGTCAGTCAGACATTGATCAGGCGGACATAGCCTTAGACGTCTCGCCAACGTTCATTGAGACCA
>CAZQQR010000133.1:4506-13789 GCA_964595515.1 uncultured Pirellulaceae bacterium
GACATTGATCAGGCGGACATAGCCTTAGACGTCTCGCCAACGTTCATTGAGACCAATACAGGTGCCGAATCGGCTTCCTCTTTGGGGCGTGTCGTCCAATTCAAGACGAAGAACACACAAATCCAAAACGCGCCAAACATCACGATACCCACTATCTTCAATTCGCGGGGAAGAAAGTTCTTGGCCGCGGCCAAGACTAGCTCTGGAGAGGTCGACATTGCGTCAGACGATGCAATATTCACGATCACATGCTGAGAACTGTCAGCAGTAAAGCGTTCCATGAAATTGTATCCCAAATCAATTTCAACCCGGGCTTCGGGCTTGAAACCAGTAACTTCATAATCGGGAACAACGAGGCGATTATCGCCCAGATTGAAATCAGTGAGCACTTCGCCGTCGTCGTTTTGAATCATAAAATTGAGATTCTTGACATCGACAACGTCGTTCATTGCAAGACTTGGTTCCCAATCGAGACACAACGTTAAACGATCAACCGATTTGATTCCTTGATCGTCGAAAAAAGACCAGAGGTCGCCGGTGGTCAACGAGTGTTTGTCACGAAGGTTTAGCTTTTGAACGATGCCATTGGGACAACTGGAACAAGAGAAATCGCCGACAGCCACGGATGCGCTCGCCGAGCGATCCAAGATGACGTCATCACCATAAACGGCATTGGTGTTCGCGAATGCCACAACGCAGATTGCCATTAAAAGGCAAAAAGATATTCGACCAGACATAATGCTCAGTGTAGAAAAATCAGGGTGGGTCTCGATCGTTGAAGCTGCGTTCATTATAACCTAAACCCGGTTATTTCCCTAATCGGTAGAATAAGTCTAATCCATTGAAGGTGAATCAAATCCTCAAATTCTCTTTCACACTTAGCCGCAACTCTGCAATCGCGACAATTTAACAATTGACTTTATTCCCCGTAAAAAAGGTGGTCTTAAGCAGGTTTTGCAAAGTAATTTTCCCGGTGATGGTGGAAGCTAGTGATCCGTCGAAACTAAAAATTAGGATTGACCGCAGTGGATGAGGTTACGAATCCCTTGCGTTTGTTGGCTCGGAAAAAAGACTCGTTGCCTTGTCCACTACGCCAAACTTTACCTTTGAAGTAGGTTTCGAAACGGCTTTCTCAAAACTGCTTTCAATTAGCGAAATTGGCGATTCGAAAATGCAGTGGTTGAGCCTTCGCCAACGCGAGAAATAATGTGACTCGGATGGAGAAACTGCAGACGGTGGCTCTTTCAAGTAGCTCTGAACGACCGATGGAAACAGGCTGACTGTCTATTTCACCGCTGATCTTGGTAAAAGATATCAAGGCCTTCACGCGATTTGAACGGCGAACCAAACTTCAAGAAGGGTTTGATGCCAGCTTGGAAAAGCTGAAAAGTAGAATAGTTGTAGAGCTTTCTCGCAGAGGTAATGACTGGGGTCTTCATCAGCCGAAACCGACCTCGTTGCTTCAGCTGTGTGCTGAAGAAATACTCTTCAGCCGCAAAAAACTGCTCATCAAATCCGCCGAATGAATCAAATGCGTCTTTCCGGCAAAACATAAAACAGCCGGCGGCCCATCCACCAATTTTTAGCCAAATCGTGACCAAGCCGAGATACATGCATTGCTTGATCCACGGCAGCGGTTGTTGCCCGTCCAAATCAACATTGGCACCGCCGCCAATTCCGCCTTGGGCAAGATGCTCCATGGCTTCTCTGAGCGTTCGGGCTGGAACAACGGTATCTGCATCCACAAAAAACAGCCAATTGTGTCTAGCGAGTTTCGCGCCGGCGTTCCGCACAGCCCCAATGTTTCGCAACTCGACGTTGGTCACACGAACCCCATGTTCCCTCGCAATTTCAGCAGTCTGATCGGTCGATGAATCGTTCACAACAATGATTTCTGCCTCGACGCCAAGTTCCTTAAGTTCCTCAACGGCTGATGTGAGAGCGTTAAGGGTCTCCTTCAAATAAGAACCTTCATTGTGGGCAGGAACCACAATCGAGATGGGCTGAAGAACTTGATCGGCCTCATCCACAAATGATCCAGTTGCATACATGATTGAGTTCTACTTTGGATGATTGTTTACCGTTAAACGTTTCATGGCCTATTCTAAGCGCATTTGACAACGATTGGGTATCGCGTCATCAATCGATCGCCAAAGTTCGAATTGATAAATTGGACGAGTGCTTGGGTTTAGGCAACTCATCTTCATCAACTTTCTTCAAACGTGTAGAATTTAGTTTCTCTTCAACCTTTCAGCAGTCTCGACGGAGCGACTAATTTGAAAAACGTGATGGCAGTCGTGCTCGCAGGTGGTAAAGGATCCCGCCTCGAACCGTTAACCCGAGATCGTGCTAAGCCTGCCGTTCCATTTGGCGGCGGGTACCGTATCGTTGATTTCGCACTCTCTAACTGCCTCAACAGTGGTCTTCGCAAACTGCTGTTGCTCACTCAGTACAAAGCAATGAGCCTCGATCGCCATATCAATACGGCTTGGCGACATTACTTCTGCACCGAGCTTGGCGAATTTATCGATGTCTTGCCTCCACAGCAACGCATCGACGAACAGTGGTACCAAGGGACAGCCGACGCGGTCTACCAGAATATTTACGCCCTTGAAAAAGCCAAACCGCAATACGTTTTGATTCTCGCGGGTGACCATATCTACAAGATGAATTATCGGGCGATGATCGATAACCATCAGAGAAACAACGCTGATCTAACCGTCGCAGCACTTCCAGTTGATCCAAAATCCGCTCGCTCATTTGGCGTAATGGAAATTGATCCATCCAATCGAATGGTTGGATTCGAAGAAAAGCCAGCCAATCCCAAAACGATTCCCGGCAATGACCAAAGCTGTTTGGCGAGTATGGGTGTCTACGTGTTCACAGCGAGATTCCTGTTCGAACAATTGTTAAAGGACGCCAATACTCCCAATAGCTCTCACGATTTTGGCAAGAACATCATTCCATCAATTATCGAATCCAGCAATGTATTCGCCTATCCATTCCTTGACGCTGATGGACAGTCCCAGGCCTATTGGCGTGACGTGGGCACGATCGATGCCTACTACGAAGCGAATATGGATTTGATCAGTGTCCAGCCCCAACTGAACATGTACGATCGCGATTGGCCGATTCGAACTTACCAAGGCGGATTCCCTCCCCCGAAATTTGTTTTCGGAAACGACACCGGCGAAGAGCAACGAGTTGGGATGGCTACGGACAGCATTGTCTGCCCTGGTTCAATCATCTCGGGTGGCAAAGTCGAAAATTGTATTTTGGGTCCCGAGGTCCGCGTCAACAGTTACAGTCAGCTTTCGGGTTCCATCCTTTGCGATCGAGTCGAGGTTGGTCGTCACGCGATTGTTCGCCGAGCGATCATCGATAAAAATGTCAAGATTCCTGAACGAGCGATTATTGGTGTGGACCATGCTCTGGACCGAGCAAGAGGATTTACGGTCACTGAATCAGGCATTGTCGTCGTGGGCAAATCGGACATCGTTGAACCGAACCTCCCCAAATCGCACTTGAATCATCACCACATTCGGGCAGCGCAAGAAAAAAGCCACCAGGGTTGAACCTGATGGCTTCTTAAAACAGATCACACACATCTGATCGAGATAGTCAAAGTGTCAGTCGTAGTTGATTGAGCCATAAGGCCCGCGACTGCTCAGTGCTGAGGATATCCGTGCTTAGGTTTTCCGTGCATAGGATTTCCGTGCTTAGTCTTACTCAGTGTTCAAGATTTGAAGCGTCTGGGCAATCGTTCTAAAGGCATCAACCAAATCCTCATTGGTTTCTGCATGAAGATGAGTACCACCGGTCGTATCAGCGACCTGTTGCATTAACGCTTCGTTGGCTCCTTCGCTAAACGTAATCGTGTGAACAGTGATGCCCAAGTCACGAGCACGTCGAGCGACAATTTCAGGTCCAATGCCACGGTTTTGATTCCCGTCTGTCATTAGGATGATCGACTGAAGGCTGAACTCGCCTCGTACATTTGGATCATTTAAAATCGAGTCAATTCCGACTTCGAGTGCTCGACCAATTCCAGTAAATCCTGCAGGAGATTCCAAAGCGATGGCGTCGCGGATCGCGTTTAGGTTGTCCGTCATGTCGACTAGTTTGCGAGGAACAGAATCATAAACGGTTAATGAAACGCGTTCGTCGGGAACCGAGTTATCGAACTCTTGCAGGAACACATCCACGCCGTTTTGAAGTGCAGTGAATCGTCCGTTGGCACCCATCGATCCTGATTTATCCAAAACCAACGCGATGTCACGATCAAGTCGCGTCGCTGTGGAAGCTTGGATTGGCTCAAACGATTCGACGCCAAACAGCTTTCCAAAAAATGTATTCACGGCTCCGTCTGGAGAAGTCGCTGATCGAGAACCGATCACCCGAACGGCATTCACAAGAGACCCACCCTCGACAAAATCGAATGAGCCATCAGGATTCTTGGCTGTCGACCCAAAGAAGATGTTGGCTGGATCAAGATCAAGCCCGTTGCCGGCAACAATGTTCAGTTGGGCGACATTCATTGCCGCATCAATGGCTGATTGACGATCTGAGCTTCGCGAAAGTGCTTCAATCGCGGCACGAGAGGCAGCGTCAGTTGCCGTTCGAAGTTCGCTTCGGGTGACGTGGATTCGAGCAATGTCGATGGCGATAACACAGGCGACAAATAGGATCACGATTGTGACCGCGATCAAAGGAAGCATTGCTCCCTTTCGATCAAGCTTGTTCAGTTTTGACTTCAGTAGTACTTCCTGGAATCGTGCAGGGTTTGTCTTCATTGGATAGTCCTCAAGAGTGTGTGTGATGACTAATCCTTTTTGCAACTTCCTTGCCAATCGTTCCTACATGTTGAAAGATTCGTTTTTAGACGCGAAAAACCGTATAGAGTGCGCGAAACAAAAAAAATCCGATGAGTGCGACGTTTCAAAAAAACATCATTTGACCGGGCACCGTGTTTCGAAGAATCCACCAAACTTACCCGTGGATCAGAATGCAAGAAAACTAAAGCTGTCGCGAACTCATCAAGAGCTCAACAAAAAGGGCTTTGACGCCTTACATCCCAAGATTCGTCTTCAAGAGTTCCGCCAATAAACGACGCAATTGATGCCACCGTTCAACAAAAAAAGCCACGCATTGCTGCGTGGCTTTCTGATTTTCGGTTGTTAAATTCTTAAGTGACTCTATCGAGGAATTTCGCGACTCAACAAAGTCTTGCCTGTGAAATTAGCTCCACGCACGAAAAATCCTGTGAACGAGGAGTTGGTGTCATAGGGCACCACAACTGTTACTTCGACGGTTTCTGTCTCGTTGGTGATCACAGCAGGATTCACAGTAACGTTGAAGTCTTTGATTCCAACGGATCCCAAAACAAATTGAACGGCCGTTTGAATTTTGGCTTCGGTAGCACCTGGGACGATTCCGACACGAGCACCTTCGTAGGCCGCGCTCTCGGTCGCGTGCAGCATCATATTGGCTCGTGCCAACTCGATTGAGCTGAACAACAGAAGAAACAGGAGCGGAACGCACATTGCCATTTCAACGGTCAATGCACCCGTGCGGCTTTTACCAGCTCGATTTGAGCGGGAATTGTTTTTGAGTTTTTTGAGCATGGATATCTCGATGGTCTATTTTTTGATTTCGTTTTGTTGAGGAGCAATCAATTACTACTGAGTAAGCAGTACTTGAGTGGTGTTCGCGATGGTCTTGAAAGCTTCAACCAACTCGGCATCAGACTCCGCATGAAGATGGATTCCTCCAGTCGTTTCAGCCACTTCCTTCATTAGCGTTTGGTCAGCACCTGTTCCAAACGTAATTGAATGGACAGTAATTCCTCGTTTTTGCAGATCGCGTTTAGCGACGACTTTTGGATTGACACCCGTGTTTTGATTTCCGTCGGTCATCACAATGATCGAGCGGCGAGCAAACGTTCGACGTTTTGCATCCTGTTGAAGTGATTTAAGTCCAAGGATAAGTCCACGGCCGATGCCTGTCGCACCTCCTGGATTTTCGTCGGCAAACGCACCGGAAATATCTGCCATATTTTCAGTTAGCGAAACCAACTGCCGAGCTTTCGATTCGTACACAATGAGCGACACAAACTCTTCCGGCTGGCTCTCATTTAGCTGAGACAAAAATACGTTCAAAGCATTTTGAAGAGCTTCGAATCTTCCGAAATCGCGCATCGACCCCGAAACGTCAAGAACCAATGCGATATCTCGATCAAGCCGCGTTGCGGTTGCCGATTGAATTGGCTCAAAGTCATCTCGACCGAACATACCACCAAAAAAGGTAGTGACTGCACCTTGAGGCGAGTCGCCCGTCCGTTCGCCGACCACGCGGATGGCATTGATGTCAGTGCCACCGCTTTCAGTGAATTGAAAACTGCCATCGGCTTGCTCGACCGATTCACCGAACAAGATATTCGCCTCGTCCAGTAACAGCCCATCACCAGCAACCAAATTTAGTTGTGCGACTGCAAGGGCTGCATCAATGGCAGCCTGTCGATTCTGCTCGCGTCCCAAGGCTTCGACTCCAGCTCGAGCCGCTGCGTCAGTTGCGGTTCTTAGTTCGCTCCGAGTCACATGGACCCTGGCAATGTCTACACCAATTAGGCAAGCCACAAACAGCAGGACGAGTGTGACTGCGATCAGCGGCAGCATCGCGCCTTTGCGAGAGACTGAGTTGCGTTGAATTTGAAAACGTGTCATTTGTTTTCGTAGCTTGCTTTGAATTCTTATAGGCTTCATCTGTTTTTCTCGTTGTATTTTCGATTCGGCGATTGAGTCTGCTGTGGGTTGGTTTGCTTTCTCGTCGACTCTATTCCTTCACCATGACGGCTTGAGCTTGAATCGTTTGCCCAGCAAAAGGGCCAAAAGGAATGAACGAGTTAAGATCGCCAGGCGCGGTTACGGTCACGACAATCGGCGTTCCCCGGTCAACGGTCGTTACGTCATCCGAAAGCGAAAAACTTGGAGACTTGATTCGACGTCCATCAGCGACATTTTGCATCGCATTAATGGCGGCTTGATTCGTGCCGTCAAATCGAACTGCGATTTTGGCTCCTTCGTAGGCCGACTGGATCAGTGCCTGTCTAAGGAACATCAGGCTGGCCGCCTGAATCGAACCCAACACAATCAATAAGATCACGGGAAGGCAAACGGCAAACTCAACAACGGCCGCACCTTTTCGATTTCGTCCCGCGGCAGAACGACGGTTTAATTTGTTCATCATAAGAATGTCCGGAGGTTTGATTGAGCATCAAAAAGTACTCAAAATGTTGACTAGGCAGTGGTCGTAGATTCGATACTGGCTTGTTCTTTCAGTTGCTCGATCTCAGCTTTTTGTGCTTCCACCAATTCGGCTACTGAGTTGAATTCTTCAGCCAATGCAGACCAAAAATCATCCCCTCGGAACTTACATCGTTCCGTGTTTCCTTCTTTCAGCTGGCGAAGGTGCCGGCGAACTCGACCGATAGGACCGACGAATCGGTTACTGAATCGAATCGTGTCTAGCATGAACGCAGGCAATAGCGCGACCATGACGACAGCCAAGAAAGAGAACTCGCCCATTTCATGAGTCAAACGCTGTGACAACGTTTGAGACGGGTCGCCAACAAGTGTTTGCAGCAAAATTACTGCCAGTGCGATGACGCCAAAGAATACTAGCCAATGGCAAAAGATTCTTCGCAGCAAAGCGCCTTGAACGTGACTGTCAATGTAGTGTTGTTTACGGTGTGATCGAGACATTTCAAACCCCATGTCAATTCTTAAATTCGCGACTCTGGTCGCATAAACCTTTGACAAACGTAGGTCACGATTTGCAGGATGCCGTTTGAGTTTGAGATAAACGACAACTTTTCGATTTGCACGCAATCTGCGGGTATTTCCGGTGCGCATTCAATCGGGATATTCGATTCAACCGAACCATTCCTCGCCACAGACAAGGCCTCGGCTGCGGGGTTCATTAACGAATTAGGGATTGTATTAAACGTAGCGCGTTTTTCAGCAATGCTTTCATCTCTGCAGTCACGAGCCGTTACCGTCGAATAGTGAAGTAGGCTTTGAGGGAAAAGAAGCATCCAAAAAAATCATTCCACTTTTAGAGCGGCATTATGAGTCTAAAATTCGGCATCTACCTGGTTGAACAACGAATTATCAGTCCTGAACAATTTTGTGGGCTGGTAAAGATTCAACAGGAAGCCTCGGCTTCGATTGCAACCATTGCCCTTCGCAAGAACATCTTGACAATCAAGCAAGTTGCCAATGTTTTGGATATCGCTGAAGTTCAACCCGATAAGTCGTTCATCAAGATCGCAACCGAGCTTGACTTGATCGACCGCTCGGATGCAGAACAGCTTCTTCACGAACAACAATTGCTTTGCCCAACCATGCGAAAGCTGGTTGTAGAGTGTGGGCTGCTAACCCAACGTCAAACATCGGTCCTTTACTTGCACTTCGAAAGAAACGGTTCCAAGCCGGTTTCATCGTCGACGCAATCAAAACCGGCTGCCCAACCAGCCGCAGATCCGATTCCAGTTGGAAGTTCTCAGTCGCCACGCCAACCAAAGTTTCGCCAACGACCAGTCATCGTTCGCCAATACACTCAAGGCTAAGCAACCTTACAACCCACCTCGAAAAGATCATCACATCCAATCCTTGCTGTGATGATCTTTTTGTGCGCGGACTGGCCGACAGACTTCCTGGCGCATAAAAAAACAGTCAGCTGAAACTGACTGTTGATACCGATTTATTCTGTGTCGAATCTGGCGATTGTTTTTATCGTTTGGCCAACATTCGATTTCTTTTGGCTCGACGCTCCGCTCGAAGACGAGCTCGTCGTTTTGTCTCACTTGGCTTTTCGTAATACTCACGACGACGCATCTCTTTTTTGATGCCACTTCGCTCGACAAGCTTTCGAAATCGCCGGACAGCCTCCTGAATGGACTCTTTGTCACGTACCAACAGCTTTACCATTTCGCCTCCAAACCAACCATCAACATCAAGTTTTTCCCTTTCATAGAAAACGACAAGCCCAACATTTAGGCCGAATTAAGATTGCAATCCAACAATTTAACGGCAATCGGAAGCAACTGTCTATAGACAAATAAGGCCCGACAATCATTTCAGGCACAAAAACATCGGAAGGCCCCCAGTTTATCACCCAAATACAACTGGAATCCATTGCCTAATCGTTAAAGGCCGAACTTAACGCACCAGTCAACGTTTTCCAACTCCTCGATTCCGATGTTGGTTTTAAGCCTGTTTCTCCG
>CAZQQR010000134.1:0-1610 GCA_964595515.1 uncultured Pirellulaceae bacterium
TGGAACTGCAGAACTTGTTTCCACAACAATCTTCATCCGTTCCCAAACCATCCTCATCGCTGCTACCGTCTCCTCATCGCTGACGGTGACAATCTCATCGACTTGATCCCGAACAAACGGCCAAGTCAAATCGCCGAGGCTTGTCCGAAGTCCATCGGAGATTGTGTTCGGACCAAGCTGTGGAATCATCTCTCCTTTTTGCTTGGACTGAAACGCATCATCGGCTCCCTCCGGTTCACCTCCTAATACCACAATTTCTGGCCTCAAGGCCCGCGCGGAAATACAGGTACCCGACATAAGACCCCCACCACCCACCGGCGCGACAATAACATCGAGCTCAGGATGATCCGTCAGAAATTCCAAAGCGCAAGTTCCTTGGCCTGCGATAACGTGCGGGTGGTTAAAAGGAGGAATCAGAACAGCGCCCGTTTCTTTTTGGATTTTGGCAGCTCCCGAGAGCCTCGCCTCCAACGTTGGTTCGCATTCAGTGATCTTCCCGCCGTAACTTTTAACGGCAGCCTTTTTGATCTCAGTCGAGTTACTAGGCATCACCACGTAGGCCGCTGTTCCGAATAGCTTGGCCGCCAAAGCCAGTGCGCCAGCGTGGTTTCCGGAACTATGAGTCACCACTCCTCGTTTCAGTTCGCTAGGGGTCAATTGAGAAATTGCGTTGACCGCGCCACGAAATTTAAACGCACCTGATTTCTGCAAGTTCTCACATTTGAAAAACAAATTCACGCCGACAAAATCGTTGATCGCAGCGCAAGTCAACACGGGCGTTCGATGTGCATATCCCTCTAATCGCTCAGCTGCCTTTCGGACTTCTGTGATCGTCAACTGACCACTCGGGTGTTCTCCAGGTGTTTGGATGGTCATGCGAATTCACTCTTACGATGGTTGACTATAATGGACGAAAATTGATTCCCAGAATCGAAGAACTGCGTTTTTGTCAGCTAAAACGTGAGGAATCCGCTTCAGTCGTAAGTCAAAACCTCTAATTTGACAAGTCAGCATTTGCCCTTCCTTTTTGGCCGTTCCTTTATTCGCGAACCTTGCCTTGGAGAGAAGGTCTTTGAGACATACAATGCTGCCTCAGTTGAGTCGAGAAAATGAATCAGGAAATATGTGTGGCTGAAGAACCCACTGAACAATCGGACGAGCACCAACCATCGGGTGCCGCTCCCAAACGTACCAACCCCGATCACAGTTTGAAACTGGCGATCGCTGCCGTGCAAACGGCTGCTGAAAATGGTGGTTCAGATTTGGTCGTGCTCGACATGTCGGCTCATACAGCGATCTTTGATTATTTCGTGATTGCAACGGGAACCAGTCGGCGTCAACTTCACGCGATCAGCGAAGAGATTGATGACAAGCTTGAAAAAGAGCTCAACGACAAACGGATGAACATCGACGGCTACGACGACAGCAAATGGATCGTCCTTGACTACGGCACAGTCGTTATTCACTTGTTCGACGAAGACACCCGTGCGTTCTACAGCCTCGAAGCTTTATGGGGCGATGCGAAACGAATTGACCTCACAGACGCTCTCAAGAACATCCGCTCGGTTTAGTTCTCACGCCTTCGCCGGATCCAGTGACGGCCAAGTCGA
>CAZQQR010000134.1:1710-6688 GCA_964595515.1 uncultured Pirellulaceae bacterium
TGGAAACCAGTGTTCAGGTAGCGGAACTCGTCAAGAGTTCCGACGGCGCGATCAAGGAACGCGTTACCGATATCTCAAATAGACGCATACGTACTGCGGTCGAAATTTCCGAGTCTTGATTCAGAGGCGGTAATTCGGAAGTCTTGACGACGTCCGCTACGTTTTCGAAGCAAAACCAGAGTCGATCAGCGATTGTGCCAAACGTCGAATGATCCGGCACCCGCTTCTAGCCTCCAACTCAGATAACCACCACTCAAACGACGACCTACTCGGACAACTTCTTCAGACTGACAACCGTCGAATGAAAAGCTTGCTGGCCGGTGATTGGATCAGGTGCGATCGGCATGATCTTGTTTTGGTTCCAACCATTCCCCGTGTTCTGTTTCCACTTAGACGGATCACCATTGGAATTATCTTCCCACCACATATTGCGCTCCCAGTCGGGATCGCGATAGGTCTCGCCGTCGGCCCCTTGTTCGACTTGACCATCGGCAACGCCGACCGCAGGACCGGCTTTGCGACCTTGAGCAACGCTCGTGTATTCCCAGTGTCCGCAACTATTACTCATCGCAATAGCACGTGGATGGATGCCCGGCATCGTCACGATTGGGACTCGAATCTTACCGGCAATCTTTCGCCCAGAATCGTCGACCTCGTAGTGATCGCTTTCCAAATGCGGACTGTCTTTTTCAAGCATCTTGGAAAAGTATCCTGTCAACTCAATCCAGTCGCCATCTTTTAGACCATATTTCGCGGCCGTCGCAGGATTCAGCCACGCCGGATTGGTGTGAACAATTTCTGCCAACCATTTCAAGTTCATCGTTCGACCATGATTGTGAACGTTCCATTTGAACGAAGTCATAATCAATTCGTCGTCTGAAATTTCCTGGTGCTCGATCGGCTGCAACCAGATTGGCATCTCATCAATTTCAAAATCGAACGGTTTGTGCTGCTCCGGCCGGCGCTTGGTTTTTGTCATGCCGGATTTCTTGATCAAATCAGTCGTGTCTTGATTAAGCCCGGTTTGACTCAGGAACACGCTGCGAACCTCAAATTTCCGGCTTGGTGTTTTGAAACCTCTTAGCGCTTTGCCGTCGACCATGATGCCGATCCCAAGACCGTCTTTGGTGATCACACCCGTTTCCTCGTCAGTTTCGGAACCTTCGAGATCGGATTCTGAAAGCGGCTGAAGATGCGGCTCATAAAACGGCTCGATAGAAGTATTCTCCCACGCGCCTTCTTCCAGCAATCGCTCCAAACCAGCTTTTCCAGTATCAGGATTCTCCGGTACGGTCGAAGCCCACTTTTCCATGTACTCTTCTTCCGACTCCTTGTACCATTCCTCCATTCCGCCGCCAATTCGTTTGGCCAATTCAGGGAAGATCCACCGCACATCGCGAGATTCACCCAGCGGCTCAACCATCGGAGTTCTAATCCCAACGTAAGGCCGAAGGTTGTAGCTGGCCCGCGCGTCGAGATCCCACCGCTCCATGAACGTCGTCCACGGAAGCACGATGTCAGCGTAGTGCGCGGTCTCGTTGTAAAACGGATTAATACAAACGTGGAACTTGATCAGCGACTCGTCGCACATCACGTCCTTGGTGAGACTTTCCTCAGGCCAAGTCAGCGGTGAATCAAGGTTGTACGTCATATACGCATCGACTTGACCACGACCTTGGAGCAAGTAGAGGTAGATGATCTCGCCGACACGCATTCGACGCCAAACGTTGGCCAGTGGATACTCAGGCGGATCTTCGAGCGGACTCCAAGTCTTCGCTCCTGGCGGCATGGCCGGAGTTTTCACGATTGGATCAAGTCCGCCCCATGGCGACCAACACCAACCGCCTTTTTTACCAACGCTTCCTACCAATCCGTTTAGCAAGCCAATGGCTCGGTCGTTATAAAATCCGTTCAAGTGTGCCGACGATCCTCGATTACACATCGTTGTCGCCGCCGGAGCCGCTGCCGCAAACTCGAGGGCAACCCGTTTGATGTCTGCCGCGGGAACACCAGAGATCTTTTCAGCCCATTCCGGAGTTGATTCCTTTAAGTGTTCTTTTAGTTCATCGATGCTACTGGTGCTCCACTGATCGATGAAAGTTTTATCGTAGGCGTCTTCCATCAAAATCACGTGGCACATTGCAAGTGCGACTGCGCCATCGGTTCCCGGAAACGGGGCAAACCATTCGTCACTGGCTCCAGCTGTATTGGAAAGCCGAACGTCGAAGGTGACCATTTTCGCGCCGTTTTTGAATCGCCCGTTCTGAATTCGATTGGCAAACGGAACGTGGCCTTGGTGGGCTTCGAACGCGTTGGAGCCGAAATTCAAAATGTATTTGGAGTGCTCAACGTCGTTGAGATCCCAATCGCTTTCCCAAAGATACGCGAGGTTGGCGGCTCGGCGATTACCACTACAAAGCGAACGATGCGACAACTGTGTCTTAGTTCCGTAAGCATCCAAAAATCGCTTCAACGCGTCTTTTGATCTCTGACGACCTTGGTGAAAAGCAAAATTTTCTGGTTTTCCAGACTCACGAATCGCTTTTAGTTTTCCAGAAATCTCACCTAAGGCTTCGTCCCATGAAATGCGTTTCCATTTCCCTTCGCCTCGCTCGCCAACTCGTTTTAGCGGATACAACAAACGCTCAGGATGATAAAGATGGTTCAGCCCCGCCTGACCGCGAGCGCAAAGCCGACCGCGGCTGTTAGGATCATTGGGGTTCCCTTCGATTTTAATCACACGACCATCTTTGACATGGCCGACGATGCCACAGATCGTGCTGCACAACTGACACATTCCGGGAACTTGTTTTGTATTCTTGTACTTGTCGGGGTCAGGCCAATTCCGTTTTGCGTTGGGGCCAGGCAATTGGCAGACGCCCGGCGTGTTTTCGGTTCCAGCTGGATAAGCCTCGCCCTTCATTTTTTTCCACTTCTCCATGTCGATGCCTTGTGGAGGAGCGTTCTTGCCGGCGGTGCCTTTCGCAGATTCCTGCTTGCCAGAGGATTCTTTTTCCTGCTTGCCCACAACCGTGCCAGGTTTAGGCTTTTGATTGCAGCCTGCCAAAGCAGTCATAGAAAGTGCCGCAGCACCAAGCTGGATAAACCGTCGTCGATCTTGGTTAGCTGCCGCTGGTTGTACTTTTTTCGGGTTGTTCATGGATACGCAGATAGATGGGGAATGTGATTGCCGTTACGTCGAGGGAAGTCATTCAACCTCGGCTACGACTTTTCTTTCCAGTTGTAGATGTTGTACGAGTCGGGGTTATACGACTCGCCTTCTTTTGGAATTCGCTCTTCGATTTCTGCAGGAGCCGGACCAGCGAACCACATTCGCGGCTTGGTCTCTTTCTCGCCCCTCAACTGAACCAATTCGATATCGTTCTCTTTGGCTTCGGTCATCGCCGTGGAAACTTTTGAATTCGGATCGTTGAGATCACCAAAATAGATCGCGTCCGATGGACAGGTGGTTGCACAAGCCGGGTCCATTCCTTCATCGACTCGGTGATAACAGTTGTGGCATTTCACCGCTTGATTGGCGACCGGATCAATGTAGATCGCGCCGTAAGGGCAAGCTTCCACACAGGTCGCATGTCCACAGCATTTTTCGTAATCGATCGTGACACTGCCGCCCGTGTTTTTTTCAAGTGCTCCACACGGGCAAGCCTTAATACAGGGCGCGTCTTCGCAATGTTGACAAGCCATTGGCAGGAACATTCGAGCGACTTTTGGGTACTCACCAACGTCTTTGAAAAACGTCTGTCGAATAAAGTTGCCTAGCGGGACATCGTTCTCCGCTTTGCAGGCGACTTCACAGCCATGACATCCAAAACATCGTCGAGTGTCGATGAACCAGCCGTATTTCTTGCCGTCATCGGGAGCCTTCATCCGCTCCTGCCAGTACTCTTTCGGTTGAAAGTACGAGGCTGCGTCGTTTTCGTCATCTACTTTGGGAGCATCAGCAGATTTTGCAGTCGCAGCCAACGCGCCTGTGGCCGCAACGCCCGCTGCACCGAGAAACTCTCGGCGGTTTTGTTTTTTATCTGTCATCGTCGAGAAAGCATTTCCATTCCGGAGCTAAATTTGATGCTTCAGAATAACAAAATTCTGAAGTCATATAAACGTATGGTTAGAGAGGTTCTTATGTTCTAAAGAAAATTTCTCTTTGAAAGTTCTGTGGCCGCTATCACACTGATTGATTTTGCTAAGCTGAACGTCATGGAATTGCCTCCGGTTGACAACGAACACGATCTCGAAAACTCCGCCGAACAGAACCGCTGGAGGAACGCTTTGTTGTCCAGTATTGTGCTTTTCGCGTTCGCGAGCCCGTTGATGGCCTATTCCCAAAATGAACAGGGCTCGTTCCTTCCGTTAGTGATGTTCGGAGTTTACATAGTCGCGACTGGAGTAATGTTGGCGGTTTTGCTCGGGAACTTATTTGAACAGCATGGGCTTAAAAAATACAAAATCGGCGTGGGTTCAATGTTGATGATCATGACATTACTCGCGCTTCCCCTTGGGCTTGGAAATTGGTTGATCGAAGAGTTAACGCTAAATGTGCAAATCGAAGTCAGCGATGAACGCTCAAGGCAATCTGGCATGTTGGCGATGAAAGCGTTTCTTATACTCACTCTCTATTTTTTGATGCTTCCAATTTTGGTAGTGACTGAAGCAGTCCTAACCAGTTTCATCGCGGCGAAACAAAAACGTTGACCCAATCCTGAGTTACGACATCCAACTTCCACCAAAGACATTTAGAATTACCGAATGGCAGTTAAGTTCCGGAGGAACCGCAGTTGAGTTCCGGAGGAACGGCCGAAAACCTCACCAGCGCCTACGGGCGTACTCTAGCACCGCCGCAGTTTCTAGCCCGACAGTTGAGTTCCGGAGGAACCGCAGTTGAGTTCCGGAGGAACGGCAGTTTCTAGCCCGGCACTTCAGTGCCGGGAAAACGTATACCTCATCTCTCCGTAGTCCC
>CAZQQR010000134.1:6788-8629 GCA_964595515.1 uncultured Pirellulaceae bacterium
CACACTTCACAATTGACAGCCAACTATGACAACCTCTCGATCTTTCATCGAATCACCCTCCGACCCAAACTTCATCGAACTCTGTGAACAATTGGCCGCAGCCGACCACGATGAATCAGCCTGGCCTGCAACGAAGCTTGACTTAATCGGCGGCGCTGGCGTTTACCACTGGTTTGTCCCCCAAGAACTGGGCGGACTGGAATGGTCCAGCGCAGACATTGTCAAAGGCTACATCGGTCTTAGTTCCGCCTGCCTGACCTCAACCTTTATCGTGACCCAGCGAGTTGCCGCGCTACGGCGAATTTGCTTGACCCAAAACACTGACCTTCGGGACGCCATTCTTCCCGGTTTAATGTCGGGAACCGAAAGTGCCACCGTGGGAATTTCTCACCTAACCACCAGCCGTCAACACGTCGATCGGCCCGTTCTGCGAGCTGCTCCAACCGATGGTGGATTTATTGTTGACGGGTTCAGTCCTTGGGTAACTGGAGGAGCCGGGGCAGCGTTTCTATTCTTGGGTGCACAGATGCAATCCGATGAGCAAATCCTGTTTGTGGTTCCTAGCGACGCGCCAGGGATCACCATCGACCCAGGATTCGATTTAGTCGCGCTGACAGGCAGCCAAACTGGCGCAGTCAAGTGTGAAGACCTGTTCGTCACGGCTGACCAAATCGTCGGAGGACCAGCCAAAAATGTTCTGGCCACAATGGGCGTGGCCACGGGCAGCTACCAAACATCGGCCCTTGCGATTGGACTCAGCAAGAGTGCGATCACGTTCCTCGAAAAAGAGGCGAAGCAACGGCCTGAGTTGGTCGAAAACTTCGACGCCCTCTCTGAACAATTTAACGAACTCCAAGATCGTGTTTTGAAACTGGCCAGCGGGATCGAAGTCTGCACCCGAGAAGACCTCAGGTCCGACGCAAACAGCCTGGCACTCCGGTCGACACAATCGGCTTTGGTCGCGGCCAAGGGAGCAGGGTTCGTCGCAGGACACCCAGTCGGCCGATGGTGCAAAGAAGCAATGTTCTTTCTGGTTTGGAGTTGCCCACAAGCAGTCTTGAGTTCAAACTTGTGTGAGTTTGCCGGAATCGAATAAACGAGTTCGATGGCAAAGCGATTCAGCGACGAAACGCAGCGGAACGTCGTCAAGACTTCCGAAAAATTGAGCTGAATTGATTCACGACCAAGACAACTTTTTTCAAGCAACACCCAATGACCGACAAAACTCTAGTCACATGGCACGACCAATCTGTGAAACGCCCGCGAGGATGTGTCGTTTGGTTCACGGGACTGAGCGGCAGCGGCAAAAGCACCGTTGCGAATTGCGTCGACACAAAACTAAACGAACTGAACGCCAATAGTTTCGTGCTTGATGGCGACAATATCCGGCACGGACTCAACGCCAGTCCAGAAATCCTTTCGCCGGTTCATGGTGACGAATTCGCCAAACGTTTTGGGCTGGGATTTTCGGCCCAAGATCGCGAAGAGAACATTCGGCGGATCGGATGCGTCGCAGAAATCTTCTGTTCGGCTGGCACACTGGCTTTGACCGCCTTCGTCAGCCCATACCGTGCAGACCGCGACCGCGTCCGAGAGCTGGTTATTAAAACTGGAACGAATATCGATTTCGTGGAAGTGTTCGTTGACACCCCAATCGAGATTTGCGAGCAGAGAGACCCAAAAGGACTTTATAAAAAAGCTCGCGCCGGAGAGATCAAAGGCTTTACCGGAATCGATGCTCCCTACGAAGCCCCCGAAAACCCCGAAGTTCATTTGGACGGCGCGAAACCCGTTGAAGAAATCGCCGATCAAGTGGTCGAGTTTTTAAAATCAATCGGCAA
>CAZQQR010000134.1:8729-13789 GCA_964595515.1 uncultured Pirellulaceae bacterium
CCCTTAATCCCCGACGTTGAGATCCCTTCAATAAACGTGCGCTGCGTTAAGAAAAACAACACAACGATCGGCAGCGTAAATAAAACGGCGGCGGCCAGCAGCAAGTGCGTTTGATCTCCATACGAACTGACGAAACGCTCCAGCCCGTACGCCAACGGAAATTTCGCTGGATCATTCAGGTACAACAACGGACCGCTAAAGTCGTTCCAGGTTTGCACAAACTGAAACAGCGCTACCGTCGCCAAAGCTGGTTTTGAAAGCGGCAACAGGATTCGCCAAAACAGCCCCCAATGCGAAAGCCCGTCGATCCGACCGGCTTCGAACAATTGCTCGGGGATCGTCAGGAAAAATTGCCTGAGCAAAAAGATAAAGAACGCGTCTCCCAAAAACGTCGGCAAAATGATTGCCCAGAACGAATTGTAAAACCCAAGCTCGCTGATCAAAACAAACCGAGGAATCATCGTCACATGCCACGGCAGCAACATCGTTCCTACCACCAAAGCAAACATCCACTTTTGGCCACGCCACTCAACGCGAGACAACCCATAAGCCACCAACGCACACGACAACGTCGTTCCAATCACGCAGCCAACACACAAGATCATCGTATTGGTCAAATAAGCCAAAAAAGGCATGCTCTCAAGTGCCGCAGGATAATTCGACCACTCGAAATTTTCCGGCACAACCGCATACGGATCACGAACCAATTCTTCAATCGACTTAAACGAACCACTCACCATCATCAGGAGCGGAAGCGAAAAGATCGCTGACACAATCCAGAGCGCAGCATAAGTCACCGAGCGTTTCATTCGGGTCGCCTCCTGATTCTCAAATTGCAAGATATCTTTGGCATGCTATTTCGCTCGCTCAAGATGGGCTTGGATCTCGCGATTGGCTTGCTCCAAAATCTCACCAACATCACGATCAGGGTGAGTCATCGCCTCATAAGCCGCACCTTCAACAGTCCGCCGAAATAGGGCTGCACCAACAACAGGCGGAACCGGAAACTGATTGGGGCTTTCAGCAAGCTCCACGAATTTCGCAAACAACGGATTCTGCTGCAGATAATCCTTGAACTCGCTCGACTGCGTGACCGAACGAGAGACTGGAATCCACCCTCCGCTGGCACACGTTTTGGCGGCTTCGTTAGGTTTGGTATAGCCGATCCAAAATTTTGCAAACTCCCAAGCGCCCTGAGAGTTCTTTGCGCCCTTGGGCACGACAAAGAAATTTCCATTCACCCATCCAGCATTTTTTCGCGAACTTGGGCCAACAGGTATTGGCAACGGACAGACGCCAAACTCCGGGCACGGCAAACCTTGTTCCGCTCGCCGTTTTTGAAACGCCAGCAAATTCCTCACCCGCCACTGACCGTCCATAATCATCGTGTACCTGCCAACCATGTCTTCGTCAGTAATGGGAAGAAGCGGAAACGTCTTACCGGGCAGCGACTGATCGCCCTTTCGGAACGCAACCAAATTGTCTGCACCGTAGCTGTCCGCATATTTCTTCATCCAATTAAGTGCCAACTGCACCGCCGGTTCATTCGCAATTGCTGATCCGGACTCTTGATCATAAAAATCAGCACCGAACACGTACCCCCAAGCCCACAGCCGCCTTGAATCGGGAATGTAACCAGCCCGTTCCAGTGGAATCGAACCGGGCGGCGCGATCTCGAACGCGATATTGTCTAAGTCTTCGATCGTTTCTGGCGGTGACAGCCCATGCTGATCTAGCGAAGTTTTGTTGTAATAGAGCGCACGAATGTCGAGTCCATTACAAACTCCAAATAGTCGGTCATCGTATACCGACAACCGCTCGGCAGATTCGAGCATCCACTCTCGCACTTTGGCCGCTTCGCCAGGTAGCGCAATTTCGTCAATCGCGTGAATCACACCTCGCTTGCCCCAATCCGAAAGTACGGGATCGTCTTGATTAACAAGGTCCGGCGGATCGCCTCCTGCTACCGCCAGGAAAAGTTTAGCCTGAAGATTGTTGCCAGGCATCGCGATTGCCCGAACGAAATACTCCGTTTGAGAATCGTTGAATCGTTTAACAACGTCTTCCACCACGGCTCGATCCTCACCACCCCAAAAATGCCAAAACACGACTTCGCTTCGACCATCAGGAACAGACTCAGAATCCACGTATGCAAATCGCAGCAGCAAAGGCGCAGCAAGCAAGCTCGCCAAAAGCACAACCAAAAAACTTGTTTTGAGATTCATGCCGCCGCCCGGTAATGAACCCAATGCCTTGATGTTCGAAACAGCATTGCCGTGCAAATCAACAGCAACACAAACAGGATCCAGGCCATCGCACTGGCATAGCCCATTTCGAAATCTGCGAAAGCCGAAAGAAACAGCTGCAACGAAATCATCATCAGCGAACCTCCCGGCTCCCCAGTCCCTTCACTCAAAACGTAAACCGATGCAAACGTTTGAACACTTCGAATCAATCCCATCACCAGATTGAAAAAGATAACCGGGGAGAGCATCGGAATCGTGACGTTGAAAAATGTTTTAAGTGGGCCAGCTCCGTCGATTTCAGCGGCTTCATAAAGGGCAGAGGGGATATCACTGATCGCTGCCAAATAGATCACAACAAAGTTCCCCACACCCCACAACGTCATTAGTACCAAAGCGTCTTTGCTGCCGAAAAGTTTGATCGGTTGGCCGTTAAACCAATTCGTTAAAACAGCAACTCCCTCGGGGCTGATCGCGGAGCGAGATTGGTTCAACCAGTTTTGATTCCCAAGCCCAACCCACGACAACAAATAGTTGATCATTCCTGCGTCGGGATCAAGCAACCAAAGCCACAGCACGCTGGCGGCCACAACCGGAATCACCGAAGGCAAAAACACCAGCGTTCGGTAGACCGCTTGCCCGCGAACTTTTGCCGACAACAATACGGCCAGCACAACTCCAACGATCACCGAAAGCGGGACCGCGAGCAGCGAATAATAAAGCGTGTTCGTAAGTGCCCGACCGAAACCGCGATTGGTTCCGATTTCAGACATCAATCGCTGATAATTCTCCAGCCCGATAAACTCCGGCGGATTAATCAAGTCAAATCGACAAAGACTCCAGTACAGCGAAGCCGCAAAGGGCCAAGCGAACAACAACAGAAACCCGAGGATCCACGGTGAACAGAACAGCCATCCCGCAATAGAATGATCGGAGAGAGACGTTCTGGCATATTCCTTCCCTGCGAGATCCTTTCCTTGTGAACTATTTCGAGAAGCAGGTGTCATTCGCACCATCTTAAGACAAGTCGTCCAGAAATTCGAAGGGGCACGGAGGTTGGCTGATCACGACTGCACCGCTATCCTCTTATGCTTCGAAACGCGTCAAATCGCGATTTGAAAACCCAATTTAGATTGAATTTTTTCGGACACTTGAATCACGACGACGCAAACCTATGAATAACATTTTTGAAGACCTTCAATGGCGTGGACTGATTCATCAAACGACGGCTGACGACTTTTTGCCGGGCTGGCTTTCCAGCGGATCCCGGACGCTTTACGCAGGTTTCGACCCAACTGCTGACAGTCTCCACGTTGGTAGTTTACTGCCGCTTATGATGCTGCGGCGATTTCAAAAGGCAGGTCATCGTCCGATCGCGATCGCAGGCGGAGCCACAGGAATGATCGGTGATCCCAGTGGAAAAAGTGCCGAGCGGAATCTTCAGACGCCCGAACAGTTGGCGAAAAACCTGGCTGGTATCGAAGTCCAAATGCGCCACGTGCTTGATTTTGAATGCGGTGACAACTCCGCCATCCTAGTCAACAACAATGATTGGATGAGCCAGTTCAGCTACACCGCTTTCCTTCGTGATGTTGGTAAAAACTTTCCCGTCAACGTGATGCTTGGAAAAGACTCAGTGAAAAGCCGACTCGGTAGCGAAGCTGGTTTAAGTTACACCGAGTTCAGCTACATGTTGTTACAAGCTTACGATTTTGTACATCTAAACAAAGAGCATGGTTGCGAATTGCAAATCGGCGGCAGCGATCAATGGGGCAACGTCACAGCGGGAATCGATCTTGGCCGCCGAATGAACAAGGCTCAGCTTTACGGGATGACTTGTCCGCTGCTCACCAAATCGGATGGAGCCAAGATGGGCAAAACGGAATCGGGCGCGATTTGGCTTTCGGCGGAACGAACCAGCCCATACCAATTTTACCAGTACTGGGTGAACGTCGCTGACGAAGACACCGGTAAATGCCTACGATTCCTGACCGAACTATCCCACGAAGAGATCACCGAATTAGACAAGGCTCGCGAAGAAGCCCCCCATCAACGCGCCAGCCAAAAACGATTGGCCGAGTCGTTAACGACTTTGATTCATGGGCCAGCAGGTTTGGCCGCCGCCCAAAAAGCAACCGAGATCTTCTTTGGGGCCGCTATTGAGAATCTTAACGACTCCCAATTGGGAGAGATTTTCGCCGACGTTCCTAACAAAGAGATGCCAGTTTCTGTGCTGGACGAAGGGCTTTCGTTAATCGACGCCGTCGTCGAATCGGGTTTAGCCAAAAGCAAAGGTGACTCTCGACGAGGCATTAAACAAGGAAGCATCTACGTCAACAACAATCGCGTTGATGACATCGAATATAAATTGACCAGCAAAGATCTAGCCAGCGAATCGGTGATCGTTCTTCGAAGCGGAAAACGAAAGTACGCTTTGCTGCGTTTCCAGTAGTGCTTGAAACATGCGTCTAGATTCGGCCGACCACACGACATGTGTCGATCACACCCCGAACATCGTTGTGGTATTCGATGAACGCGGTGTCCGATCGTGAAAACGGCGGTTTCAATAGGTTGATTTAGACGTGCAGTTTCGCGAATTTTGGCGAACGTGTATTCGGGAAACGAGTTGGATGTAATTAATTGCCGGGCCGTTGGCCCTTCGGTTGTTTATTACCTCGGTCCCCAGCCCTTCAGGCTGGGCTAGATAATGTCCGGGGCTTTGCCCCTTTCGATGTTTGATGATTTTCGTACCCAGCCCTTCAGGCTGGGCTAAGTAATTATTACCCGGGCCAAGGCGTCAGAAACGACTGTGATTTT
>CAZQQR010000135.1:0-5926 GCA_964595515.1 uncultured Pirellulaceae bacterium
GGTTGAAACGTCGACGATGATACGCGACAACTAAGCCATGAGTGAATCAGAGAAAAATTCAACAAGGAACAAGCTTCGGCGTGATATTGGTCTGCCAAGTGCGATCTTGCTTGGTTTGGGTTCTATCGTTGGAACGGGCGTGTTTGTCAGCATCGGCGTTGCGGCGGGTGTCGCAGGGGCCGGGACGTTGGTGGCGATATTTTTGGCGTCGCTGGTGGCAACGTGTAACGGGCTGAGTAGCGCTCAATTGGCTGCGGCTCATCCTGTTAGCGGCGGGACTTATGAATATGGTTATCGCTGGCTCTCGCCGTCTCTCGGTTTTACGGCAGGATGGTTGTTCTTGTTTGCAAAATCGGCTTCGGCAGCGACTGCGGCGTTGGGGTTGGCTGGTTATCTGCAGCAAAGCGGAGTGATTTCGCTGGGTGAATCAAGCGGATACTTTGGCAATGTTGGAATCGCTTTGCTGATGCTAATTGCGATGACGGTGATTGTCTTGATTGGTATCAAGCGAACGGCGATGGCCAATTCTGTGATTGTAAGTATCACGCTGATTGTGCTTGCCGCTTTTGTGTTTTCTGGAATGGGGGCGGCGATGGAGAATGCGAGTGAAAACTTGGCCGACATGTTTCAGTTTCGCGGCAGTTCGGAAAAAGCGGGTTCGGCAGGCTTGGTCAATTTGCTCAGTGCGACCGCGTTGATGTTCGTGGCTTATACCGGGTATGGCCGAATCGCAACGATGGGGGAAGAAGTCGCTGAGCCACGAAAGACGATTCCGCGTGCCATGATCGCGACGCTCGCGATCACGATGGTTCTCTATATTTCGGTTGGTTTTGTTGCGATCGCGGTGGTGGGAGCGGATGGGCTGAATCAGTTCACCGGTAAGTGGGCGGCGCCGCTGATGGGTGTTGTTCAGTCACTAGAAAAGCCTTGGTTGGTTTCTGTTCTGGCAGTCGGAGCGATCACGGCCATGATGGGCGTGATGTTAAATTTGTTGCTTGGGCTTTCAAGGGTGGCACTTGCGATGTCTCGCCGAAGCGATTTGCCGGTTTACTTTTCTGGTGTGACCTCTTCAGGTGTTCCTCTTCGATCAACGCTGTTAGTTGCGGTTGTTATCGGGTCGCTGGTTTTGATTGGCGATGTACGGCTGTCTTGGTCATTTAGTGCCATGATGGTTTTGATGTACTATTCGCTGACCAACGTTTGTGCGATTCGATTGGATGCTTCTGACCGGTTGTATCCGGTTTGGATTTCTTGGGCTGGCCTGATTTCCTGTGTCACGCTGGCGCTGTTTGTCGAGTGGCAGATTTTGATCGTGGGTGTCGCGATGGTGTTGGTAGGGATCGTTGCGAGGAGCTTGTTCAGAAGGATAGTTTGAATTTGATTTTTTTTGCTTGCGTGTGAGATTTTCTACCCGGAAATTATTGTCTTCTTGGCTTTGAATATTGCTTCTAATCACGGACAATAGTTGCACTTCCAATCCGCCAGTTCGAACCTGGTGATTCTTTGTCTCGTATCTTCGATTGTAAAAATTGAATCGGCAAATCGAGCAACCCAATGAAGCGAATGAACATAGGCGGTAACGTCATTAGTGCAATGAAATACTATGGTGATTTAGGGCTAAGGGGCGGGCTGTTGTTAACCGGCGTCGTTTTGTTTTTAGCGTGCGTTTCGCTTTGCGGCGCTCAAGTTCCCATGCAAACGGATGTGCCGATTCAAACGGAGCTTCCTCCGGATTTGGTTGTTCGAAACCAACCTTTGATTTTGCGTGGCGAGGCGTATGGTGGTTTGCCTTATGGAATTGGAAAGATAACGTTTCGGATGCGTCAGGGTGATCAGATGATCGACCGCATTGGCGCGGCGATGCTGACTGACACCGAGAATCGTGTTTTGTATCCCGTCGTTACCAAATCGGCGGTCAAGACTTTCTTTCAGTCGATTTCCGGTCGACGCGGGTCGGAGCCGGACGACGCACATACCCTTTGGTTTCTGTTTCGGGGCAATGCTCCGTTGAATCTCACCATTCATGGTAGCGATCAAGCGGCTACGGTGCTTCCGGTTCAAACTGCCTCGCGACAACGTCAATTCGATCGGACGGTGGAACAATGGTGGAGAGCTTTTAATCGTTCGATTCTGGATCAAATCGAAGAAAGCGATTACCCGCCGATGGTTGAGACTTACTTGATGTCGATGCTTGGTCCGCGGATGGGGCTAAAGGTATCGGATCCGTTCAAGAGAAATCGTGATCCGTTGATGCAGACATTCGAGTTGATGTTCGATGTCGAGACTTTGAGAAGTGAAACCATTCGGAACATGATGTTGTACGGTGTCGATTTAATGCCGGCCGATCAGCCCGTTCCCAATCCCATTCAATGGACACCGGTCGGCGTTCAAGGATTGCCCGCTGAGGTCAAAGTCGAGCCGATCGCATCGTGTGTTCCCGAAGAGTGTTTTTATCTTCGATTTGGGACTTGGGACAATCAGTTGTGGCTCCAAAGTTTGATGGAGGAGTTTGGTGGAGACTTGAGTCAGATGATTCAGGTTCGAGGTTTTAAATACAAAATCCAATCCAAATTTCTGAATCAGTTAGCGATTCAATCCAGCGAGTGGGACCGTTTGTTTGGAGGGAACTTAATCGATGACGTGGCCGTGATCGGGACGGATACCTATTTTGATAATGGGTCTGCTGTTGGTGTTCTGCTGCATGCGAAAGCCACCGAACGACTGAAAACTAATCTGCGATCCAAACGCAAAAAGTTCGTCGATGCCAATCAAGATATTCAGGCGTCACTCAAAAAGATTGATTTTGGCGGCGATACGATTGAGTTTCTTTCGACGCCCGACAATCGTTATCGTTCTTTTTACGCTGTTAGCGGCGATTGTCATTTAATGACGACTTCGCTGGTGGTTGCAAAACGTTTTTTAGAAGCTGGTCGCGGTATCCGCTCGTTGGCGGACTCAAAAGAGTTTCAGTTTGCTCGTTTTAACATGCCGCTTGAGAGAGACGATACGGTCTTTATTTACTTGTCGACTCCGTTTTTCCAGAATCTATTGACGCCGCAATATCAGATTGAGCTTAAGCGTCGAAACCGAATAGTGACGGACATGATGGTTTTCGAGTTGGCTCATTTGGCTGCAACCAACGAAGGTCATGCTGATAAATCAATCGAAGGTTTGATTGCTGGAGGGTATTTGCCGCGAGGGTTCAGGCACAGGGCGGACGGCGGAAGTTTTGAACTGATCAACAATCGTTGGCACGATTCTGTCCGGGGCCGACGTGGATTTTTCGCGCCGATCCCGGATCTTCCACTGGAGCAAGTTTCAAGGGAAGAGGTCGCTTGGTTTCAATCGCGAGCAAGCTTTTTCTCACAGTCGATTCGATCGCTTGATCCGATGTTCATTGCGATCAAGCGTTACCAGCATCGAGATAAGGTTGAGCGAGTTGTTTTCGACGCGCGTGTCGCTCCATTTGGCGAAGAGAAATATGGTTGGCTCATGTCGATGCTTGGCCCACCTCTGCGGCGTGAAGTTGCCGCCGCTCCAGACGACATCGTCAGGCTTCAGGCGAGCATGAAAGGTGGAAATCAGAACCCGGAAATTGCTTCTCACCAAATTTTTGCGGCGGTTCAGGATCGGGTTGATCCGTCCGTTAGTTTGGAACCCAAATCGATCATGCGAATGATCCAAGCACTCCGAGAAACACCTGGCTACATTGGAGCTTGGCCAAGCGCTGGGTTTACGGATTGGATGCCAGCGTTGGGCGGGGTGCCTGATCAGTTTGGCTACACTTATTCGCGGATTTTGAAACTGTGGAAGCTTCAATGGGATGGTTTTTCGGTACTTTCATTCGATCGAAATCGGTTGGAGTCTTTAAAAGGCCATTTGAGGATCGTCGACTCAGAACGCCCTGCTCATGTTCGTCTAACGGTTGGTGACCTTGGTAATTCGAAACTAAGGGAGTGGGCGAATTCAATTAATTATCGTCGTGGTTGGCAGACTTCGGTCGCCAATGTGCAGCTGTTGAATTTGCTTACGCAACAATTTCGTGTGGCTCCTGAAGAAGCCAATTCAATCGTAGAACGAATGCTGGATGTAGAGTTGGTATGCTCGTTGGGTGGGGAGTATGAGTTGGTTCAGCTTCCGACAGGTAGAAAGTTGTGGCACTCAACGGCTTGGCCTTCATTTTTGAGCCCCCAATTGCCGGCAGGCCATGTGGCACCATTACTTAAGTGGTTCCGCGGATTGCAATTAGAAGTTTCCAAAGCCGACAGCCAGTTTTCTGTTCACGGTTTTATCGATGTTGAAAGATCCGTCGTTAAAAAGAGCCTACCTTCGTTCGATATGTTTAAAGGATTCCAAAGTCTTTTTGGTGGGGCGGAAAAAGAAAACCAAAAGTCGAAACAGTAGTAGCGCACAAAGCGTCATTCAACGACTATGGTCGCCGGCAAAGAAAATTCCTATAGTGTGTTGGCCCGCCAAAATATGCCCATCTGTATGACAACAGGAATGATTGAATGGAATTCGTGATCGGACTTCTTGCATTGACTGCAATGGAGATTGTTCTCGGGATCGACAACATCGTTTTCATCACGATCGTTTCCGGTAAACTTCCCAAGAGTCAGCAACCGCTTGCCCGTCGACTTGGGTTGGCGTTGGCGTTGATAACCCGATTGATGCTCCTCGGTTTGCTGTTCTACCTCGTCAATGATGACGTGTTCAAGGTTCCCGTTTTCGAACTCACCTCGGATTTGGGTGTTCCTCAAAGTTTGGTCGAGCGAATGAGCGAAACCAAGACTTCGGTGAACGAGCATATTACCAAAGAGGTAATTGCTGATTTGAATAAAGAACACTTTAACGAAGTCAACGGAGTTTCGTGGAAAGACATCATTCTGTTTCTTGGCGGGCTGTTTTTGGTAGGAAAAAGTGTCTACGAAATACACGATGAGTTTGGCCACGGTGAAGAGCATACTGCTGAACCGACTGGCAAAGCGTTCGCGGGAGTGTTGATTCAAATTGCGCTGTTGGATGTGGTGTTTTCGCTGGACTCTGTAATTACAGCGGTTGGAATGGTCGACGACATTTGGGTCATGGTCGCTGCGATCATTATTGCGGTGGTTGTCATGTTGATTTTTGCAGAACCAATCAGCCGTTTTGTTGAGTCGCATCCGACGTTAAAAATGCTGGCTCTTAGCTTTTTGATTCTGATCGGTGTGATGTTGGTTGCCGAAGGTGTCGGGGCTCACATGGATAAAGGGTATATTTACTTTGCGATGTTTTTCGCCCTAATCGTGGAAGTTCTAAACATTTCGATAAGAACCAAAGACACGGATGATGAAGACTTCGGTGATCAGCCACAAAAGATATCGGTCACTGGGTAAGATGCGGAACGTTTTTCGGTTTGGAAACGTATAAACTTAGTGGGATTGATACGAACAATAGAATATTCTGGTGATCGGCTCGAATAACCTGGTTTGAATTGCGAGGCTTGAGAATTTCTTTGCTGCCCAAAAATCGAATTTTGAACATCGTCTTTGCTTTGGCTTTTGTCGGGTTAAGTTTCCATTCGGTTTGCGCGGTGGCACAAACTCGTGACGCTACGTTTCGAGAATTTGAGCGAGAGCAGGTGCCCACTCCTCAGCAGCTTGTCCAATTCTTGACTGGGCTCAACGGGCAAAGCAATCAGTTCGATTCTCAAAAATTTGAAAAGCTTGAGGACCTTGGGCGAAAGGCACTCGAAGGATTAACTCCCCAGCAGCGTAAACTTGCGGAAGATCTTGCTCGAAAGTATCTCAAGGGGAGCCCCGGCGAAGCCAAGCAAGCCACCGATTTGCTAGACAAAATGGGAATCAAAATGACTCCCGAGATGGAGCAGCGGCTAAGAAGTAAATACAAGAATCAGATTCAAGATTTGCTTGATCGACAGAGTGCT
>CAZQQR010000135.1:6026-13784 GCA_964595515.1 uncultured Pirellulaceae bacterium
CAAGAGCAAACCTTCCCTCAGAATCAAGCGTTACCCCAAGACGGCAAATCGGCGGCCGAAATTCAGCGGATTCTCGATGATATAAACAATGGGTCGGATATTAAAAAAGATTCGCAATCCAATCAGTCGGAGAAGAATCGAGAAAAATCGCCCGGAGAGAAATCATCCAAAGGCTGGGACCGTCTGCCGGAGGACATTCTCAAGCGTGTTGTTGATAGCCAAGCCAAACGAAAGGGTTTAGGTGGAAGTTCAGGTTCAAAAGAGAAAAAGGGCGCGCTCGACGGCTCCATTTTTGAACGAATGTCTGAAACGCTTGGCGGCAAAGATAAACCCAAATCAAAGGAACGATTGTCGCGTCGATTTGATCGACTACTAGTTGACGCAGCCAAACGAAGTATCGAAGAGAAAATTCAAAATGGTGATTTTGGGTCAGACTCCGACGTTGCCGATTCGGTCGATTCGGTTTTTGACAAAGTGATCGAACGCGTACACGATTCAATTGACCAGAAAAAACGAGAGAGTGGAGAGGTTGTCTATAATCCGGATGCCCCGTTTGGAGCTCCTGCAGGGCCGCCGCAGCAAAACAAAAACAACTCAAGTCCCAGCGGTCCCGACGACCCGTTCGAGCAAATGAACGGGCCTTCTGAGAAATCTGATTCTGCAGCCGGCTCTTCACCGGGCAACGGTTTCGGTTCGATGCTCGAGGGATTTAAGTCGATCGAGTTTGGTGGTTGGAAGATCATCGGTTTGGTCGTTGGTGTTTTGGCTGCAATCCTCCTGGTTGGTTTTCTGGTTCTTAAATTCTTTGTTCCTAAATCACGAAACGGGGAGTCATTGTGGACAAAAAGAAAAAGCGGTCCCATTCGGTCGCCCAAAGATCTGATTGAGGCGTTCGATTTCTTTCTCTTGAAAAAGTTTGGTTACAAATCGACTTGGTGGAATGCAAATCATGCCGCAAATGTCTTAAAAAAAGAAGCACCCGAGCACGGTGACCAGATTAAAGAGTTGGTTGATGACTACGTGGAAGCCCGCTATTCAAAGCGAGTCGAGGATTTGTCGGTGGCGGAGCAAAAAGAGCACACCGCGATTTTGGGGCTTCTGTCTAAGCGTGCATTTAACAAACTTGCCGGCGTTGAAAATTCGAGTCTGGATGCTAGGCAGCATGAAGATTTGAACGACGATTTCGTACCGGCGAAGGGATAGTCGATGGAACGCCGCGCGTTGTTTCTTAAATCAATCGTGATTGCGATCTGCGCAGCGTCGCTATTTTGCAGTGCCGCATTTGGGCAAAGACGATCAAAGGATGAACAGGCTTGGATGCGTGGCTATGAAGGCTTGAACCTGATTGTTGCGAGCCACGGTTTGGAGCATATCTCGCGCAGTCAATGGCTGAGTATTTCGCCCAAGCAAACAATGTTGATTGTTCTCGGAACGCCTTCGGTACCCAAAGATATCAATCGGTACTTGAGAGAGGGCGGAGCTGTTCTGCTGGCCAATGATCAACGTTCCAATGCCGCGAGCAGATCAGGCTTTCGATTTCACAATCTCTATTCGAACGCGATTTTTCGACAAGATCATTTCGAAGGGCACGCCGATTGCCCAATCGTCACCGATTTTCTCACTCCGGATCATCCGGTGCTAAAAAACGTTTCCCGGATTATCGCAAATCGGCCTGGGGCGATCTCGGTATCGTCTGGATTTGTTGATGGGGAGCAGAGATGTCTTGCGAGACTTCCAAGCTACGGAAACCACAATCGGTATGGTTTCATTTGGACGCTGGAACGTCCCGACTCGCGGCTGATGTGCATCGGTGATCCTTCTGTTTTTTCGAATCAAATGTTGATGCACGGTGACAATGCTGTGTTTGCCAAACAGGCTGTTCAGTGGTGCAAAGGATCTGGCCGGACGAAGGTGTTGGTGCTCGACAATGGAGCAGAGCGATTCCCGGTCGATCTCAACGAGATGGAAGTCGAACTTCCTCCGCCGTCACGAGATGAAGTCGTCGAAGCCCTCAAAAATTTACCTCCGTCGATGTTGTTAGAATTCGGCAACGCTGTCGCTTCGGTTCTCGAAGACGAAAACATGTTGAATGAGTTTGCGACTTCGGTTGCGGATGATATTCGGCCCAAAGCGATGAATCGGTTTCTGATCTTTCTGGCGTTTGCAGCCGCATGTCTATTTTCGTTTGTCGTGTTTTCCAACCAAAAAAGAATCCGGCAGAAAACAGCGAGTGGCGTTGCGGTTGATCTTGAAAAGGCAAAAAAACGAACGAGCAAAGCACAAGAACAAATTGAACGACAGATGGCCGTCGAAGCGATGCTGGATTCGTTTTGTGTCGATGTTGCGTCAAAGCGGTATAAGAGCTGGGTTGATTTTCCAAAGGCATTGGAGGTTTCCGATGCGCCAGGCACTAATGCGATGCTGATTGCTATGGACAACACGCACAAGCTTTACCATTCCAAGCCACCAACGTACTGGACGCAGAAACGGTTGCTTGAAACGGAAAACGAGATCGATCAATGGCGAGGTTTTTTCGGTTTGGCCCCTTTGAGAGCTAGGCCGCCAAAGCAAACTTGAAAGTGGCGAAAGAACAAAGAACAACGCGTTTTGAAAACAGCGTCGGTAAATTGAAAGCGAAATAGAGACACGATGATCGAGGAACGAGTGACAAGTGCGACAAACATTCAAGCGGTTGCTAAATCGGCAGCGGAGCTTCGAGAGTCGGTATTGAAAAATCTGAGTCAAACTTTGATCGATCTTGATGCCGTGATCGAAAAAGTCTTGATTGCGATGGTCGCAAAAGGCCACGTCTTATTGGAGGGAGTTCCCGGTACCGCCAAAACGACGCTTTGCCGTACCGTGGCCTCGACGCTCGGATTAGATTTTCGGCGGATTCAGTTTACGCCCGACCTGCTTCCCTCAGACGTTACAGGGACCAGGATTCTTGATCAAGCAAACTCCAAATTTGTTCTGCAAACCGGACCGATCTTTTGTCAGCTTCTTTTGTCGGATGAATTGAATCGTGCTCCGGCTCGAACCCAATCGGCTTTACTCGAAGCCATGCAGGAGAACCAAGTCACTATTGAAGGTGAAACGCTGCCGCTTCCCAACCCTTTCATCGTGTTGGCGACGCAAAATCCGGTTGAACAAGAAGGCGTCTATCGATTGCCCGAAGCCCAGCTTGATCGTTTTCTGTTTCGAGTCAACGTTGGCTACCCGGATCGAGACAGTGAAATCGACTTGTTGGAAATTCAAGAAAAGCCCCCTGCCCCGCCTTCTCAGCTTTGTACCGCAGAAGCAATTTTGCAGTTGCAGGCTGCCGTTCCCAACGTGTTTGGTAAACGTGAAATGAAAGAGTACGTCGTGGATCTGATTCGCGAGACGCGTAATCATCGTGAGGTATTGCTGGGAGCAAGTCCACGGGCTGGGATCTATTTACTACGAGCGGCTCGAGCGCGGGCGTTGCTTCATGGAAAAGACTTTTTCACCCACGAAGATGTTCAGGCAGTTGCGGATTCCGTTCTCGAACATCGCGTTATCATCCGGCCAGAATCCGAATTAGCGGGTCGATCAACAGGCGAAGTGATCGCGGAGGTCGTTCGCTCAGTTCCGATTCGAACGGCTTAATTTTTCGCGGGCTAATCGATAGTCGAATTTGTTTTAGCCGCTTTTCTACCGCCTGAATCCACTCGGTTTTTAATTTTCCGTTTCAATGCCAACTATTGAATGTTAACTTTTCGCTCCAGCCTGATCGTCTCCAGCATGGTAATGCTGTTGGCCCTATCGATCATTGATCGACGGGAAGTGCTTGCGCTCGCGAGCCTTTCGTTGGTCTTATGGATTTGGATGGAATGGTTGCTCTTCAAAAGTGTCACTCTCGTTTCACAAAACCGCTGGAAGGATTGCTTGAGAGAGATCGATGGCCAGTCGGTCGATCGAGTCACGATGGTTACTGATCGAGACTACAAGATTGTTCTCAAAGGCAGTATTCCGGCTGCGTTTACAGGATATCGGTTGCTAATTCAGGACACCGCTCCGGACACTTTTTATCATCTTGAAAATGCGTTCGTCGTTGTAGACGTGCAGCATCAAGAATCATTCGAGATCAGCTACACCGTTGCAACTCCGATTTGCGGCCAAGTTCACTTTACGGGGATCCGAATCGAGATCTCCGACTACTGGGGGTTTTTTCGGACTGAAATTTTTGTCCCCTTGGACCAACAAGTCACCGTGCTGCCGTTTTTGATTCGGCCTCAAACAACGGTTTCTGTTTTGAAACATAACAACTTGCAGCAGCACATTGGCCACCATCGACATCGAAGTGCAGGAATCAGTTCTGAGTTGCTGGGGATTCGAGATTACCGAGTTGGCGATCCGCCCAGAACGATTGCTTGGAAACCAACCGCACGTTTGGGCAAAGTGATGACGTGTGAGTTCGAGAATGAAGTGCCCGTTCGTGCGACGCTGATCGTAGATTTGGCAGCCTACCAATTTCAAGGTCGGCCAGGGGCTTCTGCCGCGGACCGTGCGATTGTCGCGGCAGCATCGATTGCCAAGCTCTTGTTGGCCGATCGCGATCCGGTCGCGGCTACTTTGATTACTAGTTCGCAAAGCCATCGGATCAAACATGGCGGCGGAGAAAGACAACTGTCCAAATTGTTGCAGTATCTGATGGCAGCATCTGACCCGAATCCGCCGCTACACAAGTTTCCGATCGACTATTTGGTCGAAGTCGTATTTGATAATGCCAACCGAACGTTTCCCCATCTGTTTGATGAGTTGTTCAATCGTTCGCCAACACGACCAGCGTTTTTTAGGCCTTCACGCGGACGTAAACGACGGATTCGGTCGGCGATGGCAATTGTGTTGGAACATTTACTGGATCTTGAGCCCGGGACGTCGACACGGCTTCAGTACGACGACCACGAAATGGGGAATGCGTGTTTAAACTATGTCCGGAAGTACTCGGTGGTTTCTAATTCGACGACTATTTCTCTCGATGCTCCCCGTTACAATCCTGCACATTGGCGATTTGAACGTCAGCGGATGACTCAGTCGGTTTGTGATCATCTGACCGAGGCACGGTCTCGAGCCCAAGACAATGAACTGTTCGTCATCATCTCGCCTGAGCCAATCGATCGGATGGGGAACGAGTTTGTTGAAAGCGCCGTACAGACTGCTGTGGCAGCTCGGCATCGAGTGATTTATGTCGCTCCTGAATCTCCGCGGATTCAGGATGAGATTGGTGACCCGGTTGCTGCTCGAATTCTTAGTCGTTCTGTCTCGTCGGACCTTAGAAACGTGGAGTCTGATTTTCGCACTTCCTTGAGGACTTTGGGTGCGGCCTTTTCTCGGATTGATGACCCGGCTTTGATGCAGTTGGTGGCAACCGAAGTCGGGTTGTTGCAGTCTGGAAAGAGTCGTGGCCGAACGTTGAGGGCTCGATAGTATGTCCGAGAATATTGAGTCAAATCCAAAAACGGAATCTTCGTTTTGGCTACAGCCACACCAGGCCAAAACCTGTTTGGCTATTGCTGCATCGCTAGTCGGTATCGTCGTTATACATTTCGATGTGTTGATTCCGATCTGGTTTGTGATGACTTTGGTTGGACTGTTGATCGCGTTCTGGGGTCAACGGGTGTGGGCGGTCTATGCGCTAATTGGCATCGTATTGATTGTGAAAATGGCCAATGTGAATCTCCTCAGCCCAGGAAGAATGTCAATCCTTACGGGTGGTGATCTCGTATTTACCACTTTACTGATGTTGTTCGCAGGACTGTCGTTTCGGTTTTTTGAGATTCATCGATTGACCAGTTCCGTCTATCAGCTAACGATCTCGCGTAGCGGAAGCTTTCCAACAAAACGGCCTGTTTGGCGGTTTCCATCGGTGTTCGGTGGACGGTGGTGGTTCATCCCAATTTCGATGGGCGCGGCGTATTTCTTGCTTAAGCTTTTTCCGTTCGACGCGTCAACGAGAAGAGAATATTGGATCTTGCCTGAACCGGCTCGGGTAATTTTCTTGTTAGGAAGTTTGTTCCTTATTTGGTTCATTGGCCGAAGCATTATTCTGTTGGCGACGCGATGGATGATGACTCCAGAGCAAGCGGATATGATTTGTCGGGGCGAATTCGCTCGGCAACATTGGCGAGAGCATCGAGGAATCGAGAGCCGAAGGGCGAAAATGAAGAGCAAAGAGGTTTCGCTGAAGGATGGTTGACGTGATTTTCGACGTGATCTGAGCCCTTGTGAGTTCTGCGACGCGGAATTGAGTCGACCGGCTCGATGGTATTGAATTTAAACTAAGAGTTGAAAATGAGTTATGTAGTTCGAGAAGTCGTTGGGTGGTTGATTGCACTCGTTGGTTTGGTGCTGATCGGTCTTTTGGTCGTTTTGGCATTGAACCGAAACGTATTCGAGGCGATGGCGTTGTCGTTCCCTGCAACGATCGTGTTCCGAAGTGGGATTGGATTGGTTCGCATGGCGGCAGCGTCGCGGGTGGCTTCCAAGTTGACGCGAGACCAACCAGCTTAAACTAAACCAGCTTAAGCCAAACCAAATTAGCCAAACAACCGATCGGTCTCCAAAGGTTCGATTGAACGTCAATAGCTCGTTGACGAGTCAGAGCGTGCGAGTCAGACCTTATGACCGGTTTATTTCCATGTTACGATGAGGCCTATGCCTCACGTTGTCGATATCGCTGAATTTCTCGAACGTAGCCGGTCAACGGAAATCATCGACGTTCGATCGCCCGGTGAATATGAGCGAGGGCGAATTCCCGGTGCTAAAAGCTTGCCATTGTTCGACGATGATGAACGGGCCAAAGTTGGAATTTCTTACAAACACAATGGGCAGGAACTTGCGATTTTAAAAGGGCTTGAGCTAGTCGGCCCCAAAATGAAATCCTTGGCAAAGTCTCTGCTGAAAATCGTTCGTTCCAATCAAGACTCCGCAAATCAAGTTCTGTTGCATTGTTGGCGTGGTGGAATGCGAAGTCGTTCGGTGGCTTGGTTGGCGGAACAGGTTGGCATCGAAGTCTTTTTGCTCGATGGAGGCTATAAGGCCTATCGTCACCATGTTCAGGCTTCATTTAAAGATCCTCTCAATGCCGTGATTCTTAGCGGCCTCACAGGATCAGGTAAGACGCTGATTCTTCATCGTCTCAAAGAAATGGGAGAGCAGGTCGTCGATCTTGAAGGGTTAGCGAATCATCGAGGGTCTGCCCTTGGTGGTATTGGATTGCCGCCACAGCCTTCCGTTGAGCATTTTGAAAATTTACTGTTTGACGAGGTGCGACAGTTGGATCCTGGCCGGCCAATTTGGTTGGAGGATGAGAGCCGAAAAATCGGTTCGGCAACGATTCCCAATGAATTTCTGCTGCGAATGCGCGACTCGCCTGCGATCTTTTTGGACGTGCCTCGCTCGGTGCGCAGTCAAATAGCGATCGATGAATACGGTGGATTGCCCGTTGGTCAGATCAACGATTCGATTAACCGGATCACGAAACGAATGGGTGGACAGAATACCAAAGCCGCTTGTGAAGCGCTTGCTCGGGGAGACCTTGAGCAATGCGTTGATTTGCTATTGGACTATTACGACAAAGGCTACCTCAACGCGAAGGCCCGCTCGCCTCGTGAGATTTCGATTGATCTGCAAACCGACCAGCCACTTTCACAATCAAACTTGGATGCATTGGTAGCCGCATCGCGGGAGCTTGTCGAAAGACGAATGCAGCGGCTAACGAGCTAATTCGGTGTGGCA
>CAZQQR010000136.1:0-13729 GCA_964595515.1 uncultured Pirellulaceae bacterium
CGGACGAAACAACGTTCAAGCCCATCTTGCCCGTACCGGTGACGACCGTTTTGACTTTCAGCGCTTCGTCGCCTTGGTAGCGATGAACAAATTAATCATCGAACTTAATCGGTCGTTTGCACCCCAGCCGTCTTCATAAAATCCTGTGATCGAAAATCCGGCTTCGAGTTGTAGGCCGATTAGATCTTCGAGTGGGTGGCCAAACTCAAGCGGACGGTCGGGACCGATAAGAGTCTCCCGTTCCTCTTCGGGTAAATCGAAATCGCAGTAGGGGATCGCGTGACGGACTTCGAATTCTTCCCGATCCATTTTTGCGGCGTCAAACAAGTAATAGACTGGATTAATGAATCCTACAATCAAGTCTCCTCCAGGTTTGAGAACGCGATTGGATTCCGACCAGATTTCTTTGACGGTTGGACAAAAACAAGTCGCACATGGGCTGACGATTAGGTCAAACACGTTCGAGTTGAAAATCCTGAGGTCTCGCATGTCGCCTGTCACGGTGGTGATCTGCAGTCCTTCCCGCTCCGCGATTTCTTCGTCTCGCTGAAGTTGTTTGTCACTTAAATCGAATACTGTTACGTCAGCGCCCAGTGCCGCAAGAATTGGTGCCTGCTGCCCTCCCCCGCCTGCGAGACACAGGACTTCTTTGCCCTTCAGATCACCAAACCAATTTCTGGGAACGGCTTTGGTGGGAGTGACTCGAATTCGCCACTCGTCTTTTTCACGAGCATTTCGTATCTGCTCGGGCGTCATGGCTCGGTAATATTTGTCACCGGCCTTCGCCATTTTGTCCCAAGCATTCTTGTTGTAGTTGACTGCGTCGATGGGATAGTCCTCAAGTTCAGGAAGATTCGACGAAAATACGGACGTTAGAATGTTTGATAATTTACGATCAAAAAATACCCGTGCAAAGATCGGTCGAAACGACTAACCTGTGAAGCTTCAAAATTTGTTTGCTTGGCTTTGGTCTTGATTGGTGATTGGGTAACTGGATGTTTTTGAATTGGATGTTTTTGAAATCGACAGCGTTTCGTTTGACGACTTTCGCGACTGCACTTGCGGCTGCATTTTTAATTGTCAACCAATCACCAACGTTTGGGCAATATGGCGAGGTCGCTCCGCCACCGGCTGAGTTAAAGGTTGGTTACGATTCGATTACTGCAGACCAGGCCCGCGAATGGCTGGGAGTGTTAGCGGGACCGAAATTTCAAGGACGAGGAACCGGACAGCCCGGTTATACCAAAGCCGCCCACTGGGTCGCAGGAAAATTGGCGGAGTTTGGGCTCGAACCCGTCGGCGATAACGGAACCTATTTCCAGATGTTGCCAATGGAAAGAAGGATGGCGATCATCGACGAGTGTTTTCTTGAAGGCCCTGATGGGCTGAAGATTGCTGCTCGCGACCAAATCGGATTCGAAAGCTACAAATCACAGCAGGAAACTTCTGGCAACGTTGTATTTCTGAAATTTACAGGAGAGACCGCTGAGATCCCTTCTGACTTGCAACTGAGAGACAAGGTCGTTGTTTTTGAGTCGGATGGGAAAGCGGTAAAGTCTGCTTTGACTCAGCTTTCGCGAAAGCGTCCTGTTGCATCCATTCGGTTGATCGACACACTGCCTCGGTCAATTCCACAATTGGTTGGTGGTCGCAGTCGAGGCGGGGCAACTGTATACGGAACGATGGTTCGGTCGGCTGCTTTGCAATTGCTTAAGTCTTGCGGTGGAATGTCGGATTGGTTCGATCAAGCTGGCGAAGGCGTCAAAGTCTTGCAGACGGAATCGAACGTGACACTGAGAATGCGATTCCAAGTCGAAAAAGCTGCCGTGCCCAATGTGGTCGCACGACTCGAAGGCTCCGATCCCAAACTTAAAGACGAGTACGTCGTAATCGGTTCGCATCTGGATCACCTTGGTATTCAAAATGGCGTGGTTCATTTGGGAGCTGATGACAACGGCTCTGGTTCAACCGCTGTTTTGAGTATTGCGAAAGCTTATTCGATGAATCCAGTTCGCCCCAAACGAAGCCTGTTGTTTCTTTGGTTTGCTGCCGAAGAGATCGGCTTGGTTGGTTCGGATCACTACACAAAGAATCCGACTCTGCCTCTGGAGGGAATGACTTGTATGTTCAATATGGACATGGTCGGTCGAAATGAAGAAACGCGAAAAGAGACCGCCGAAGAGAATGAAGGTTCAATTCATCTCGTGGGAAGTCAAAAAGGTGAAACGGATCTACACAACTTGATCCTGGAAGCCAACCAGCACGTTGGTTTTCGGTTTGAACTCGATGAAGAACGCGTTTGGAATCGAAGCGATCAAATTCACTTTTATGATGAAGGCGTACCCGTCGCGTTTTTGTTTGGCGGCTTTCACCCAGACTATCATCAGCCAAGCGATCAGCCTGACAAAATCAACTACAAGAAAATTGCGTCCGCAGGCCGGCTGTATTACCTGGCTATTCAACTGGCGTCTGAACACGGCCGGTTCAAATCGACCGCGCCTGATGAGTCAGGTGGCAAGTAGGTTTCAGGTTGGTGAATTTACTTGGGGTGGCGATTCGAAACTCTTGACGCGTTCCGCTACCAAACGGTTGGTCGCGGCGGATGTTTCACGGATCAACGTTTATTTCTTGCGTTGTGAAACCTGGATCCCGCCGCCTTTTTTGGAGTCCGAATTGGATGCGTCTTTTTTGGACTCATCTTTTTTGGGTTCTGCGGGTGTCGGAACGCCTTTGCCTTCGATGTTGTCTGAGATGATGGTGACGAGGTCGGGCTTGATTCTCATCATCGAAGCGATCTCGTACTGTGACATTTTGATTTCGTCACCTTCGAGCAACCAGAACGACGGAAAACTTCTCACGCCGTAATCCCAAAGTGCTTTGTGGTTTGCACCGCCGGTGAATCCGTGGCGTCCCTGAACAAGTTTTTTGTCGACAATGTATTTCAGGATTTTATCGCGGTCGGTATCGATGTTGATCGAAAGGACGATTAAGTCGTATTTTTCTTTTAGTTTCTCGTTTAGGTCTTGGACAAGTTTTTGCTCAATGTGAGAGGTTGGGCTGACGGAAGACCAGAAGTTTAGAAACAGGTATTTTGATTTAAACGTGGTTCGTTCCAGGACTGTTTTGTCGTCGTGCGTTTTGACGGCAAAGGGAGGTGCCTTTTGTCCAGCTTTCATCAATGGAGTGACTTCGACTCGCATTGGGCGAAGGTTCAACGTGTTGACGTCTTTGAGGACCTGGATCTCACCGAAGACTTCGAACCCATAATTGGTTTCTCCGATTTCGCGATCCGTTCTCCCTTGGATGCCGTAGGTTCCAGCGGGCACGTCGTAGATTACAAACGTTCCGTCTTTTTCAAACTTCACATCAAAAGCCGCTGCGTTCTCAAGGAGCTTCTTGCGGTCTTCGAGGAACTTTTTGCCTTGGGCGGTTTCGACAAATTTGGCTTCCCATTCCAAGTACTGTTTTCGCGTCCACTGTTTGTGCTGGGGTGGGTAAGGTGGAGCCGGTGGAGTTATTTTCTGGCGAATTTTGGCTTCGATATCTTGGTAAGGAATGACAAGGCGATTTCCATCCCACGACTGAATCAATTTTTTGTCGTAGGCGATCTTGCCGCGAATGACCGCCAATTGCTTTTTGTCTTTGCTCTTGGTTCGTTGCGCTTCGGCGGTTGAGCTGCCAATCATCACGATGCATGCCAGAATAGGCAGTATGATGGTTTGAAATTGACGGGAGAATCGCATTGGAATGCCTCTTGTTTTCGTCTGGTTCAGCGCTTGGGTGAGTGATTGGAGCGGCTATAAATTTTGGCGATAGACCGCTAACTCACTTTATGATTAAGGACAGAATCCCTACCGTCAACTTCGACTATGTGCTTGATGGATATTTAAAACGGTATGAATCGTCAAAGTGATCCGAATATAACCGATTTTGATGGCTGAATCGGGATAGAATTTTGACAAGTCATGGTTCGGTGGTTGACCGTTGATGCCTTAAAAAATTAAACTTGCCAGCTTGGCAATCCGGAAACGGCGTGCCGACTCGGCCTTTTTTAGAACGCTCGCTCGTGCGGCTGAGGGTCAATTTAAAACACTTTCCTGAGGAGTTCAGGTGCCAGGACAATGCGTAATCGGTTTGCAATGGGGTGATGAAGCCAAAGGAAAATTGGTTGATTTACTTGCTGAAAATAAAGACCTCATTGTCCGCTATCAGGGCGGAGCCAACGCCGGACACACCGTTGTGATCGGTGACGACGTTTATAAGCTTCATCATATTCCTAGCGGAATTATCCACGAAGGCGTGTTGAATTTGATTGCGCCGGGAGTTGTACTCAATCCTCCGACGATCATCAAAGAGATTAATTCTTTGCTTGAGCGAGGCGTTGATGTGACTGGGCGAATGCGGATCGCCGATCGAACTCATGTTGTGATGCCATGGCATGTGTTGGAAGACAAAATGTGGAACGAGCTTGTTTCTGGCAAAGACAATATCGGCACGACGTTGCGTGGGATCGGTCCTTGCTATGCAGACAAGGTCGGCCGGAGTTTTGCGATTCGAATGGGTGATTTGGTTCAGCCAGATTTTGCTGAGCGAGTACGGAAAATCGTCGAAGTAAAAAAACGCGTTTTGACGGCTGCCTCCGGGACCGACTCGGTTGACTTGGATGCGGAAGCCATCATCGAAGAGTATTCCGAGTACGCCAAAGTGCTTGGTCCAATGATCACGGACACCAATCGAATTTTGTTGGACGCGATCGACGAAGACAAAGACATTCTGTTCGAGGGTGCCCAAGGCTCGTTGCTCGACATCGACCATGGGACTTTCCCGTTTGTCACCAGCAGCAACAGTTCTGGCGTTGGAATTTCAACCGGCTCAGGCGTGCCTGGAAACTGGATCAAAAAAGTCCTGGGTGTGACGAAGACTTACGCCACTCGCGTCGGTGGCGGACCGTTTCCAACAGAATTGGATAACGACATTGGTCAGCATATTCGTGACCTTGGAAATGAGTACGGCACGACAACTGGACGTCCGCGGCGTTGTGGTTGGTGGGATGCAGTGGCGGCTCGTTACACGGCTCGATTGGGCGGAGTGACGTCGATCGCGCTGACGATGCTCGATGTGTTGAGTGAACTCGATGAAATTGAGTTTTGCGTGGCTTATGAACTCGATGGCGAGCGAATTGATCACTTTCCAGCCCACGTCAATGATCTTCGCCGCGTGACTCCGATTTATGAATCGGTTCCCGGTTGGAAAACGGATGTTACGGGAGCGAGATCGCTTGATGATTTGCCGATCGCCGCAGTTCAATATGCCCGCAAAGTCGAAACTTTGATCGGACGGCGGGTAGAGTACATCTCGGTTGGCCCCGACCGGGCTCAAACGATTCACGTTCCTGACAATCAGCCATTAGAGAGTTACTTAAAGGCCAAAGCGGTTTGACGTTATGTCTTCATCCATCCATTCTGATTCTGATTTGCTTCAAGAAGTGCCGCTGGAAAAGCGTCCGCGCCATGTCGCGATCATTATGGATGGAAACGGACGTTGGGCAGAGCGACAGTCCAAACCGAGAATTCATGGGCACCAGCAAGGGGCTAAAACGGTTCGCCTGATCACTGAGGAATGTGCCCGAATCAACGTCCAGCAATTGACGTTGTATTGTCTGTCTAGTGAAAACTGGAAACGGCCTCAGGACGAGCTTGAGTTTCTCATGTTCTTGCTTTCTGAATACATGATTCAGGAGCGGGAAACGATGATGGAGAACAACATCCGGTTAAAAATTATTGGCCGGAGAGAGCGAATCCCTGCTGATGTTCAGCTTGAGATGGACAAGTCGCTTGAGATGACTTCGACCAACACTGGAACCTGTTTGTGTCTGGCGATTAACTACGGTGGTCGGGCTGAGATTGTCGACGCCATTAAAAACATTTGTCGCAAAGTCGACCAGAACGAACTCAATCCAGAAGACGTTTCGGAGTCCATTGTTTCGGATCATCTCTACACCGCCGGCATGTCGGACCCAGATTTGTTGATCCGCACGGCTGGGGAAATGAGGATCAGCAATTATTTGCTTTGGCAGATAAGTTACGCTGAGATGTGGGTGACGGAAAAGATGTGGCCTGAATTTGGGATAAGTGACTTTCATCAGTCGATTCGCGATTTTTCAAAACGGAATCGCCGCTTCGGTGGTTTGAATACCAAGGAGTAGGCTTTGTTGCGACGCCGATTGATTTCAGCAGCAATCATCATTTCAGCAATGCTCGTTTTGCTGTGGATTGATTTTTGGTTGGGTACCGATGGAGGGGTTGGCCGATCAGGCATTGTCCTGTGTCTGTTGGCAATCTTGGCTTCTGCGATGGCTGCCAGTGAATTAGTCACAATGTTCGGCAACGTCGCCAATCGGGTTTCTCATGGAACTGTCGTTGGGGCGGCTGCTTTGATGGTTACCGTCGCCAGCGCTCCGGTGATGTGGACCGACTATCCGGTGGATTGTCCCCTCGGGCATTTCGGCTGGTCGTTATCCGGAATCGTTTTAGCGTTGGTCGTCGTGTTCTTTTTTGAAATGAAGAATTTCGATCAGAACAGTTCCACTGGCAGCGGCGAAGTGATTGACCGGCTGGGTAGGTCGTCGTTCATCTTTTTGTACTTGATCATGCTGTTCGGGTTTTTGATTGCTCATCGCTTTTTGATCAGCAACACCATGGGAGTGTTCGCCGTTGTAGCTGTGATTTCGGTCGTGAAGCTCTCAGACGCCTGTGCTTATTTTGCTGGGAAGAAATTTGGGACGATCAAGTTGGCTCCTAGACTCAGTCCTGGGAAAACGTTGCAAGGCTCGATTGGCGCGCTGGTCGGTGGTGTTTTGGGGGCATTATTTGTTGTCTATGTGATTGCTCCTGTTGTCTTTGATGTAGCCGTCCCCAAGCCATTTTGGTGGGTGTTGATTTACGGAGTGTTGGTCACGATGGCAGGGATGATGGGCGATTTGGCGGAGTCATTAATCAAGCGTGATTCGAATACGAAAGATTCCAGTAGCTGGTTACCTGGACTCGGAGGCGTATTGGACATTTTGGATTCTCTGGTTTTTGCCGCACCCGTTTCTTATTTGCTTTGGACAATCGCAAAGAATCCGGTCGTTTTGGGCACGTAAGAGACAAAGGTATTGTGATTCGGTTGACGCAAACCCAAGTGTACGACAATCAAAAACACGACGTTTGGGGATTGGATTTTGGCTTTTAAGCCAGCGTTGACTTGTCGACAAACAAAGAGCCCCAATAATCATTTTGGTGATTCGTCACCGCAACTCATAGATTTCTTTTTAAGGACGCAAATGGACACCAAAGCACTTCTCGAGCAGCTTCTTCAATCAGCAAACGTTTTGGCTGAGAAAGGGATGACACAAGGGGCACAGATCGCGGAGCAAGGAAAAGAGCTTGCCGGCAAAGGATTGGAAAAAGGTAAAGAGCTTGCCGGGCAGGGACTTGATTACGCGACAGAGCATCTCGGTCTTCCGCCTGCGGGTGAGGAGCGGGATAAAGTTCTCAAGAATCTCGGTTTGGGCGCGGCTGCCGGAAGCCTCTTGGCATTATTGGTTGGTACTAAATCAGGTCGGAAAGTTCTCAAACCAGCTGTAAAACTTGGTTCGTTGGCTGCGTTGGGCGGCTTGGGATACAAGGTTTACACCGAGTGGCAAAAAAGCCAGGGCGGCGAGGCAACAGGGCAGCCCATCGCGGCTTTAACCGATGAATCCGCCAACGCCAGATCGCTGTTGATTATCAAAGCGATCATCGCGGCAGCCAAAGCCGACGGTACGATCGACGCCCAAGAGCAGGCGGTCATCATCAAACAGATCGAGGAATCGAGCTTGAAAGAGTCAGCTTCGGCCGTGTTAATGAACGAGCTACAGAATCCTTCGACGGTTTCAGCGATCGCTGCAGAAGCGGAATCTCCGGAGGCTGCCGTTGAAATTTATCTGGCGTCTCTATTGATGACCGACAAAGCGAATGCGCCCGAACAGAGGTATCTTTCGGAACTAGCAGCTGCGCTGAAGCTCGAACAGGGATTGGTCGATCAGTTGGAATCCGAAGCTTTTGCGTCTGCCTAAAAATTAGCGGCAGCATTAACATTGGCTACTTCGGATTCGCAGCTGGGCACGCTCGGCTCAGTATTTAGGCTGAGACGCGAGCGCGGCTTGTTTGAGTAACTTGGCTGTAGACGGCTTCCACGTCGCGAGCCAATTTTGCTGGGTCAAAATGGTTGACCACTGTTTTCAAGCCTTCATTTCCGAATTGCTCTCGCATCTTTTTGTCTTTTGCCATGCGAATGATTGATTGGGCGAGTGCTTTCGGATTGGAGGGTGGCACCAACAGCCCGTTGTTCTCGTGCTGAACTATTTCAGGCAAGCCTCCAACCTCAGTAGCGACCACCGGCGTTCCCGCTGCAAATGATTCCAGTGCGACCAAGCCAAGCGGCTCCTGAAGCGACGGAACAACACACAAGTCGAACGCGTGCATGAAGTCCTGAATGTTGTAGCGGTACCCCAGCCATTTGACGCGGGTAAACAGTTCGTCTTTGATTTGAATGGCTCGCATCTTTTTGATGTAAGCTTCGTTGCGATGAAACCGTCCGATCAGAACCAGTTTGAGATTGGGGACCTGCGCAACGACTTGTTTGAGTGCTTCGAACAGGTGCAATTGTCCTTTTCTCGGAATCACTTCTCCGACAACTCCGACCAAAAATTCCTTGCCGGTGAGCCGCATCTGTCGTTTGACGCGTGTCACATTTTGAGGAGGAACGTCTCGAAATTTTTGAAGATCGGTGAAGCAGTAGATTTTTTTCAACCGATCGACGGGGACGCGATTGATCCGGCGCATTTGATCAAACGTCGATTGAGAGTTGGCTAAAACGAAATCATTCATTCGCCAATGCAGCTGAAAAGTACAGTTGTGTGCGGTGGCAACCACCGGAACCCCCGTCATCCATTTCATAAGCACGCCAAACGAGTGGGCACGGCTCATGTGGGTGTGAATGACGTCGAATTGTTCGCGCCGAATCCAGTTTGCGAATTGCTTCAGCGTTTTGAGTTTTCTATCCATGTGGTTTGAGTTCACGCGGATAGCCGAATTGAGGTTTTGGCTTAACCAACTGCCTTCACGGCTGACCACAGTTACCGAGTGCCCAAAGTCATTCAGCTGTTCGCTCAGGAATTTACAGTACGTCATTGCACCGTTAATCATTCGTCCAGAATTGAGCTGCAGTACTTTCAAGGAGGCGTCCACTATTGTTGGGTGGCAAAAAAATTACTAGCAAGGAGTTCAAGGAGCTCATGGGGTTAACGAGCTTAATGTTCCATGAATTTTCAATGGTTCAATCTGCTCCACCTTCCCGTAGCGGAACTCATCAAGAGTTCTGACCGCATCCTCAAGAAAGATAGCAGGAATGTTCGTTGAGAGCAGCGCGGCAACATTGGCTGTTGATCGAAATGCTCGCTAGCAAGAAAAAAGCGGAAGCCAATTGGCTTCCGCTTGAGTTTCTATGTTGTCGTTTTGACTCTGATTCCAACCCTTCTGAATTAGAATCCTTCAGCACCGAAGAATGTTTCTTCGTTTCCAACCAGTGGGAAAGCGATTGCCGCAGGTGCATCGGTCACTCCGAAGAACGGACCGGTGAAGCCGTTGGTCAAGCCGTCGAGTCCCAGCTGGAAGTCGCCCGGAGCAACTGAGAAGTCCAGAATGTCGGCGTCCAACTGCAACGCGTTGTTGGACATGCTGACATTCATGTTTGCTGTTCCTTGTGCAACTGCATTGCCAAAGATATCAAACCCGGTGTTGCCAGGGATGAAGATACCAGGTGTATCGGCTGGCAGGTTGGCCCCTGCAAGGTCGATTGGAGCACCCGTGATTGGGTTGATAAGAATTTGGAATTCGAAGTCACGTCGATAGTACTCTTCGTTATTGACCAGTTCGATACTGTCTTCACCAAAGGTGATAATGTTTGGCTGCGTACCAGATTGGTTGCCAGTTCCAAGCACAGGTACATTCACATCCGGGTCATTACCACGGTCGTTTCCAAAGAACGTGTTGTTCCCAAGTACAGCGTTAATCGTTGCTGAGTTGTAAGTGTTAAGACTTAGGCCTCGCTCAAAGTTGTCAACAAACGTGTTAACATTGAGTCGAGCAGAAATCACACTTTGGTCGAACGCGTTGATGTCCACACCGTCAAAGAATGTCAGGTTGTTTGGATCAGCAGCGTCACCCGGGTTGAATCCGTCCGCGACTTGATTGTTGAAGCGGTCATCGTCGTTGGTGTCGTTGTTGAATCCCGCACCGTTGTTCTGAATCCGGTTCCCCGTCATTTCAACAAGCATGTGTGCGTCACCGCGAGTATTGAGTTCAACACCTTCGAACGTCATGTCTTGAATCGTGTTGTTCACCAACGAGACTCGCGTCAGGTTGTCGATGTCTCCATCGGATACCACTTCCGAAAACCCAACTCCTCGGTCGCCGTAGAAAGCCAACAGTACAGCGTCGGTTTCTTGACCGTTGGGGTCAAGAGCGTTGAATCGACCAGTGATGTCTCCAAGCCCAATTGCTTGGACATAGACTCCTGTGAACCCTTGGTCGTCTCCAAAGGAAGTGTTGTCTGCACGTAGACCGGCAATCGACTGGATTCCTTCTGGAAGCAAGTTCGAATTGGCCAGCGAGATGTCACTGTAAGTTCGATCAAATGTCTGCACAAACAATGGGTTATCAGCAAAGATCGTTGAGTTGTCGATGAACAATCGGTTGATCAACTGGCTTCCGTCGTTGTCGAACTGAGCTCGAATCCCGAATGGAGTCGACCGGTTCAGAGCGGTTGCTGGTTCGCCAATCGTAATGTTGTCGATGTTGATGTTCACAACCGAATTGTTGATTCCGTCGATTCCAATCCCATCGGTTCGAGCACCGAGCGTACCTACGTTCAGCGGAGCGAATGCGTTGCTGATCGCAACATTTTCGATGATCGCATTAATCTGTGCTGCGGGTTGTCCATTAAGACCATCCGCAAGAATCGCGATTCCGTCTCCGTTGGCAGAAGCGTTATCCAAAATTTGAAGTGGCGTGTTTGTCAAAGCGCTGTTTAACTCGCCACTGTTTCGGATAACCGCATTCAAGATACCACTGTTGATCGCAACCAATCGAATTCCATCGTTCAAGTTACGACTGATTTCAAGGTTGTCGATCACAGATAGATTAAGCGTTGATTGGATACCGGCAGGTGTGAAACCTTCTACCGTGGCACCCAATCCACGAACACCATCTGAGAGAGACAATCCAGTCACAACCGCGTTCGCCTGAATTCCAGGTGTGTTGTAAACAAACTGAAGGTTCGCCAAAGCTCCGTTACCAGAGAGTGTACTGACGCCCCCTTCGGTTGTTCCAACCAAGATTCGTTCTGTGCTCAGGGTTGCCCAGTTTTCAACCAGAATACCACTCGCGGTGTTGTTTTGAACGATCGAGTTCAAAACACTCAGGTTGCCAGATCCGTTGGCCAAGTACATTCCGTTCTCGGCGTTTCCGATCGACGTGTGGCTCATGATTTGCAAGCCGTTGCCTGAAGAGTTAGGGAAATTGTCAACTAACAACCCGTTCCCCAAGTTGTTGCTAGTCGTATTATTGGTGATCTGAACCGAAGCCGGATCAAAGTTCCGCAGCTCAATACCGTTACCCGCATTGCCGGTCGCAATATTGTCTTCAAAGTTAAACGTCGAAGATGTGTCTAGTGAGTTCAGCACATACAAGCCATTTTGGCCGTTGTTTTGGAATGTGTTTCCAGAGACGTCCCAGCTTCCGTTGACTCCGTTGAGTCGCATGCCGTCTTCAGAAGCATTCGCCACGGTGTTGTCTCGGATGCTACCGTTGGTGCCTTCTCCGAAAATACCAAACCGAGCTCCCGTCGCATCAATGTTGATTCCAGAAACAACATTGTCGTTAGCAAGTTGAACAACCGCGAAACCGCCAGAGTTGGATACTGTTGGTGACAGTCCCTCTTCGTTGCACAGCTGGAACGAGACCCCGCCCTGAACTGGAAGCAAGAATGATTGTCCACTGCCAAGCAATTGCTGACCGTCCTGCAATCGAATACCCCGATCCATGTTTCGGTCGGTGCCATCTCCAGCGTCAACAAAGATGATGTCGTTGACGGCGCTGTTGTTTTGAGCGGCAAGCAAAGTGTTGTATGGCGTTTCCGCTGATCCATCTGCAAAAGCAGGGTCAGCATTGTTGTTTACGTGAACGACGTTGTAGGCCAAACCCGTGTCTGGATCGACGGCCAAAACAAAGTCTTGATTGAATCGAACGATGTGATCGTTTCGGACGGTCTGCTCCAAATCGCGTCCGACGCCCGAGTACTCGTGGCCGTAACCGCTTGCATTAGCACCGAATACCCAGCCAAGTCCAAGGACACCGGTCGTGTCGAATCGTTCGTCGTGGTTGACTTCAAGGTTGACCAACAGGCCGTTGAAGATTTGCATTCCCATGCGGACTCGTCCGCCACCAAATGCGTCAACAATGTCTGAGTTGTAATGGTAACCACCGAGATCAACTGTACCGTTGAAGAACGCCAACTGTTTTGGTCGCATTCGCAAGGTAACATCGAATCCTTGAAGTGCGGAATCAATCCCAGGTGTCAAAGCGATGCTGTTACCAAAGAAACAATTGCCATCCAGCCCGACGCTGTAATCTTGAATTCCTGTTGGCATGTAAGCGTTACCAATCAAGTCCCAGCGGCGAGTCTTGATCGAACCACTGACACCGACTTGATGGAACGTGTGAGCAAAGTTGCCTTGCTCGTCTCCGTCGTAGTCGTACCAAAGCCCGACTGCAATATCGGCCCCCGCGGAGTCAATTGAAAACACTCGCTCGACGCCGATGTTGGCAAACGCCCCACCGTCTTCTTCGAGAGAGTGATTGAACTGACCTTCGAACAACCAGCGTCCGTCTAGCCGGTCTTCGAATAACCTGGTTTTCGCCCCCACCGTTAGGTAGCCACCCGAATATCCCAGGCCTTGGTCCGCCACGTTGGCTTCAAACCATAGACGCCCAGGCGTCCCAGACGAGGGGCGATGCAAATCACCAGCAACACTTTGGAATGCTGACCTAGCGAATCCACCACCTATCAAAGGCCGTGCCAGCTGAGCATCAGCAGCAGGTGCTGCGATCAATGCAATGGCTAGGCAAAACAGGCTCAATCTTGTCTTCATCGATGTCTCCCGAGACGAATCCCGAAGCTTTGAGGCTAAAGTTGTTCCTTAAACCAAGCGCACTACGCGCCCGAAAAAAAGGTACATGTGCTAGAAACTATCGACGTGGAGTAATCAAACTCATTAGTATTTTCGTTACGTTTCAAATAATTGATACAATTTGACATTCAGCTTTGGCAACGAATTACCCATTTTGACGTGCTTGCACGAGTTGCATTCGCGTTTTGCTGGCGCTACTACAACAATATCGAAAAGAGGTTTTGATTTGCAAGCAACGATGACAGCGAGCTAGGCGGCAAGAACCCAGCCCTTCAGGCTGGGCTAGAAAAACTGGTGGGCCTTCGGCCCGGACGTTTGCCTTGGTTGGTCGTTTGAGACTGAATTTCCCCTGCGTTGAATAAGGTGTAATGCTTTCGGACTCTACGGTAGCGCTGGAGCGAGAATCATCAACCAACCGAAGGGCCAACGGCCCGATCGTTTATCTAGCCCAGCCTG